>DASWCL010000260.1:0-27131 GCA_036390135.1 Binatia bacterium
CGGCAGACGGATTGTCGTCACGCGCGCGCGGGCGCAGGCGGAAAGTCTGGCGCGGCGCATCGAAGAGCTGGGCGGCGAAGTCATCGAGTTCCCGACGATTGAAATTCGCCCGCCGGAGAGCTTTGTCGCGTTCGATGCCGCGGTCGAGAGAATCGACAGCTATGACTGGCTGATCTTTACCAGTGTAAATAGTGTCGAACCATTTTTAGCGCGGCTGCAGCAGAAAGGAAAAACAGTCGCATCGCTAGAGGCGCTCAAAATCGGCGCCATCGGACCGGAAACAGCGAAACGTCTCGAAGACGCGGAGATTCGCGTGTGCCTGGTGCCGGAACGTTATCAAGCCGAAGGACTTCTTGATGCGGTTGAACCCGAGACCATGCGAGGAAAACGAGTGTTGATCCCGCGGGCAGCCAAGGCACGCGAGATTTTACCGAATACTTTGCGCCAATGGGGCGCCTTTGTCGACGTCGTTATCGCCTACCGGACCACGTTACCGACCATCGATATCGCGCCGCTCGCTGAACTGTTGCGCCAGCGCAAAGTGGATGTCATTACGTTCACCAGTCCCAGCACAGTGCGAAATTTTGTTCGTCTGTTTGACGACAAAAATCTCGGCGAGATCGCGGCGGGTAGTGCGCTCGCGTGTATCGGACCGATCACCTCCCGCACCGTGGAACAATTGGGCGGTCATGCTGATTTGGTCGCCGGTGAATTTACGATTCCAGGTATGATGCGCGCGATCGTCGCGCACTTCGGATCCAAACCCGACGCGGTGAAAGAGATTCCCGGCAGGCGAATCAGTTAAGTCTAGTGCAAGGCAATGAACTTTCCAATCTATCGACCGAGACGATTGCGGCGCAACGAAAGACTTAGGCGCTTGATCAGAGAGACGACCCTAGACCCGGGAAATTTTATTTACCCTTTGTTTGTCGGACCTGGAAAAGACAACGCTCAAGCGGTTTCTTCCATGCCGGGGATCGCTCAGCTCACGGTCGATCGCGCGGTACGCGAATGCCAAGAGATCAATGCGCTCGGTATCCCAGGGGTAATTGTTTTTGGCATACCGGAAAAGAAAGACGCCGTGGGTAGCGAGGCTTACCGCAACGACGGCGTCGTCCAACAGGCGATCCGTGCCATTAAAGACGAGTTTCCCGAGCTACTCGTGATCACGGACGTGTGCCTTTGCGAGTACACCGATCACGGTCATTGCGGGGTAGTTAAAAACGGCGACGTCGATAACGACAGTACGCTCGAGTTGCTGGCCAAGGAGGCGTTGTCCCATGCGCAGGCCGGTGCCGACATCGTGGCGCCTTCCGATATGATGGACGGGCGAGTCGGCGCGATTCGCAAAATTCTCGACGGCAATGGATTTGAACACATACCGATCATGGCCTACGCCGCGAAATACGCTTCGGGCTTCTACGGCCCGTTTCGCGAAGCGGCCGAGTCGACGCCGCAGTTCGGCGACCGGCGCTCCTATCAGATGGATCCGGCGAATGTAGAGGAAGCGTTGCGGGAAGTGGAACTCGATATTCGCGAGGGCGCGGATATCGTCATGGTCAAACCGGCGTTGGCATATCTCGACGTGATCTATCGGGTGAAGCAGAAGTTCGGTTATCCGCTCGCGGCGTACAATGTCAGCGGCGAATACTCGATGATCAAAGCGGCCGGCCAAAATGGCTGGATCGACGAGCCGAGAATCATGATGGAAGTTTTATTCGCCATTCGGCGCGCCGGAGCCGACATGATCCTCAGTTATTTTGCCAAGGACGCGGCGCGGTTACTACACGGATGATAACGGTTCCAGTTATTCAGATCAGATTCCATAAATCCTTTATCTTCCGGTTGAGTGTTCTTTCGCACTCGGCTTCTCGTCCGTCGGTGTGAACTTGTGACTGCGAGAAGCGAAAGATCAGCACTCGCGACGCTTTGGACAAGCGCAAAATATAAGTATTTGAGTCGGCGTCGAATTCAACAATGACATCGACTGCGGGATCGGCGCGCTTGACAGTTTCATTCGCCCAGGCTTGAAGTTCGGGAACTGCCGCTTCACCTCGTTGCGCGCTCAACATAGCGATCCGAGAGAGCCGCTATTTTTTCTTGTACAGCCCGTCGATAAAACCGCTCTGGTCCAGCTCGCGAATGAAGCTCGCGTCGACAAACTGTTCGGGTTTGGCCGTCTTGGCTCTGGGGTCGCGCTCGGCAATGTCGTCGAGCACTGTCTTGAGTCCCTCGAGGCTGGGATATTGCTTTTTCGGGTAAAACGCTTCAGTCATCACATTCTCGTAGCTTCGCTCTAAAGTTTCGCGATCGAGCCCGCTACCCATGTAGCGGCTCAAAGCCTTGATCGTAGATTCTTTATCGGTCCACATTTTGTGAACCGCTTCGACATGCGACCGGACATACCGGCGCACGGTATCGGGGTGTTGTTTGATGAATTTCCGAGTGGTCGCTGCGCCGGTATGCTGAAAGACCAAATCCATCTTGGCGACATCGGCGATCACTGAGAGTCCCTTTTTTTCGGCTACAAAGCTGGAAGGAGGATTGATAACTGACGCCGTAACTCGACCTGTCAGCGCGGCGCTCAGCCGCTCAGGACCGCTGCCTACTTGCACGAGGGTGACGTCTTTTCCGGGATTCAAGCCGATCTTTCTCAAGGCGAATCGGGCTATGGTATCGGTCGCCGAACCGAACCGGCTGATCGCCACGGTGCCGCCCCTTAATTGTTCAGCGCTTTTAATTCCCGGCTTTCCCATGAGGACATAGTTGAGCGAAGTTATCCCTGCGGCGACGAAAACCGCGTCCGAGCCGGCAAAAGCGCTATTCACTAAACCGGGGCCTGAAACTTGGGTAATCGGCACATCGCCCGAAACAAGAGCAAGAATGGCGGTGGTGCCGCCGGTGAAAAAAATTAATTGTATGTCGAGCCCGTTTTTGGCGAAGATGCCGGTTTCCTTTGCGACCCAGGCGGGCAATTGATCGGCGCTTGTCGCGCTATAACCGACATTGAGGCGGGTAACTTGGGCGCTGGCCTGCATGCTTAGTGATAGCAGCAACAGTAAAACTGCCGTGACGACGTAACACGTCTTGTTGATTTTCATGAACTCAACCTCGTCCGTATGGCAAAATACTATAAGAGGAAGGTGGCGGAAACAAGAAAGCCCCGAACCGGGTCGGGGCTTTCCAGACGACAATAGGACGAGATTATTTGCTTTTATTCGGCGTATTTATCCGCGCGGAACTGTTTGTGGCAAGCCGCACACGCTTCGCCCACCGCTTTCACCTTGGTGTTAACGGCGGCATCGTCACCGGATTTCGCCGCCGCCGCCAGTTCGCCCGAGGCCTTGCTCAGATTCTTCGCCGCCTTGGCGAAGTCGTCGGATTTTTCCCAAATGGCGGGCGTTGCCTTGGTTTTTCCACTGGTGCTCCCGGCGGGAAAGAGGCTGACGATTTTATCGGCGGTCCCCATGATGTCTTTGGCCTTAGCCTCCACCGTGGCGTAATCCTTGGCTTCGACAGCAGCCTTAATCGCTTTGGCTGCCGCGTTGTTGCCTTTCATGGCGTCTTGCCTTTTTTGGTTGACATCGGCCTGAGCGAAAGCTTGCGCTGACACGGCCAAAGAGACCAAGCTGAACAGAGCAACCGCTAAGAGTTTCTGGATCATCACTATTATTCCCCTTTCAAGTTAGAAGCTAATCTTTATTTGCCGCTATTCACCTTTTTGACTTCGCTCAGCAATTCTTCGGTTGACAATAGATCTTTCTCCGAATTGCTAGGCCGAATATTGAGATAGCGAACCACACCCTCTTTATCGATGATAATATAGGACCGTTTGGCAAGGCGGCGTGGCTCGTCGTAAACACCGTACGCTTGCATCATCTTGCCGTCTCTATCGCTCAATAGCGGATAATTAATCTTAGCAAAGTCGGCAAAGGCTTTTTGAGAAAACGGCATGTTGGCACTGATGCCTAAGACTTCAGTATTTTCAGCTTGGAAGGCAGCGTGATTGTCCGAACCGGACGCCTGCAAATCCTTGATTCAAGTGGGACTAAAATCGAGGACGTAGAAATTGATTAGAACGTTTTTGCCTTTGAGGCTGCTCAGTGTGAGTTTGCCGCCCTTAGTGCTGTCGAGTTCGAAGTCCGGCGCCTTTTCGCCGACCTGAAGTGCCCGGGCAAGTCCAGATGAGGCAAAAACCAGAGCAAACGCGACCAGTAGCACCGAAATGATTTTTCCGCTCGTTTTCATCATCTCCTCCCCTTAGACGAATATTGCGTGAAAATCTTCTAAGCGTGATGTCTTATCTCGTAGAAGGCTGGCGGTGTCAATCCCCCTTATCGGTAATTTATTCGTCCCCCCAAATGGGGTTAATCGAGTCCTTCGCGGACGGCCAACACTGCGGCTTCGGTGCGGTTCTTGACGTCGAGCTTGCGGAAAAGCGATTTTAAGTGGCCCTTAATGGTCTCGCGCGCGAGGGCGGTAATCTCGCTGATCTCTTCATTGCTGAGTCCTTCGGACATCAAGCGAAGGATCTTGAGCTCCAGTTCGGTCAAGCCGAATCGTTCGCAGAATTGCGTGATTCGCGCTTGACTCGCGGCCGGCTGGCGATTCGAGGTTGGTTCCACGGCGAGGTGTGCGAGATAAGGCGAATGAGAAATTTTTCCGGCATGGGTTTGCCGGATGATGTTGATAAAATCGCCACGGTCGGTGTCTTTCAAAATGTAGCCGATCGCGCCGGCGCGAATGGCTGCGCTGATCTTTTCGTCCTCATGGTGCACTGAGAGCATTAAAATTTTTGTCCGCGGCGATACCGCGGTGATCAGTCGAGCCGCTTTAATGCCGTTCATT
Organism: Binatia bacterium; assembly: GCA_036390135.1. Taxonomy (GTDB): domain Bacteria; phylum Desulfobacterota; class Binatia; order UBA9968; family UBA9968; genus DP-20. Next base: position 4,849 of record DASWCL010000260.1, read on the forward strand.
CGTGGCATATCAACGTCCAACAGCGCGAGGTCCGGCATGCTCTGCCGCGCCCCCGTCACCGCCTCCTGGCCGTTGGCGGCGTCGGCGACAACCCGGATGTCGGTCCCAGTTTCGAGCAGAATCTTTAGACTTTGGCGAAACAAGCGTTCGTCATCGGCGATGAGAAGTTTGATCGGCATAGGAGAGCTTCGTTGATAGGGGCTGAACCTCAAAACTTCTAACCTGAAGCGTGCTTCGGCGCAATACCAGACTGAGCCGGATTGAGGAGTAAACGACTGTCGTACAGCCTTAAATGATCGTGGACGGTGCGAAACGGGATCCTTTTTCCCTTCAGCCAAAGTTCCGTTTGGTCCGAATAGTGCGTTGAGGACGGATGACCCGATTGTCCCGAAGGAAGAACAAATCCGGATCTTATTGAACTGTTGAGTTCGACGATGAACCGCAAGGAAGCGCCGACGGTTTGGGTATAGGGATTGGAATGACGATAAAACCCGGAATTGACCGTCATGCCATCGCCGGGAGTTGGCATCGGCCCGATGCTCAGAAAAGGTTTGAGGATTTTGCTGCGCCCTAGGGCGTGATTCATGTGTAGTTGGTGAATTTTGCCCCAGCGCCAAGCTTCGATATTCGCGCCAAAGTTGTCTTCGAGCTCGGCGCACGCTTCGCCGAGCGATACGGTAACGAGCTCCAAGCGCGATCGGCTGCCAAACCAGGTGGAGTTCAAATCGCTAAGAATTCGATCGATGGGCACGACACACTGGTTCAAAATCTCAATGTAGGCCGAGCAAAGGTCTTCTCCCAACGCAGGAACCAATAGGTTGACCAGCAGGCGATGGTGAAACACATGAAAGATTGCCGCTTCGATGCTCGTGATGGCACAGCTACCATCCCAAGAGAGCAGTCGATTGGCGGCGATTTTGACAGTGCGGCTGTCCTCCGGAATCCGAGCTAATTCGCCCTCCAACGTTGCGATCAATTCTCTGGCGTGCAGTGAAACAGAGTCAAGCTGGATCGCTGCCAAATCTTCAGCTGAAAGCTTTTTGGGTTGTTCCAATAACTCTTGGATTCGGCGAATCCGATGCGGCGGTTCGACGAAGTGGGATAGATAATAAGGGTACGCGGCGTCGGTGACGCGATTATTGGCACTGGCGACCGCGCCTTGTGGAGGATTATAGACGCGCGGCAGTTCTTCAAACGGTATATAACCGAGCCAGTCATCGCCTTCTTCCCAACCAGGCACGGGTAGCAACGATGGAACGTTGGTGCGCCGAGGAATTCTTCCGGCAAGCGTGTAGCCAATATTGCCGTCGCGATCGGCGTAAACGTAATTCAAGCTCGGCGCAGAGTGGTGGCGCAGGCTTTCCTGAAATTCTTGCCAGTTGCGCGCGCAATTGACGCCATAGACACTGCGCAATTCTTGGCTTGGCTCGTGGGCAGTCCAGCGCACCGTCAAAATTTCTCCGCCGGCGCGCGGATCGCTGAAGTCACTGATAGCCGGACCATGCCGGCTCTTGCGGATGATTTTCTCGAACGGCGCTTGGCGTCGGATCGCGATCTGTTCTCGGCTCGTCTGGAGCTTCTCCCAGCGATGTCCAACGCGGTAGAGATCCGGTTCAAGCGGGTGCAGCTTTTCGCGATAGATTTCCACGTCGTCGCATACCGCCGCAGTGATCCCCCAGGAGATGTAACGGTTGTGGCCGAGTTGAACGCAAGGAGCGCCGGGGATCGATGCGCCGCAGACTTCGTAACCATCCGGCTGTGCGGCATCGCTCGTAGCTTTTAAATGCATGAGATACCAGACCGAGGGGAGAGTCATTCTAAGATGCGGATCGTTGCACAAGATGGCGCCGCCGGTGGTCGAACGGTTCGGCGCGATTGCCCAGCTATTGCTCCCGTTGCCGGCTGGATGCCAATCACATGCGGCAAGAATATCGGTAGTAAATTGCCACGCACCACGAGCGCCGTCCCAAACTGCACGAGCGGTCACGGGCGCGTCGTCGGGGTATGTCGGGAGGAGCGTGCGAAGCTTGTCCGGCTCGTCGGCGAGCTTGGCAGCAACGGCGATGAAGTTAAGACGCGTATAAAGGGCGGTGGAAAGTAGAAAGGCAAAGCCTTTACCGATGGTCAACGTATCTTGCGGCCGCCAGGGTTCAGGCTCATGACGCAGCAAACGAAACTCCCAAGGAAGTTTCTTGCCACACTGCTCGATGTAACGATTGACCCCGTCGCAATACGAGTACAGACGGAGCCGATCTGCTTCGGGGAGAATGTCGAGTGACTCGGCTGCAGCGGAGCGAATACCCAGCAATCTCACGAAGTAGTCGAAATCAGCGCAGGTTCTGCCGCGAAATTGGTTGGAGATGTCGCGCCAGGGCAGGGCAAAATCACCGAAGATTTCCGCCATGCGACCGCAAAGGAAGCGCCGGCTCATTTCCATTTGCCACAGTCTTTCCTGAGCGTGGAGATATCCTTGAGCAAAAAAAAGGTCGCGCTCGTCGGACGCAAAGACATGAGGGATGGCGTAGCGATCCCAGAGCACCTCCACAGACTTATTGAGGCCGACAAGACTCAGGTCGCCCCGATAATGTGGCAGCGAGCGCCTATCGAAATAGCGGACGAACGGACGAAGGAGCGCCGAAAAGACGGTTGAAAAGAAACCGCGCTTCGGCAGCTCCATCGACGCTAGGGGTGCGAAAACCAAAAAAACGACACTTGCTAGAGAATAGCCTTAACCGACGGACGCGCTTTCATTCTTTCCAGGTATTTTCCCAGGCGCGGCAATGAGGGATCAGGCAAGACACCGAATCCTTCCAGTCGCGTGAAGCGCGGCAGTAAATCGGCGTCGACCAGGGAAAAATCGCCTACGAGATATTGTTGATCGCCGATTTCATCTTCGAAACGCTGCAAGAGTTTTTTCAATTCGCTTTTGGCGCCGGCAATCGCTTGTTGGTTCTGCTCCTTGGGCTCCTTCGTCAGCTCCATCCGGAGCTTTTGATAGGGGCTGTCGAAGTGCGCCATGCCGTAATCGATCAGAATACGTGCCTTGGCTTTTTTCGCCGGGTCTTTCGGCAGGAGCGGCGGATTGGGATATTTCTCTTCCAGATACTCGTTGATGATGAGCGACTCGTAAAGCACGGTGGCGTCGTCGGTCAGCACCGGCACTTTGCCGTACGGGTTCAATTTTAAATAATCCGGCGTTTTCTGCTCCTGCGCGCGCAAATCGATCGGTGCGATGTCGTAGGGTAAATCCTTTTCCGCCAATACGACCTTGACGCGCTGACAGTTGGGTGAAGATTTAAAATCGTAGAGTTTGATCATGATCATGCTCCTTTCGCTAATTTTTTTCCTGCGGCACTTATACTAAGAATTTTTCGAAAGGAAAAGCGCCGACCGCGCGAAATCTGTCTTGAATCGCCCGGTTTTTGATGTTAAGCGGATAGCCACTGATCGGAAAAATTGGAATGCGAATTTGAATCCAGCACAAGCAGCGCAAACGATCGTGAGCGGATTAAAAAGCGCTGGCATTAATCTCATCGCGACGCTACCGGATATCAATTTGTCAGACTTGCTCGCGGAAGTTGAGAGCGACGAAGATGTCGTTCACGTGCCGCTCTGCCGGGAAGAAGAGGGGATCGGCATTTGCGCCGGCGCCTATTTAGTCGGAAAGAAATGCGCCGCGATCATGCAAAACGGCGGCTTCTTCAACAGCAATAACGCCATCGTCAGCACGCTACTGCAATATCAGATTCCACTTTTGCTGCTCATCTATTACGCCGGCGATATCGGTGATCGAACGTTTAGCACCTCAGGCGCCATGACCGAACCGGTGTTACAGGCCCTAGGCATTCGTTACTACATCATGCGCAGCAGCACGGACGCGCCTGAATTGATCAAGCGCGCGCAAATCCTCGCCGAGGATTCCAAGCGGCCGGTGGCGCTGTTACTGACCAAAGAACTGCTTGGGCGCCGGCCGGCACTGCAATCGCTGTGATTCGTTCGCTGAACCGCGCACCAGTGATAGGACAGGCCAATGAAAAGATTCGATTGTTTGAAAGCTTTGGCGCCCCTGATCAGCGACGCGCTGACTGTGAGCTCGGCAGGCGCCATGACTTTGGAATGGAACAGTTTGCGGCCGAGCGACGGTAACTTTCGCGTTCGCACGTTGGGACTCTGCTCGTCGATCGCACTCGGGATGGCGCTCGGTTTACCCCATCGTAAAATCGTCGCGCTGGACGGCGACGGCTCGTTGCTGATGAATTTATGTTCGCTAGCGACGATCGCCCGGATGCAGCCGAAAAATTTGGTTCACATCGTATTCGATAATGAAGTTTACGAAGCATCCGGCAGCAAGAAAACCGCAACCGCCGCGGGAACGGATTTGGTTGGAGTCGCCCGCGCCGCGGGCGTTAAGAATGCCTCCTGGGCAAATTCGCTCGACGAATTCGGCAAAGCCATCCGCTTGGCTCTGGGTTCCGAGGAGTTGTTTTTCATTGGCGCCAAAGTGACTACGGAGCGCGTCGAAGTTCCGCCGTATCCCATCGATGAAGTTGAAAATAAGTATCGCTTCATACGTCACGTCGAAAAGGTCGAAAAAATCGAGATCCTGAAAACCAATCTGCCGGCCAGTTACAACTGAATTCAAATACCGGCAAGTGCACGGCGATCATGAAAATCGATATAGAGTTTAACTCGGGCGCGCAGCTGCCGATGGCCGCTATACCGGAGCTGGCGCGTATGGCGGAAACCCATGGTTTCGATTGCGCGTGGGGTGGGGAGGCTAACAACAAGGATCCGACGGTTATGCTGTCGGCGATTGCTGCAGTGACGACACGGCTCAAAATCGGCTCAGCGATTTATCATATCCTCGGCCGGACGCCGGCGACATTGGCACTTCAAGCCGTCGGTTTGGATGAGTTATCGACTGGACGGTTTCTCCTGGGTATCGGATCGTCAAATCCAACCATAGCGAAATGGCACGGGCAGAGCTTCGACCGACCGCTCACACGGGTGCAAGAATATATTGAGGTTGTCCAAGCCGCGATGCGCGGCGAAAAACTGAATTTCGCGGGTAAATTTTTTTCCGCGCAAAATTTCAAGATGGCGTTTAAACCGTCGGGTCGGAGGATTCCAATCTATCTTGCGGCCTTTGGTCCGAAGATGACCCGGATGGCAGGACGCATCTCGGATGGGGTGCTGATCAACATGGCGAACCCGACGGAAATTCGTCGGATCGTCGAAGAAGTCAAATTGGGCGCGCAGGAGGCTGGCAAGGATTCGTCCCGAATGGAAATCATCTGCAAGATTCGCTGCTCGATCGCGCCGAACTATAGTGTAGCGCGTGAGGCACTGAGCCATGCGCTGACCTACTACGCTCTGGCCGATTATTATCGTGATCTATTGGGTCGCATGGGATTCGTACGGGAAGTGGAGGCAATGCGTACTGCATGGAAGGCTGGGGGTTTTCATGCCGCGCGCAAGCTCGTGACGGATGGGATGTTCAGTGCGCTGCCTCTGGTCGCGGCAACGTCCGCTGCCGAAGTCGTCGAACAGATCAAACCATACGCGGAAGCGGGGGCGACGAGAATTATTTTGCCGTATGTGGCTTCATCGGACGATGTCGTGCCCGAAATGAAGAATTTTATCGCCTCCTGGAGTCCGGCGATCACGGGGTCGATTCAGTGATAAGGAGAACGACGAAATGGCTTTTGAATTGATCGACCCAGATGGTTTGGAGTCTCCGGTTGGATATGCGCACGTCGCCAAAGTTACCGCTGGCACGGTAGTTCACGTGGCGGGTCAAGCTCCATTTGATGAGCGCGGTCAAGTCGTCGGCAAAGGTGACTTTGTCGCTCAATTTCGCCAAGTCATGCACAATCTCCAAACCGCCGTTGAAGCCGTCGGCGGCCGGCCGAATCAGTACGCGGTGCTGACAATTTATGTGACGAATCTGGAAGCTTATTGGAGCAATAAAAAGCCCTTGGGTGCTGCCTACCGCGAAGTGTTTGGGAAGTATTTTCCGGCGATCACCTTAGTTGAGGTGAAGCGACTCTATAATCCGAATTGCATGATTGAAATCTCCGGTATGGCAGTCGTCGATTAGGAAATGCGTCGTTTTTTGGAGGAAATTCACCGAGTGATGCGCCACATTCGGCGTCGAACTAGACAATCTTTGCACAAATTACCGACATGATACGCCAGCACTCCTCATCGATTTTCCGCGATTTCAATAAGTTAAACTCCTGGCATCTGATTTGCTGTAATTAGCTTGCATTAAACCTGAAGGGTGGTTGAAATACCAAGAAAATGAACACCATGTCAGCTCTGGATAGAGAACGAGATCAGGATCTTTTCGAGACGGTAACCGAAGAAGAAATCATCTATCTCTGGCGCTCGATCAAGGGACGCGGGCTCTCGGAAGATGAAGCATGGCAGGCCGTCGTTACCGGGATTGCCCTCGATATGGCGTTTGCCAAAACCAAAACCTGCAAGCAAATCGAGCATTAGAAACTTCCCTCAGCGCTGTAAGCTCTCACCCCATAACAATTTTTGTTCTCGCAGACTTTCAGGTCGATAGGTTGCTGCTAGCGCGCTTCCAACTGGCAGCATTGCGTAATGCTGCGTTGACTCTCCGCTAAAAATTTGGTTCAATTAACGTGTTTCTGTAGGGATCATTCATTCATGTCACGGATCACTGTCGAAGATTGCCTTCAGAAGGTTAACAATCGCTTTGAACTAGTCTTGCTAGCTTCAAAACGGGCAAAGCAGCTCTTCAGAGGCGCGAAGCCGCTAATCGAATCTGATAATCGCGAGGTCGTGGTGGCGTTGAGAGAAATTGCCGACGGTAAGGTCAGGAAGACTGCCGATCAGTCTTGACGACCGTCTCGTTCACTTGCCCAATGACCGTCTGTTTCTCACCGTCTCAATAAAAAGTAATACACCCCGTAGATTCGATTGCAGAACCCTCTTGTCCACGCGACGCCAATCTTTGGTGGTGAGGGTCCGAAACCGCTCATGGCCGAAGACGATAAAAACACCGAACTTGTTTTTCCGTTTCCCGACGTTAACCTGCCTGAACCTCTAGCGGGGGAGGATGGGGACGAGCGTTCGAAGGGTAAAGCACTCGTCCCTTTTGATCCGCTCCAGCGCTATCTCACCGAAATTCGCCGTTTTAAATTGCTCAGCCGCGAGGAGGAGCATCGCTTGGCTGTGCAATATAAAGAATACGGCGACGTGGGAGCTGCCTACAAGTTAGTGACCGCGAATCTTCGCTTGGTGGTGATGATCGCGCGCGAGTATCAGAAAGCATTCAAAAACCTTCTTGATCTGATCCAAGAAGGCAACATGGGACTGATGGAAGCGGTCAAGAATTTCGATCCTTATCGCGGCGTCCGTTTCCCGTCCTACGCGGTGTGGTGGATTCGCGCTTACATGATTCGCTATATCATGAATGATTGGCGCATGGTCAAAATCGGCACGACTCAAGCGCAGCGAAAATTATTTTTCAATCTGCAGAAAGAAAAAGAAAAAATTGAAGCCGAAGGGCTCACGCCCGGGCCAAAATTGCTCGCTCAACGATTGAACGTCAAAGAAGACGAAGTCGTGGAAATGGAGCAGCGGCTCGCCGGACGCGATCTTTCCGTCGACGTGCCGATCGGCGAAGACGATGAAGCGACGTTGCTCAATTTCCTGCAGGACAGCAAGCAGACCCCCGAAGAGGAGTTCGCCGCAACCCAATATCAGGAACTGTTGCGCCACAGGATGGAACAGTTCGCCAAAACTCTTAAGGACAAAGAGCTCGTGATTTATCGCGAGCGGCTCTTGAGCGAAGAGCCCGTGACCTTACGCGAAATCGGTGAGAAATATGGCATCAGCCGCGAGCGCGTTCGGCAAATCGAGGAACGGGTGAAAAAGAAGCTCAAGAGTTATCTCAAAGACCTCAAGGACATGAACGATACTTCGTCCCCGGAATAATTTCCGGCGCGGTGTCCACGGCGCTCGGTTTGCTGTGCACTCCAGCGCGGTTACCCCTGCCACGATCTGACTCATGGACGGCGTCTGCGCCGTCGTTTTGTCCTCTGAACCCGCGCGATTGCTTGCGCGACATACGCGCTTCTGATAGCAAAAAAGAAATTCGTTTTCGGAGGGATGTTCTTGCAATTTCAAAAAGAAGTCGAAATTCTCGCGCCGCGAGACAAAGTTTGGCGATTTATCTGGGACGTCGACCGGTTCATCGCCTGCGTGCCAGGATGCAAAGACGCCAAGACGGTAGAGGAAGGCAAGCGATATACCGCGACAATGGTGGAAAAGGTCGGTCCGTTTAAAGTCGAGTTTCCCACGAACATTGAAGTCCTCGAGCGTGAGGAGCTGACGCGGATCAAAGCGCAGGCATCCGGCGCGGACAACAAGATCGGCAGTCGCATGAAACTCGACTTGGACGTCAACCTGCGCGAAGAAGGAGACAAGACAATTCTTGGCTTCGTCGCCGGAGTGGACATCTTGGGCAAACTGGCGGCGTTGGGGCACGGCATCATCAAACGGAAAGCCGATCAGGTGTTGGAGGAGTTTGCCCAGGCCGTGAAGAAGCAATTAGAGGGAGACTCATAACATGCTCAGAAGATTTCGCTTGGAAGAACCGCAAAGCATCGCCGAAGTTTCCGAGCTGCTTGGCCGGTTCGGCGAGAACGCCAAGGTTTACGCAGGCGGCACGGAACTGCTGCTGGCGATGAAAGAGGGGCTGGTTCAGTACGAGCGATTGATCAACGTCAAGAAGCTGACGAATTTAAGCGACATTACTCTCGCCGACGGCGCAGTGAAGATCGGCGCGTTATGCACGCATCACCAGCTCGAAACGTCAGCGATGTTGAAGGAGAAGCTTCCCGCGCTGGCAAAGCTCGAAGAAAACGTGGCAAATGTACGCGTGCGCCAAGTGGGCACGATCGGCGGCAATCTCTGCTTTGCCGAACCCCATGCGGACCCCGGGACTCTATTAATAGCGCTTGGCGCCAATATGCTCGCCGAGAAGTCCTCGTCGAAGCGTGAGATCGCCGCCGAGGAATTCTTCGTCGACGCTTACGAAACGGCGTTGGAGACTGATGAAGTGCTGACGAATATTCAAATTCCGCTGCCGTCGGCGACCGGCCGCAGCGCTTATCTCAAATTCGGCTATCTTGAACGACCCAGCGTCGGCCTCGCTGTTGCTTTCAATTTGAACGGCGGTGTCACCGGAATAAAAATCGCCGTCGGCTGCGCCGGGCCGGCGCCGCGGCGAGTCCAAGAAGCGGAGGCGTTGCTCGAAGGCAAAAGCAAGGATGAAGCGCAGCGCAATCTTGCGCAGGCAGGGGTGGTCGCTGGGCGCGCCGCGCAGGCGATCAGCGATCTGCACGGTTCGCAAGAATACAAAGAACATATCGTCGGAGTCCTGTTGAAGAGGGCTTTTCAGAGTGCGCTCGCTTGAGGCGCGCGGAAATTTCGGCGGGGAGAATTCATGGCGAAAGCAATGCAGAGACATTCCGAGGCGCAGTTGATTCCGGTGTCGTTTACTTTGAACGGCAGGCTGCAAGAAATTGACGTGGAGCCGCACGAATTGTTGCTCGACGTGATCCGCGAAGGGCTGGGGCTTACCGGCGCGAAGCGGTCGTGCGACGTGCAGGTTTGCGGCGCTTGTACGCTGCTGGTTGACGGCCGCCCGGTGAGTGCCTGCACGACGCTGGCTTTCGAAGTCCGGGGGCGCTCGGTTCTAACGATCGAGGGCTTGGCCGAAGACGGGAATCTGCACCCGTTGCAGCAGGCTTTCATCGAGCACGGCGGCTTCCAGTGCGGCTTTTGCACGCCCGGAATGATACTGGCCGCAAAAGCTCTGTTGGATGAAAATCCCAATCCGAGCGATGCGGAGCTGAAACATTTTATGCACGGCAACATTTGCCGCTGCACCGGCTATAAGAAAATCATCGAGTCGATCATGGCCGCGGCGAAAAAGATGCGATCAAGAGCTTAGGGGTTCAAAAAGTTCCAATCGTTCAAGCCGTTGAAATCGTTTTTTCGAGTTCGGAACAGGAGCCGTCCTACGCAAACGGCTTGAACGTCTTGAACCTTAAAGTCAATCTTCGATCCCATATTCCTTCCACCGACTGGCGACCAAATCCAAGTGTTCTTTGGGCGGCAGTGAAATTGCCGGATATTTATGTTTTCTTGTCGCATCGATGGCGACGCGGGAGCCGACGTAGCGGCTGGGATGATGCTGCAGCACGTCAGCGGGGGCCTGCGACGGATCGAGACCCACGGCTTGGACGTCGCGCTCAATATAGACGTCTTTATCGGGCCGGACATGCCAGCTGAGCGCCCAGTCGACGGCGAAATCATCCCAAACGTCGATATCGTCATCGACCACGACGGTGATCTTGCCAAATCCCGTCCGTTGCGACCAGGCGCCATACATGAGCTGGCGTACTTGGCCGTCAAATTGTTTTTTTAGCGAGATAACCAGAAAAGCACCGGCGCCGCCGGCTTCCTTCAGTCTTAGATCTTTGATCGGAAGGCGCAGGGTATCCTTTAGATGTTTAAACAGCGGCCATTCGCGGCCGACGCCGCGAATGCAACTCGACTCGGACGGCGGCATCTGGCTGATGAAGGCTTGGTACAGCGGCTTGTTGCGAAACGTCATGCACTTGATGTTGAAAAACGGTTCGTTGCCCGCGGGCCCCATATAGCCGGTATATTCGCCGAACGGACCTTCATGTTCGACAGCATTTGGCGGTATCTCGCCTTCGAGAACGATCTCGGCCGTGGCAGGTACTTCCAAGGGGATGGTTTCGCATGGCACGAGGTCGACCGGTTCGCCGCGCAGCGCGCCAGCAACGGCGAACTCATCGAGTGCCTCCGATATTTTCGACACCGACACGTAGCCGATCGATGGATCGGCGCCGATGACGACGGCCACCGGCGTGGGTTTGTTCTGCGCGTTATTTTTATAGACATGCCACGCCATATCCTGGCGTTTGCCGATGAGTAAACCGGTCTTGTTCGGCCCTTTCACTTCCATGCGATACGTTCCGACATTGCGCACGCCGGTTTCCGGATCTTTGGTGATCAGGTAAGGGGAGGTGAAGAACGGACCGGGGTCTTCGCCGACGGTCCAGATTGGCACCGGCAGTTTGGTAATGTCGACTTCCTTGCCGTGGAGAATATTCTCTTTGCAGGGCGCGTCCTTAACCATGCGTGGCGGAATTGGTTTTTCCAGTGCATGGTCCCATTTGCGATTAATACCCTCGACGGTTTCCGTTTGCAGCCCGAGCGCGTAAATCTCTCGAGATGCGCCGAGCACGCCGGCAACGACTGGGATCTTAAATCCTTTGACGTTTTCGAAAATCAGGGCAGGGCGGTTGTGCGGAGGAATTTTTTTAAAGAGCTGGCGGCACACCGCCGCGATTTCCCAGTCCTTGTCTACTTCTTTGATGACGCGTTTGAGTTTTCCGTGTTTTTCTAGCGTTGAGACATATTCTCTCAGGTCGCGATAGGCCATGATTCCTCCCCTGGACCGATGCCTTCGTGGAAATTTTTCGTATCCTAAACAGAAATCGTTTATATATCAACTATCGTGACATAAAATACGACGAATCCGCACCGGAAAAGGGTACCGGCCAATTGAAACGATGAGCGAGGGAGGCGTTAGTAGCGCGCTCTTAAGCTCTAATCTCGGCGCGCATAAATATAATGTAGGAAATGCCGAAGCAGGCGGCGACCAGTGCGAACATCGTGGTGATATGCGGCCAGATCAGATTCAAGCTCTGATCGAGAGCCAGCGGCGTCGGCAAAATTCCCTCGGCTTGGCTTTGCAGCGCCATACCGAAAACCCGAGCCGCGGGGTTGAGTAGGATCCCAACGCTCTCGGAGAAGAGCGTACTGGGCGAAATTCGGTCGATGACGTTCGATATGTCCTGCTGGCGCGCTTGCGCCTCGGGCGTCGTGGCATCCGGGACGATCATACCGGCAATCGCCGAGCTGAAGACCGAGACGAACAACGTCAAGAAAAGCCACACGGCCATCGATGCCAACGCGGCAGTAACGGTTTTCTGAAACACCAGTGAAAAGAGCATCGCAAGAGCGAGCCAAAAGCCAACATAAAAGATTCCCACGGTGGTGAAGATCAGCATGCGCCAAAGTTCCTCACCGTTGGGCGGAAACCCCAAAAGCGTGATGCCGAGACCGATCACCAGCAGCAGTATGGAGCCCCACAAAACGGCGACGGTGGTGAGCCCGGCTAAAAATTTACCGTTGATCAGGCTGTCGCGATAGATCGGCTGTGAGAGGACGCGGCTCAGTGTGCCGCGGGCATACTCGCCGCTGATGGAATCGAATCCCAAGGTGATGCCCACCAATGGTCCAAAAAAACCCAGGAACGTGGCCAGAGAAAAAAGCGTGTCGCCGCTCGACGTGAGCAGGAGTAAAAACGCGTACTGCGACGGAATCGTATCGGTGTTTTGGCGGATCGTTTGCCCAGTTGAGTAGGTCGCCCAGAGCCCAGACAGAATAATGATGATCAGCAAAATCATGAAACGGCGGCTGCTGAAATGGTCTGCCAATTCTTTCCAAAACACCACGCTCATTTTAAGCCTCGCGAAAATATTTGAGATAGATCTCTTCTAACGTCGGATCCTCTGAGCGCAGCTGAAGCAGGTGCAGCCCTTTGCGCGTGACCATCGATACGACGTCGTTGCGAACGTCTTGGGTGCAGCGGAGAAACCAGCCGTGACTCCGCTTCTCGATTTCATCGACGCCTTGAATGCCCTGCAGTTCTCGTTCCAGACCGTCCGCGTTGCCGCCGACCTCGAGGAGAAAATTCCATTGCCTGCCTTTCAAGATCGCTTTGCCGAGCACATCCATTTCGCCTTGGACAATCAGTTTGCCTTTGACGATGATGCCGACACGGTTGCAGATGTCCTGAACCTGTTGCAGCTGGTGCGACGACAGCATAACCGTCAATCCATGTTCACGGTTCAAGCCCTTGATCAGTTCGAGAATACGGATGGCGCCATCAGGGTCGATGCCAAGAGTCGGCTCGTCGAGAATGATCGCTTTGGGTTCTTTGACTAAAACTTCGGCGATGCCGAGGCGCTGCTTCATGCCGCGGGAAAATTCTCTCACCAGTCGTCGCCCGTCGTCGGGAAGACCGACTTGATCTAGAACTTGCGCGGTACGTCGGCGCGCCTCGTCTTCGGGAATGCGATTGAGCCGCGCCATGTAAAGGAGATTTTCCCGAGCGCTGATATCGTCGTAAAAGCCGGGGTTTTCAGGCAGGTAGCCAACCCTGCGTTTAACCTCAAGAGATTCATGCATCGGGTTAAATCCACATACGGAAACCTGACCTGAAGTCGGCTCGGTCAATCCCAGAAGCATCAAAATCGTCGTGGTCTTGCCCGCGCCGTTGGGGCCGAGAAAACCGAAAACTTCGCCTTCCTCAACGGTCAGGTTGAGCGCGTTTACCGCGAGCGTTTCGCGATAACGCTTGGTCAAATTATTGGTTTCAACAACCGCGCTCATCGACGACCTAAACGGAAAAACACGACCGCCAGCCCGAGTACGACCAAGCCAACGATGCCGAAGCCGATCCAGCCCCAGATCGTCGGCGTCGAAACCGTCACGCGAAAGTCCGATGACTTGTTGGATTCCGGAGAATTGGCGGTGAGCGTGAGCATGTAGTCACCGGCGATGGTGCGTTCCGGCGCCAAGATTTCCATTTTGATCTGTCGCACTTCGCCGGGACCCAACGCATCGATCTTGTCGGGTCTGAACTCCACGGTCCATTTGTCACTCGGTTTTTTAGTCACGAAATTCAAGTTGCGGATCGGCGCCGTGCCGGCATTGCCGACGACGAAATCGATTGGCGTTTTCGTGCCGGCGGTGACGGATGTGTTGAGCGTACCGGCCAACGATCCCATCTTGAGATCCTGCGTGCCCTTGAGGGACACCTTGATGCCGGTCGAGGCCTCGTAAGCGCCGGCGCGCGCCAGGATCGTTACGGGATACTCTTTCGCTTCTGCGGTCGCGGGTGTGTCGATCTCTACACTAAGCGTTTCCGAGCCGTTTTCCTTGACTTGGATCGAGGAAATCTGCTGGTCGCCGAATTGCGGTTTGAAGCGCACCGTCCAGCCCTGGGGCGCCTGAGCGACCAAATTGGTCGGCAACGCTTTATTTGTTTCATTCTTGACGTCGACGGTGAATTTCAAAGTCTGACCCGTCGCCGAGCTGAGGACTGGATATTGACTGCTGAGCTTGATGCCGCCGGTCTCAACCTTTTTGGACGTCACACGATAGTTAATGGTTTCGACGTACTGCGTCGCTCCCTTGGAGTCTTTGGCGGTGACTTTAATGGGGTAAGTTCCCGGCTTTGTGTTTTCCGGGACTTTAACTTTGAACTCAAGGGTCGTCGATTTATTTGAGGTTTGATCGCCTCCTTGGACCATCACCGAGCGCACTGGAAAGCTCGGGTACCTCGAATTGAAATTCGCGTCCCATCCGGTGGGAGTCCCTTCAATCGCCAGACTCACTTCCACCGGGTCCTTGGTTCGGTTGACGACCTCCGCATCCATCGTAGCCTCTTGTCCCTGACCCACGGTGAGATCCTTGAATGGCAGAATCAGATTGAACGATTCCTTCGATGTGGCAGCCTCCTTGGTCGAGGAAGCCGCTCCGGTTTCGGCAGCATAGCTATTGGCGGTGAAACCAATAGACCAAACCATTAATAGCGCAATTAGATAGGTCAATACCCCTGGCCGATGTTCGCTTAGCCCGACCCTCATATCAATCCCCCGTTCATAGAAAATGGATGGTGATAAATAACCATAAACGTTTTTACGGTCAAGGCCCTCCGGGAAATTATGTTTTTCCCAGTTGGCGCAGCGCTTCATAGAGGACGATGGAAACCGCGTTGGAAAGATTCAAGCTGCGCACGCCCGTGCCCATCATCGGTATGCGCAACGCACGGTCGGGATTGGCATCCAGGAGGTCTTGCGGTAAACCACGGGTTTCACGTCCGAATACGAGGAAATCATCTTCACGATACTCAACAGCCGCATAGGATTTGATCGCGCGCTTGGAAAAATACCACAGCTTTGCTGGCCGCACGGTCGACAAAAATTCGTTCCATGACTTGTGCACGCGCAGATCGACAAATTCCCAGTAGTCGAGCCCCGCTCGTTTGAGGTGCTTGTCGTCGATCTTGAAGCCCAACGGCTCGATCAAGTGCAACGGGGTCAACGTCGCGGCGCACAGTCGCGCCACGCTACCGGTGTTGGGCGGAATCTCCGGTTCGAAAAGAACGACGTGCACGTCAGCTTTCCAAAACAAAGGTGACCGGGCCATCGTTGACTAAGGCTACTTTCATGTGCGCCTGAAAACGGCCGGTGGCGATCCTCACACCGGCATCACTCAAGCGTTGCACGAAGCGCTGATACAAGCGGTCGGCTTGTTCCGCGGGCGCGGCATCGGTGAACGACGGTCGATTGCCTTTGCGGCAGTCGCCGTAAAGCGTAAATTGTGACACGACGAGCAACTCGCCGCCGACTTCGAGGATCGATCGATTCATTTTTCCGTGATCGTCTTCGAAGACGCGCAAGTTCTTGATCTTCTCGGCGAGCCTGTCGGCATCGTTCTCGCCATCTTGTTTGCCGACGCCCAAAAGCACGCAAAATCCGCTGCCGATCTCGCCGACAGTGACCGAGTCGACCGAGACGCGCGCCTCTGAGACTCTTTGAATGACGGCTCGCACAGTTCGATCAATGGATTTATGAGATCAGCGGCGGCAACGCGAGCGAGCGAATAATTCTGCGAAGCTGTTTCTTCATCTTGGTCGATCTTCCGAACTGTTAACAGAGATTAATCCGGGTGACAACAAGCACAGGAATCTTTATATCAACTGACCTCTTGAGTCTATTCTCATGCGCGCGGCAAAGCTTTTCATCTTGGTTGTCGTCGTCGCCGGGGTGAGGTGGATATGGGGCAAAAGACACCGTGGGCTTGGAAGAACAAAGAGTGCGCTGGATATTCTAAAACAGCGCTATGCCAGAGGCGAGATAACTAAAGAAGAGTTTGACAGAATTAAAGACGACATCGCATAGCGCATTTGCGCGGATTGAGATGAAGACGCCTTTAGTCATAGTGGTTGGTGTGGCTTTGATTCTAGGCCTTCTGACTGTGAAGGAGCGTCGGGATGTTGGGGCGCGAATCGCCTCGGCTGAAGATGACGTGAAGCTTGGTGAAAAAAGTTATCAGGACAACTGTGCTGCATGCCACGGCGACAAAGGGACGATAAAGGACCCACGCCGACAAGCTTAAGACCAAGCCCAGAGATTTTACGACAGGCATCTACAAATTTCGCACTACCTTTGGAGGAAAGCACATGGGTTTCTATGAGGAGCGGATCTTGCCGCAGCTCGTCAATTTAGCAATGCGCAACCGCCGTCTTATCCCGTACCGCGAGCGGCTGATCTCCGTGGCCGAAGGCCGCGTACTGGAGATTGGCGTCGGTTCCGGCTTGAATCTGCCCTTTTATCCGCCCCACGTGCGCGAGATCCTTGGCCTAGAGCCGGCACCACGGCTGCTTGCGATGTCTCGGCGTGTGGCGAGTCGATTATCGTTACCGGTGAAATTTATCGAAGGGTCGGCGGAGAAGATTCCGCTCGAGGACCACAGCATTGATACGGTGGTCACCACCTGGACTTTGTGCACCATACCGGCGGTGATTCAGGCTCTCCACGAGGTGCGCCGTGTGCTCACTCCGGATGGGCAGCTGCTGTTTGTTGAGCATGGGCTGGCGCCGGACGACAATGTGCGGAAGTGGCAAGACTGGCTAACCCCGGCGTGGAAGCGGATTGGTGGCGGCTGTCACTTGAACCGGCCAATCCGCGTGATCGTCGAGAATGCAGGTTTTGCCATCACGCAACTCGAAACCGGCTATATGAAAGGCCCCAAGCCGATGGCTTTTCTCTACGAGGGCCGCGCCAAGCCAAACTAAAAGATCGCAGGTATCCCGGAGTAGAAAAGCACCTGCGGGGAGCGGGGACGTACAGGCGGTAATTGGCCGCACCACGCTCGGTGCCACACATCGCTCTAAGCTTGCTCCGGAATCGATCCTTCCTATCGACGTTCGGAGCGCCCCCCTTGAGGTGCGGGAAGCCTATCGATTTGCGATCGCCAATCGGAACACACTTCGTTACATCCCGTGCTATTGCGGTTGTGGCGCCGACGGTCACACGAGCAATGCGTCATGTTACTTTCAGGACAGCTCAACCCCGGAAAAACCAGTGTTCGATCGAATGAGCCTCGGCTGAACGATCTGCATCGGCATCACGCGTGACGTGATGAAGATGATCGACAAAGGTAAAAGTCTCAAGCAGATGCGCGCGCACATTGAGAAAACTTACAGCAAAAACGGACCGCCTACTCCGACACCGCCGGTTCCATGAACGAAGCGGCCCGCGTCAACTCTTTCGCTCCTATTGTTTTCCCGTAATGAGCAGGGTAGCTACTATGCGAGACGAGAGATGTATCCAATTCTTTTTCAATTCGGTCCGATAACCATCTACAGCTTCGGTGCGATGATGGCTTTGGCGGCGCTCACCGCCGGCTGGGTGGTGAGCTTGGAGCTGAAGCGCCGCGGCTATGATCCAGAGCTTGCATCGACACTGATATTCGCCGCCGCCATCGGCGGGCTCGTCGGCGCGCGAATTCTCTTCATCATCGAAGAGTGGAACAACTTTCTGGCCGCGCCCTTGAGTTATATCTTCACCGGCGCAGGCTTCACCTGGTACGGTGGTTTCTTGGGCGGCGCCGCCGCGGTTTCGTGGGTGGTAAAAAAACATAAGATCCCGTGGCTGGTCGGCGCCGATATTGCCGCGCCTGCGCTGGCGATTGCATACGGCGTAGGCCGTATCGGCTGCCACATCGCCGGCGACGGCGATTGGGGCACGGTTACCGACGTGCCGTGGGGTGTCGCCTACACCCACGCCATCATCGGTTGGGTCGATCCGTCGACGGGTATCCCGTATCCGCCCGGTACCCACGTTCACCCGACGCCGATTTACGAGTTTCTCGAAGCCGTCGTGGTTTTCGGAATCCTCTGGACGCTCAGAAAAAGAAATTACGCGTCGGGAACCCTCGCGTGGCTCTATCTGATCCTTGGCGGTTTATTGCGCTTCGTGGTGGAATTCTGGCGCATCAATCCGGCGCTGGGTTTGGGGTTAAGCGAAGCGCAATGGTTCAGTTTGGCGCTGAGCGCGCTGGGGTTCTTTTTGCTCGCCACCCGCGGTCTTAGAAATCCAGCCTTAAAACGCAGTTGACCGAGCACCCGCTAACGTCATTTCGACCCTGCGAGAATTCCTTGAAACGGGCAAGTCCCGCCTTCTTGGATTCAGTGAACGATGTGAACTGAGCGCAGCGTTTAAACGATAGGAACGGCTGAAACGGACCGGTCCGCGTGATGAACGGTAGACTCCGGTCATGGCTCCTCGAACCGTTGGAAAGACCGCAGGAGTTGGTGCGCAAACAATTGCGGTGCCCCTTGCTGGAACGCTCGCACTCCGATAGAGTTGTTGCTGGGTTTTTCTTTCCGCTTAACGGCGCGCAAGAGGTAGCAGGTCGGGCCACACAATAAAATGTGGCATCGACTGCGGTTCCGGTTTTATAGCGAACCTAATCTTGGTTCTGACCTTCCCTCCCTCTTCCAATATCCACAGGCGATCAAAAGTCTGTCACAAGGAGAGAGTTTATGAATCCAGCATTGATTGTCGCCATCCCTCTGGGGTTGGTCGTAGTCGGCATGATACTGAATAGCTTCGACCTCGGCTTCGATCAGCCTGCTAGTTCACCCGAGCAAGATCCGGAAAAGCGACTGGTGGTGGAAAGGGAGTCTTTCCGCAAGTTCTTCGATCGTCAACGCGGTCGAGCGGTAAAAAGGCAGAAACGGATCGGCCAGTATGGTTGGTTGCTTATCGTCGTGTTTGCCGGCGCCTCAATCTGGCTGTACGTCGATACGGTGAATAAAACCGGCCTTTCCAACCGCATTGCGGCGCTTCAAACTATGGGAACAGAAGAAGGCAAAGAGATGGTTCTCTCGGTGACTCAGAGCGACGGGAACAATGTCAAATACCTGATCAAATTGCCGAAGGCCGACAAATTGGAGACGGCTTCAAAGGACGGCGTTTCAACAGAAAAGGTCTCCAACTGGGAGTTGGAAAAGTTGGGCACCGCGCTGAGTATTGGCAACACGCCATTGGCCCTTGGCGTCGCGCTGAAGATTGCCAACTAGGAAGCTAAGTCAGTCAGACAAAGGATTTTCCGAGATTCAAAGCAGACTTGAGGTGCCGACTCGGCACCTCAAGCTGAGCTTGTCGTCAATACTGCTTTTCGAGAATTCTCAAAACGTGGACGCATCACGCCCGCGTCTGACAATCACGGTTGTTTTCCTTGCGCGCCTTAGTCTGTCCTCCGCGTTTCCGCTTTTCTAATTTTGCTTTTATCCTAGTTCTGAATTCGGATTCCCTTGCTAGAGCGCTTTCCGACCTATAGAGTTATTTTAATTCTTTGTCCGTTTAGTGGCGCGTAAGAGGAGAAAGAAGGCCGGGCCGCGCAACGGCAACCGTGATATGCGCTCGGCGCCACTATCACGGACTGTATTTTCACTGCCTAACCTTTTCCTCTTCCAAAATACGGAGGCGATCACAAGCCTTTGTTAGGAGACAAGCATGAATCCCATGTTCATCGTTGCCATTCCCTTAGTGCTGGTGATCATCGGCATGGTATTGAACAGCATCGGCCTTTCATTCGATCAGCCGCCAAGCTCCGCAGAGCAAGATCCAGCAAAGAGAGCCGCGGCAGAAGCGGAAACTTTTCGTCGCTTCTTCGATACGCGGAGAAAGCAAGCTGTGCAACGGCAGAAGAGGGTCGGCCAGTATGCCTGGTTGCTTATCATCGCCATTATCGGTTCCTTCATCTGGCTGTATAATTATACCGTGAACAAAACCGCCGCCACGACTCAAATTGCCGCGCTTCAGACGCTGCCGATGGAAGACGGCAAGGAGATGGTTCTCTCGGTCACGCTGAAGGACGGGAGCAATCTCAAATACCGCATTCAATCACCCACAGCCGATGCCCTGGCTGCCGCCACGAAAGAAGGAGTTTCGAAACAGAAGGTCTCGACCTACGACATGGAACAATCGGGTACGGTCTTGAGTATCGGTGAGACTCCATTGCAGCCCGGCGTCGCACTGAAAGTGTCCAGCGACGCGACAGCAAAAAAAGACTGAAAGTTCTCACGCTGAAAAATTGATAAGCGGCCACGAGTGACGTCATGGGCTCCAAAGGCAGACTTGAAAACGCGTGCCGGGCCAGGCACATTAGATGCAATTCCGATGAGACGCTTAATTCTCATTCTTAACTGCCTGGCGATATTTTACGCTGGCGCGGTTTGGGCACTCGAGGGGTGTACCGATTCTGGCGTCACTCCCAATGCGCGGCATCACGACGAAAGCGGCGTTCCAGGTCACCACGACGCAGACGCTACGCCGCATCATTCGCATTCCGATCAGTCTAAAGTTCACTGCCCCAATTTGTTTGGCGAGTTTCTCATTAGTTCCCATGCCTCCGTTAAGTCGAGCTGTGGACACTTCTATTGTGCGGGCCAATTCGCAGAGCCGATTGACAGATTCTTGGTTGGCGCAACTTCACACAGCTCCGGCGACGGGCCTCCGGGCTCGGTTCATTCAAAAAATCTTCCGCGTCATCTGCTTCTTTCTGTGATCCGCGTTTAGCGCTGCGCCCTGCTGCGCTTCTTTCTTTCTTTTCAAATCGAAATAAATTGTGCGGCTCGTCGACAACGACAGTCGTCCGTTTTCATCGCTCTAAGGAGCAGTCATGGATGTACGCTTGCTATTGGCGTTTGTCTTTCTCTCGATCGATCTATCATTCACGGCGGTTTCGGCATCCGGCGCCGATGCCGCAACGAGTAAAAGCGTCCACATGTCGCCGCCCCTCGAACACCATCATCCCCAAAATTGGCGGTTCACGCTGCCCAAGGGGGACGCGACCAAAGGCCGCGCCGTGTTCACAAAGTACGAGTGTTACTACTGTCACGAGGTACGCGGCGAGGACTTCGTCTTCGCTGGCGTCGACTATGGGCCCGAGCTCAGTCAGATGGGTCCGCTGCACCCGCTAGAATATTTCGCCGAGTCGATTATGAACCCAGATGCCGTCGCTGCGCCGGAGTATCGGGGCGCAGACGGGAAATCCTCCATGCCTAGCTATAACGAGAAAATGACCGTGCAAGAATTGATCGACGTCTCCGCGTATCTGGCGTCGCTCAAGCCGCCGACGACCGCGAAGTTCGTTAAGGGTGTCGGCAAAATCGTTGCCGTCGTGCCTCAGTCAAAAGAAGTCGTGATCGATCACGAGCCGATCAAGGATTTCATGGACGCGATGACCATGGGTTACACCGTCAGCTCCGCGTCTGTACTCAAGGGGCTGCGGGCCGGCGACCGAATAGAATTTACGCTAGATACCGCGCAACGGGTTGTCACTAAAATCGAGAAGCTTAAGCCTTGAAGTGTTTCGAAAAGGATTTCCTATGCGACTCACCGTAAAAATTATCGCGATGACAATTTTTCTGTTCCTCGGCGGCTGCGCGCCTTACACACTTGAACCCTTAACGGTAAACCACCCAGCGCACCCGCGGGCGGCCGTCGCCGCGACGCCGCGGCCATCTCAAACCCTCGCCTATACCGCCGCGGATTTGCCCGCGCGTAGCACGGGCCGAATTGCGGCGGAAGATCAAGGCACGCACGACGCACACCATGGGTCTGATGCTGCCGCGGAGAAGACCGCAGTCGGCGAGGGCAAAGTGATTGCCGTGGTGCCGGGTTCGAGCCAACTGGTGATCGAGCACGGTCTGATCAAGGATTTCATGGACGCCATGACAATGGGTTATCCAACCGAGCCCGCGGCTCTGCTCGAAGGGCTGAAGCCCGGAGATAAAGTGCGGTTCGCTATCGACGTGAAAAGAAAAGTCATCGTCAAGGTCGAAAAAATGAACTGACATTGCTCAATGTCGGGAGAAAATAATGGCTTTACTGAGAATAGTCGTCGGCGCCATCGTTAGTGTGGCTGCGCTCTCCGGCTGCACGACCATCGATCTTAAGTCGGGCTTTTCCGATGTGAGCTCAAATGTGCAACAACGGCTGGGAATGCCGCTGTTCTGGAACAACGGCACGGATCTCGATCGAGAAGCGCAAGACAAG
>DASWCL010000261.1:0-25680 GCA_036390135.1 Binatia bacterium
TCGCCGCCCACCTCGGCGTAGGCGTTGCCACGGCGAATCGCCTCATCGAGCGCTTTTTTGGGATCGCCGGTAAAGACGTGGAAAGCGTCGACCCGAGCGTTAAGAAAGAATTCGCTGCCGAGCTCGCGCTTGGTATCCATAACGGTTTTAATTTTGCGCAGCTGTTGCGACAGCTCGACCAATCCGCCGCGGCCTTTCGCTGCGCCGTCCTCGAGGTTCATGCCAGCGACGCCGCGCGCCACCAGCGCGCGCACCGTGGCGCCGACGCCGTTCTCGTCGCCGTAGCCTCTCTCGCCATCCGCGTTGAATGGTACGCTGACCGCCGTAGCAAAGTGACCGCTCATTTCGATAAACTGCTCCCGGCTCATCGCTTCGCCATCCGGATAACCCAACGACGCGGCAATGCCCCCACTGGTGCCTTGGATCGCTTTGAATCCCATCTGCTCGAACAACAGCGCGCTTAAAACATCATAGGCGCCCGGCATGACGAGTATCTCCGGCGCGCGTATAAGCTCTCTGACCTTGCGGCTTTTCGCGTTGGCGGCAGTGATCGTCGCGTTTGGTATCGGCTCCATCATGACCTCCAGATATTTTTACAATAGACGATCCTATCGTACGGCTTAACCGCGGATGGACGCAAGCGTCAGCGTTGGCTGCTACGAACGCAGCCGCGAACCACGATCACGTCCTTCGCAAATCTTCACTATTGCCCGTTGCCTAGTGCCTGTTGCTTATTGCCCTCAGAATCATTTTCCGGTGTGGAATACCGGCTTCGTCGAAAACCGCACCGACCGAGCGAAATCCCAGTTTCTCGTAGAACTCGATTACCGGCACTTGCGCGTGCAAATAGATTGTTCGCGCGCCCAGCTTCTTTGCCGTAGCAACAGCTCGCTGGAGCAATTTTTTTCCCACGCCTTGACCGCGATAGCTTTTGAGCACTGCCATGCGGCCGATTTTGGCATTACCCTGATGGTACACGACTCTCGCCGTCCCCACGGCTCTTCCATCGGACGTTGCTAAAAAATGAATCGCGCGGTCATCGTCGCGATCGAGCTCGATGGCAGCAGGCACACGCTGTTCGCGCACGAATACGCGCATGCGGATCGCGAAGGCTCGTGCCTTTGCTTCGTCCGAAGAAATCTGTTTTACCTGAATGACTGTTTTCACGTTTACTCTCTACACAATTTTTCTTTGCGCCAGTGACTGAAGCCTAAAGGATTGACACTAATGAGCGCGAAACCCAACGGCAAGCCGCACGTGACCTTCGGCGTCCGCGTTCCCAACTCGGGACCGCTGGCGACGGTCGAATCGATGGTCGAAGTCGCTCAAGAAGCGGAGTCTCTCGGTTTCGATTCGGTTTGGGTTCACGACCATTTGACCTGGTCCGAAGAAATCCACCGCACGCACATTTCTTCGGGCGCCGACCATTCGCACCAGGGCAACGACAGTCCGGACTTCTACGAAGCGATGACTTCACTTTCCTATCTCGCCGGGCTGGTTCGTTCGGTGCGCCTTGGCATCGCCTGCGTCGTGGTGCCTTGTCGCAATCCGCTGCTCGCGGCCAAACAGATCGCTACGCTCGACGTGCTCTGCAAAGGACGACTGGACATCGGCGTCGGCATCGGCTCTCCTTCGACGATCAAGTCGCGGGAGTATGAAGTCCTCGGCGTCAACCGCAAACAGCGCGGCAAGATCGCCGATGATCACATCCGCGCCATGAAAACAATCTGGACGACTCATCCGGCTTCATACGAAGGACGGTTCGTCAGTTTTCAAGACGCTGAAATCTGTCCGAAGCCCTACCAAAACCCCCATCCACCTCTATGGATCGGCGGATGGACCGAGGCAGCCATGAAAAGAACCGCAGCCCTCGGCGACGGTTGGCTGCCGGCTTGGTTGCTGCCCGAAGACATCGCCAAAAGATTTCGTGTGGTCAAAGAAATGGCCGAGCAACAAGGCCGCGACCCGGACGCGATTCACCTCGGCATCGAAGTCTACGGCTGTATCGATGCCGCTCCGGCAAAAGCCAGACAAGACGGTTTCGGTACGCTGGCGATCGGCCAAAGCACCTTTGAAAGATTCATGAGCGTCGAACAACTGGCGGAAGTGAGCCTGATCGGCTCGCCGGAAGAGATCCGCCACCGGGTCAAAGCCTATAGCGAAGCTGGTGTGACCCATTTCGAGATCAAGTTCATCTACCCTACCCTCGCGCGTCACTCGCAAATGCTGCAACTCTTCGCTCGCGAGGTCTTGGCGGCGTTCCGTTGAGTCATCTTATTTGAATTCGCTCAAAAGCCGGCCATAGCCAGGAATAGGGTCGCGCATGCCCATCAGCCGCAGCGCGTCCCAAACCCAAGCCTGAGTGTTGGTCACCACCGGCTTGCCATGATCTTTTTCGATGCGCTCGATGACGGAGACGATGCGCCATTTGTTACACGGCATGTAGATACCGTCCACGTCCGGATACTCGCGCAGCAGTCCGGTCGCCAAATCGTAGCCGCTCGCCGGCGGCAACTCCCAGATCACATCTGCATTAGGACATCCGAGGCCGCGAAAGGCGACGACTTCGATGCCGTAATGGTCCAGAAATTTGACCAGCCGCTCGTCCTGATCTTCGGGAAACGGCGAGGCCATGACGATGCGCTTGAGCCCGAGCGCCCGGCAGCCTCGCACGACCGCCGTCAGAACCGTGGAAGCCGGCGTCGGCGTAATGGTCTTGACCAGGTCGAGAATTTCCAAGTCCGATCCGGGGCCTTTGTACGAAAGAAACAACTCTCCTGTGATCATCAGAAAATCCAGCGGCGAGCGCGCCAGATCGCGCACGAGATCCGCGAACATCAGCTCGGCCCGATGAAATTCATCGTCGGTATATTTCCCGACTTTCAAAGTCCGTCCTTCAATACGAATACCCGCCGGAAAGACCTTGTAGACATCTTCCAACGTATCCTCGCTGAGATTGGGCGAAATGAGTCCGATTAATTTCATTCTATTTTCTCCTCGGGTTTTTTTGTTTGACCTCTGCGGTTAATCTCGAATAGCTTTGAGCGAATCTTCGAGGAGTCGACTCATGGGCACAAATTTAACCCCTCGCGTTACGACGGTCATTCTCTACGTCGCGCTGGCCGCGATTTTTGCTCCCGATCGAGCATCCAGCCAAGAGCGGCTCAAGGTGATCTACAGCCAGTTCACCATGACCAACTCGGCGACTTGGTTCGCCCGCGAGGCCAGTCTCTTCGAGCGGCATGGCCTGATGGCCGATTTAGTTTATGTCGATTCTACCCCAGCCGTGCAAGCGCTCACCGCGGGCGCGGCGCCGGTCGCGACGATGTCCGGCGGCTTGGCCGTTGGGCCCTACTTGAACGGCTTGGACTTGGTGATGCTCGCCGGCTGGTGCAATCTGAATTCGTACCAGCTCATCACCCGTCCCGAGATTCGCCGCGTCGAAGATCTGCGCGGCAAAATCATCGGCATCGGCCGGTTCGGCGCCGCAGCCGATTGGGGGCTGCGCTTGATTCTTCGAAAACTCGGCATCAATGAGAATAAAGATGTGCAGATCATTCAAGCCGGTGGCGGCGGACCGTCCACGCGCCTCGCCGCCATGGAAGCAAAAAAACTCGACGCCACCGTGCTCGATTCGCCGCAAACCGTGCAGGCTCGCCGTTTAGGTTTTCGCGCTTTAGCCGACGGCGTGGAATTGGGTATTCCCTTCTTGCAAGGCGGCCTCGTCACTCGGCGCGCCTATATCAAGGCCAACGAAGACACAGTCCGCCGCCTCGTTCGCGTCATCGTTGAAGCGATTCACTATGCCAAAACCAATCGGGAGGCGGCGCTCAAAATCATGCAAAAATATCTCCGTGTCCAAGATCGCGAAGCTTTGGAAGACGCCTACGAATCATTCGTCTTGAAACAGTTTCCCCGAGCTCCGTACGCCGTACCCGCCGCCATCCAGGTAATCTTCGATCTCGCCGGCGCCCGCGACCCACGCGCGAAAACCGCCGACCCGCAGGGATTCATCGATATGCGTCTCGTGCGTGAGATCGAGCAGAGCGGCGCGATCGATCAGCTCTACGGAGACGGTGGGAAGGAAACAAAAAAAGATCATCCGTTAAGGAGAAGAAAATGGAAACCCTGAGAATCATAGATTCTGATGGACATGTCCAAGAGCGTGACGGCGATATAAGACCGCATTTGGAAGAGCCCTATTGCAAGCGGCGAGGGTCCCTGTTGCCGGGCGATGAATGGGATTCCAGTATGTATGGCACACTTGGGATGCGGGTGCCGGATGTGGCGACGCGGCTTCGCGATATGGATAAAGAGACCATCGACACTTCAGTCCTTTTCCCAACCAGCGCCTTTCATATGAGCCGGCTTGCCGAGAAAGACTACGCCGCGGCGTATTGCCGCGCTTACAACAACTGGATCGCGGAACACTGTAAAGAAAGCCCGCGCATTCGGGGAGTCGCAATCGTGCCGTTTCAAAATGTCCCCGCTGCTGTAGCAGAGGTAAACCGCGCTGTGACCAAGCTGGGACTGGTCGGAATTGCGATTGCTTCCTTCGGCATGAAAGAGCATCTAGGCAAGCCGGAATTCTG
Organism: Binatia bacterium; assembly: GCA_036390135.1. Classification (GTDB taxonomy): domain Bacteria; phylum Desulfobacterota; class Binatia; order UBA9968; family UBA9968; genus DP-20. Next base: position 4,593 of record DASWCL010000261.1, read on the forward strand.
GCCGATCTACGAGGAGATCCAGAGGCTAAACATTCCCCTTCTAGTGCATAATTCCCGCCAGGGACCGGCAGGCGAGATTCGTTTCGATACTTTTTTGTTCAAGCATACGATTGGGCGTCCTATTGAGACGCTCATCGACTGTGCGGCACTCATGTACGGCGGTGTGCCGGAAAAATTTCCCAAGTTACGGATTGCTTTCCTTGAGTGCGGAGCCGGCTGGGTTCCTTACTGGATGGACCGCATGGATGAAGAGTGGGAGAAGAGAAAATCCGAGGCGCCCCTGCTCAAAGCCAAGCCAAGCGAGTATATGACCAGCGGCCAATGGTTTTACGCGGCGGAACCTGAAGAGACGACACTGCCATTCGTGCTCGATCGGGTCGGCGAAAACGTAATACTTTTCGCCTCCGATTATCCCCACTGGGACGGCAATTTTCCCTACATGGTCTCGACGCTAAAAGAACGCAAAGATATTTCGGAAAGCGCAAAGCGAAAAATACTCGGCGCCAACGCGCTTAAGCTCTACGGCTGGGATAGCTGAGAGTTCAATCGGGGCGCGCGAGCCGCGCAGAAGTGACCAGCTGATGAGCGGGGTGAAAGATGAATCTTGCGCTTAAACTTATCCTATTTGCACTACTTTTGGCGCTTCATCGCGATTTCTCGAACGCTCAAGAGTCTTCCTATATCGCCGGCGCCAAGAAAGAAGGGCAGGTAAATTTGTACGCCACGGCGTCACTGACGACGACGCAAGCTGCGGTCAAAGCCTTCGAACAGAGATATCCCTTCGTCAAAGTTAATTATGCCCGCGTCGGCGCTGAAAACATGTTGAGCAAGATCCGCACGGAAAAGGCCGCCGGCAAGCTTCTCTTCGACGTAATCTATGGCGGCGTTGCGCCGCTGCTCACCACTCTCGATGTACTGCAACCTTACGCTTCTCCGGAAGCGAAGGCTTACCCGGACAAGTTCAAAGACCCTAAGGGACTGTGGACGGGCTTCGGCGCTAATTACTATGTTTTTGCCTACAACACGAGAAAGGTTTCCAAACAGGAGGCGCCGAAAAACTGGGAGGATTTTTACGATCCAAAATGGAAAGGCAGGATCGGCATGGATCCCCAGGAGTTTCGCTGGATGGGTGCCCTGGAAGAGTATCTGGGAGAGGAAAAGGCCCGCAAGATCATGGTGGGTCTGGCGCGCCAAGACATTCAATGGCGCAACAATCACACCTCGTTGGCCCAACTCATGATCGCTGGCGAATTCGATATCGCTTTATCGTTTGCCCACAGCATCGAAGAATTGAGAGAAAAACGCGCGCCGGTTGAATGGGTAAAGAGTTTAAGACCGATTGTCGTGGACATTCAAGCCGTGGCCTTGGCGTCAAACATCGGCCATCCCAACGCAGCGAAGCTTCTCTACGACTTTTTACTCTCCGAAGACGGACAGAAGGTGCTCGTAGAACAGCGGAAGGTTCCGTTACGGCCGGGGATGCTTCCTTCGACCTCGCCGTTATATCCCGGCGCTCTTGAGCTTTTTCCCACTCCAGTAAAGGTGCAGCTCAATATGGATCAGTACGCGACGAAGTTTGAGCAAATATTCGGCCCGCGGCGGTGACCAAGCGACCGAACCCATTTGTCGTTTTGAAGCAGTTTCCGCCGCTCCCCCCGCAGTGCCCGCCGCCGTTCAGAGCATTTCGGTCTCGCCTCCGTGCGCTATTCCCACAATCCTTCCGGCAGCGGTAGACCAGCGAGGTCCTCGCTGCTTAACCGCCCATTCGGCTCGATCTCGAAGCGTTCCAGCACCGCAATCAGTTGGCGCGTGTGTTGCGCCGAGTGCCAAGTCGAGCGCTCGAATAGCTGGTGCATCGGCGGGGTGCCGTAAAATGTCTTAATCTTTTGCCGGCATGACTTATCGTCGAGTTGATCCCACCAGGTCTCAACCCGCGCGATGATTTCATCTCCATAAGCCAAGATCTCCGCGCCGGTCGTGCATGTTCCGTCGGCGGGCGGCACGTTGGCGTTATTGACCCGATACTCCACGTCGTCAATAGCGGTTTCGAGAAACGCTTCAGCGATGCGAAAAATATGGTGACTCATCAACCGAATTGATCGGTCGCGGTTGGCAATCACGCGCTCGGCGAGCCTTTCATTGGAAAATTGTCGGATATAACGCTGCGCAGCGCGCAACACATTCACCCATTTCGTCAAAAGAAGGTCCGGGGGGAGCGGCGTGTGCCCCGTGCCTTGCACGCCGACGAACTCGGCAACGTCTTCAAGATTCTGGCAAAAAATATATTGCCCGGCCTTCGCAAGCACCGGCACTGTGCGTACTCCGAGCTTGAACAGCTGTTCTCTCCCGGCGGGGTCGTTCAAGACGTCGATGGCGCTGAAGGCGATGCCTTTTTTCGAAAGAAACTCTTTCGTTCTAAGGCAACTGCTTCAGCCCGGTTGGGTGAATAAAACAAATTGATCGGCGCCACTTTCCATATCGAATCCTCTCAATATCATGTCTCCACCCGAAGACCTATCAACGACCGTCACTAGGTTGCAAGCACAATTTCTCTGCAGGGGTTACGAATCGATCGATCCCTCGCACAGATCTTTGACCTTGCACCGGCGCTGTCGCGTTTGCCGTCCAACAATAAGTTTGACCTCGAACACCGCTCTCCGATAGGATTTTGCGTCAAAGCCGCAGCGATGGCAATGACCCTAGGGAATTACCGTCTAAGGAGTTGCGAGATGAAGCGCGCAGGTTCGGTGAGCCTTACTCTGTTTTTGATCAATCTCCTATTGCCTGGCATCGCCTGCACGGCCGAGAGTTTGCAGAAGATCCGAGTCGGTCTTCCATCATTGGCTTTAACCTACATGCCTTATTACGCTGCTCAAGAGAAAGGCTTGCTCAAGAAAGCCGGTCTGGAAGCAGAATACATCCAGATGAACACTGGCATCCAACCGCAGGCGATCATCGCCGGCAATATTAATTTTTTCCCTTCTCTGTCGACTGGAATCTCCGCCGCCGTCTCCGGTCTGCCGCTCGTTGTCGTTCTCAATTTTTACGATATTACGCCGTGGATGCTCGTGACTACGAAAGAAATCAACAAGCCGCAGGATTTGATCGGTAAGAAGCTCGCGATCTCGGGGATTCGAACCTCGCCGCACTATTTTCTTATGGCGTGGTTCAAGAAGGTCGAGATCAACGAGAAAGATGTCGGCTTTGTCATGACCGGCGGGACAGCATCGAGCTTCGCGTCATTGGCGAGCCAGCAGGTCTCCGGCGCCGTGCTGACGCCGCCCTTCGACGACAAAGCAGTGTCGCGAGGATTCAAAAAGTTTGTCTTGATCGGTAATCTAGTCGACATTCCGACCTCTGGTTTGATCGCTTCTAGAGCGGAGGTTGCCAATCATCGGGAGCGCGTGCAAAAAACCATCACGGCGCTACTCGACGCGGTAACTTGGATACGCACCAATCGCGCAGAATCCGTGCGAATGATCGCGGACAAGTTCAAGATCACGCCGGCGGAGGCCGAGCGAACTTACGAAACGTTGGTCGGCATGTTCAATCAAGACGGCCGCTTGCCGCCGAAAGTCGCCCGTGGATACCTGGACTTGCTGCGCCAAGAACGACTCGTGCCGGCCGATCTCGATCCGCAAAAGCTCGTCGATTTTTCCATGCTGCCTGGGGCAAGGTAACGGTTCTATGCTAGCCTACGAGCGATGAAATCCATCCGTAAAGCCCTCACCATCGCCGGCTCCGACTCGGGCGGCGGCGCGGGCATTCAGGCCGATCTTAAAACCTTCGCGGCGCTCGGTGTCTACGGCACTTCGGCGATTACCGCGATCACGGCGCAGAACACGGTCGGCGTCACTCAAGTTCTTGCTTTAAGCCCGAAGCTCGTTGGCGCGCAGATCGACGCGGTGATCGACGACATCGGCGCGCACGCGCTCAAGACTGGCATGCTCGCCAACGCGGCGATCATTGAAGCTGTCGCGAAGAAGATTCAGCAGCACCGTTTGAAAAACCTTGTCGTCGATCCCGTGATGGTGGCGACATCCGGCGATCTTTTGATCAAGAAGAACGCCGTCGCAACGTTGCGGTCGCGCCTGATTCCTCTGGCAGCGGTGGTCACACCCAACATCCCGGAGGCGGAAGAGCTGACTGGGATGGAGCTACGCACGCCCGAACACATCACGGAAGCTGCCAGGCGCATTGTTGAGATGGGCGCGAAAAGCGTCGTCATCAAAGGCGGGCATCTCAAAGGCCCGGCGGTCGACCTGTTTTACGACGGCAAAACATTTTCCATGCTGCTCGCGCCGCGCATCCGCACTAAAAGCACTCACGGCACCGGCTGTACCTTTTCGGCGGCGATTGCTGCCTATCTCGCGAAAGGCGAAACGATCGAACGAGCCCTCGCCCTCGCTAAAAAGTACATCACCGCGGCAATCCGCACCGGCTTCACCGTCGGTGCAGGACATAGTCCGGTGCACCACTTTTATCGGTTCTGGAAGGTTTGAAGATCGACGATTGAGGATAGAATATCGCGATCGTCAGTCCGCGATCCTGAACCTTCTACGTGCGCGCCCGTCTACCTGCCGCCGTCCTCCATCTCAGCAACGATCGTCCGGGCCGCGCTCACCGGATCCTTGGCTTCGAGAATCGGCCGGCCAACGACAATATAATCGACGCCGGCGCGCACCGCGTCGCCGGGCGTCATCACGCGCTGCTGATCATCATGGCGCGACTCCGCGGGCCGAATGCCCGGCGTGACGATCACAAAACGACGGCCGCAGGCAGCGCGAATGTCGGCGACCTCGTGAGGCGAAGCCACAACGCCGTCCATGCCGGCTTCTTTGGTTAAGAGCGCCAAGCGCACCACTTGATCGGCAACTCGGTGCTCGACACCGACGCGTTGCAAATCTTCCTGATCGAGACTCGTCAATACAGTGACGGCGAGCATGATCGGCCGGCGCAGCCTTCCCCGCTGACAGAGGCGCTCTACTTCTTTCACCGTCGTGCGCATCATTTCGAGACTGCCGGAAGCGTGCACATTGAACATTTTCACGCCGAGGCGCGTCGCTTCGATGGCTGCCTTGGCGACGGTATTGGGGATGTCGTGGAATTTTAAGTCGAGAAAAATCTCGCCGCCGAGATCTTGAATCAACCGCACTGCCTGAGGCCCGGCGTGGGTGAAAAGCTGTTTGCCGATCTTGAACATGCCTACTTCGAGGGCGAGAAGGCGAACCAGATCGATCGCTTGTTCGAGATTGTCGACGTCGAGGGCGACGATCAAACGCTCGCGCATGGATCCGCGTCGACGAACCAGCTCGAGCTTTGAAGCCATGATCTATGCCTGCAGTGCCTGGGTCAGAATTGCGTCGATTTTTTTTACGCCATCAGCCAGCGGAATCTCTTCGGTCTTCCCTTCGCGGCGCGAGCGCAGCTCGATACAGCCCTTTTCCAATCCTTTGGTGCCGATGGTCACACGCAAGGGAATGCCTACCAGATCAGCGTCTTTGAACTTCACCCCTGGGCGTTCATCGCGATCGTCCAGCAGAACGTCCACGCCGCGTTGTTGCAAGTCGCCATAGAATTGATCGGCGGCTTCGCGGATCGCTTTGTCCTTATAGTTGATCGGCAGGAGCAATACTTGAAACGGCGCAAGGGCAAACGGCCAGATGATGCCGTTGGCGTCATGATTCTGCTCGATGGCGGCGGCGACCAGGCGGCTGACGCCGATGCCGTAGCAGCCCATCTCGATCGGCCGCTCCCGGCCTTCGGCGTCGAGGTAAGTTGCGCCCATCGCTTCGCTGTATTTGGTGCCGAGATAAAAGACTTGTCCAACTTCGATGCCGCGGTGGGTTTCGAGCCGTCCATGCTCGCAGCGCGGACAGGGGTCGCCGCTGACCGCCAGTCGCAGATCGGCAAATGCCGACGGCGTGAAGTCGCGCTCCTGATCGACGTGAATGAAATGGGCGTCAGTTTCGTTTGCGCCGGTCACTGCGGCGCGCAACCCCTGAACTGAAAGATCCGCGATCATGCGCAGCTTTAGACCGATGGGTCCGAGGAATCCCGGAATCACGCCGGCAGCGGACGCGACCACAGCCTCATCCGCCAGACCCATCTCTTGGCTGCCTAAAACCGTTCTGAGCTTGAGCTCGTTGATCTCGTGATCGCCGCGCACCAACGCTGCGATCAACTCGCCGCTGTCGGTCTTGTAGACCAGCGTTTTGACAAATTTATCGGCGGGCATTTTGAGAAACTCGGCGACTTCGCCGACGCTTTTTTTCCCGGGAGTCGAAACTTTTTCCAGCTTCGGGGGCTCCTCCGCAATATCGCGTCCGGCCGGGCGAGCCGCTCTGACTTCCGCCTTTTCGATATTGGCGGCGTAGTCACAGGCGTTGCAGCTGACGATGGCGTCTTCGCCGGAGTCCGCGAGCACCTGGAATTCGTGGGATTGGCTGCCGCCGATGGCGCCGGTGTCCGCCTCCACCGGACGAAAATGCAAACCGCAACGGGTAAAGATCCGCTTGTAGGCCTGATACATGTTGTCGTATTCGCGCCGGCAGTCTTCGATATCGGTGTGAAAGCTGTAAGCGTCCTTCATGATGAACTCGCGCCCGCGCATCAAGCCGAAGCGCGGCCGCGGTTCGTCGCGAAACTTGGTTTGGATCTGATAAAGATTGAACGGCAACTCGCGATAGGAGCGCACCGAACGGCGCACGAGATCGGTGACAATCTCTTCGTGCGTTGGCCCGAGACAAAAGTCGCGGTCATTGCGGTCTTTGAAACGCAGGAGCTCCTTGCCGTACTTCTCCCAGCGCCCGCTCTCCTGCCATAACTCGGCGGGGCAAGAGATCGGCATCAAAAGCTCCTGTGCGCCGGCGCGGTTCATCTCCTCGCGCACGATTTGCTCGATCTTACGAATAACGCGCAGCGCCAGGGGAAAATAATCGTAGACACCACGGCTGATTTGCCGAATAAACCCGGCGCGGACGAGAAGCTTGTGGCTGACGACTTCGGCGTCAGCCGGATCTTCCTTGAGCGTGGGGATGAGGGTCTTGCTCCAACGCATAACTTTGTCTAGCTATGTAATTTTTCGCGCGACGCGGGGCACGTCGCGACCGTCACAGAGGATGCTCCTCTCCAACAGCCTTGTTTATCACAAAAACCACGACGAGAAGTAGAGGCGAAAAATTTTTCGCCTCTACAGAAACCCTTTGGTTGATAAGGGAGATGAACCGTCAGACACTGGCAGCGGCTGCCTGTTCAGCCCTTTTTTCGGCGGCAAATTTTTCGACTTCTGCCATCAGCGCGTCGACGATTTGCGCTTCGGGAACCTTGCGGATCACTTGGCCTCTCTTGAAGATCAGGCCGATCCCCTTGCCGCCCGCGACGCCGAGATCGGCGGCCCGAGCTTCGCCGGGGCCGTTGACTTCACAACCCATCACCGCCACGTGGATGTCGAGATTGCTGTAGGGCAGCATTTTTTCTTCGACGGCCTTGGCCAGCGCGACGAGATCGACATCGGCGCGGCCGCACGAAGGACACGCGACGAAGGTCAAACCTTCCTGTTTGAGTTTAAGCGCTTTTAGAATTTCGCGGCCGACGCGTACTTCCTCCACCGGGTCGGCGGCGAGCGAGACGCGGATCGTATCGCCGATGCCTTCGGCAAGCAGCGTACCTAAACCGACGGCCGACTTAATCGTGCCGACCGTCGGCGTGCCCGCTTCGGTCACGCCCAGATGGAACGGGTAATTAACCTGCTCGGCAAGCTGACGATAGGCTTCGATCATCATCAGCGGATCTGAGGCTTTTAGCGAAATTTTGATTTCGTCATAGCCAACGTCTTCGAGAATGCGGATATGGCGCAAGCCGCTTTCAACCATCCCTTCGGCGGTCGGACCGTCGTATCGCTGAAGCAAGTCTTTCTCCAACGACCCCGCATTGACGCCGATCCGAATGGGAATTTTGCGTTCGGACGCCGCTTTGACTACTTCTTCAACATACTTGCGGGCGCCGATATTACCGGGATTGAGACGCAAACCGTCCACCCCTTGTTCGATCGCGATCAGCGCAAGCTTGTAGTTGAAGTGAATATCGGCAACCAGTGGGATGCGAATTTTTCTTTTTATTTCGCCGAGCTGCACCGCGGCCTCGCGCACTGGCACGGCACAGCGCACGATCTCGCAACCCGCCGCCTCAAGATCCCAGATTTGCTGGACCGTGGCGCGCACGTCGCGCGTGTCGGTCTTGGTCATCGACTGGACGGTGATCGGCGCATTGCCGCCGACTTTGACCTTGCCGACTTGAATCTGCTTGGTTTTACGGCGTTGAATCACAATTTTACTATAGAGAACCGTTGGCGGCGGGTCAACAAAGCTCAATTCGACGAAAGGTCGCGCGGCATTCCATGCCAAGGCTACTCATCGTCCTCCGACTCGACAGTCGCCGGGGCTTTATCGCCGCTCGGCTGCGGTCTTGCGCCCGGCTTATTCTGCTGCGGCGACCCGACCGCTTCCCTTTTCTTGCGATCTCCTTCGGGAATAATCAACAGCCGGCGATAGGAACCTTGGCCGAGACTTTGGGTCGACACCCAGGGATCGTCCTGAAGCGCGGCGTGCATGATCCGACGGTCGGCGGCGCTGAGCGCTTCGACGGTGACGGTCTTTCTTTGTCGTTTGGCCTTTTCGCCGAGCCGCAGAGCCATGTCCTCGAGCGTTTTGCGGCGGCGCTCGCGATATTTTTCGATGTCGACGACGATGTGCGGGCCTTCGCTTGCGTAGCGTTCGCCGGCGATGCGGGTAACGAGATATTGCAGAGCTTCCAGCGTCTGACCTTTCCGTCCGATCAGCAGGCCGCTGTTTTCAGCGCGGATCTCGATAATCGTTTCATCGCCTTGGGGCGAGGCTTTCTGCTCAACCGTCGCCTTAACGCCCATCAGGTGCAAAATTTCCCGCACGGCTGCTTGTGCTTTTTCGGCAATTTCGGAGGCTTCCACCGACGCCGCCGTCGGCTCGCCGACGGCGGGCTTAGGCTCTTCCGTTTGTCGATCCATCGTCGATTTTCGCAGCTCGGCGCGAATCCGCGCCTTCTGCGAGCCAAATCCCAGGATTCCCTTGCGCCCCTCGGAAATGATATCCACGGTGATCTTGTCGCGCCCCACCCCAAGCAGTTTAAGCGCGCTTTCAATTGCCGCATCAATGCTGTCGCCTTCGGTTTCCACGAAATCCATAAATTCCGCCTTTCCCAAAGCGGTTTATTTGTCGCTGCGGTTGATCCAGTATTGCTGGCCGATAGTGAGAAGATTGTTGACCAGCCAATAAACCGTCAATCCCGCCGGAAATGACACGAACATGAACGTAAACATCAAGGGCATCAACATCATCATTTTCCGTTGATTCGGATCCCCCGCCGACGGCGTCATCCATTGCTGCAAAAACATGCTCGCACCCATGAAAACCGTGAGCACTGGAATACCGGAAGGCGCGGTAGGCCAAAAAGACGGCGGCCAGCCAGCGATCGTAAAAGGCAACGACTTCCAATCCGGCTGCGAAAGATCTTTAATCCACATGAACGGCGCGTGGCGCAGCTCGATGGGCGTGCTCAACGCATTGTAGAGACCGATGAAGACCGGAAACTGCAACACCATCGGCAAACAACCACCGAGCGGATTGACGCCATTACGCTTGTAAAGCTCCATGATTTCTTTATTAAGCTTTTCCTTGTCGTCGCTGTAGCGCTCCTTCAGGCGCTCCATTTGCGGCTGCAGCTTTTGCATTTGCTTCATCGACGCGTAACTTTTATGCGTCAGCGGCGCCATCAGACCTTTGATCAGCACCGTGAGCAAAATAATGTCGAGACCGTAACTCGCGGTCACGCGATGGAAGAAATGCAGCACGTAGAGAAATGGAATCGAGATGAAGCCGAAGTAGCCGACGTCGATCGACCGTTCTAAGCCTTTGTTGAGTGACTTGAGTATGTCGAGCTCTTTCGGACCGACAAATAGCGTGTAGCGCTCGCTCGCCGCGGCACCGCTGATCGCGCCCACCAGGGCGGCGCCCGCTAGATGCAATGAAACCTTGTGTTGCGCGCCGTTTTCGGGCAGCAAAGCGAAGAAAAAATAGGTGTGCCCAAACCCCGCCCACGAAACATCCCCGGCAAACTCCTGTCCCTTCGCTGCTTCCGGCGGCGGTTCTCGTTTGATCTTGTTGTCCACCAACGCGATAAATCCTTCAAAGGGCGCGTCGTGATTGAGCACTGTGCGGTTGCTCTGATCGGCGAGTACAATTTCCGGGATCGGTGCGGTGCCGTCTGGAACTTTCACAGAAACGTCGAATTGAATCGGATACGACGAGCCGGAAAAACCAAAAGACTTGGTGATAACCGCACCGCTGGCAGTTTGTGCTTGAAAAACCAAGTTCGCTTTGGCGTCGTCGGTTAATTTGAGATCCTTGCCTTGGACTGAATAAACCACTTCGCTGTCTTCGAACGGTGTCGGGGTCTGCCAGCGAACGCCCAGCGGCAGCGGCACCCCGGGCGCTGTATCAATAATCTCAAAAAGCGGGCTGTTTTCATCCACCGAGCTGCGAAACTTTTTGAACTTAAAACTCTTTAGCCGGGCACCCTGGGTCGTGAATACTGCGATGTAATTGTCGGTTTCGACGGTAATTTCTTTGGCCGACCGGGAGGCGGGAAGGGCAGCGGGGGGTGCTGGGACTGATGGTGCAGAGGACGGCGCGGTGTTTGGCGCCGGGTCCGGAGCTTTTTCTTCGTCGCCACTTTTTTCCGCCTCTGGAGCGCTAGGTGAAGGCCCGTAAAAATGCGTCATCAATTGTTGGTAGACGACCAGCACCAGGATCGAGAGTGCGATGCCAATGATTGCGCGTTTATCCATGGATCAAAATCACTTCACGGGATCGTAACCGCCTGGATGCCAGGGGTGGCAACGGAGAATTCGCCCGATTGCGAAGACAATTCCTTTAAGCGTTCCGTATCTCCGAATGGCTTGTTCGGTATAAGCTGAGCAGGTTGGGTAGAATCGACACGCCCGCGGCAAAAACGGCGAGAGAATTTTACGATAACCGAAAACCAGCCAGGCCAAAACCGCGCCGACCATTCCGTTCACAATTTCCGCTGTCTTCGGTGACCCGCCAGAGTTCTTGCCAATTCGCTTGCGATGGTATTCCCCTCGAGGCCCGCGGCGCTTGCGCGGGCGATGATCAGAATGTCGCTTGCGGCCGGCAGCTCGGCGCGGTGGCGCCGGAAATATTCTCTGAACCGTCGCTTCAAACGATTGCGAATCACCGAGTTGCCGACTTTGGCGCTGACCGTGACACCCAACCGATTTTCCTGACGGCCGTTCGCGCTGATGATGACGACGAAATTTGCTGACTGTAGCTTTGCGCCGGTTCGCGAAAGTTTTAGAAATTCGGCTCGCTTTCGCAGGCGAGCCGTTTTCGGGAACCGCTGCGAAACTTTCAGCGACATCCGAACGGTTGATATTAAGTACGCGCCCGTTTCGGCGGCACGCTCACGGTCAGACGCTTGCGTCCTTTAGCGCGGCGGCGCCGAAGCACGTTGCGCCCGCCCGGCGTTGCCATACGCGCGAGGAACCCATGCGTCCGTTTTCTCTTGATGTTGCTCGGCTGATAAGTGCGTTTCATAGAGATAATACTCCCTTGGACCGATTAAACGGCCAAGTGTTTATATGAATCATACCCACTGGGCGTTGTCAATTTTAACCGGCCTCGGCTTTCAATGAGCGAAGCATCAAGTCGCGCACTGCCTGGCCGGGTTCTTTGCCGGCATAAAGCACTTGATCCATTTGTTCGACGATCGGCATGTCGACGCCGAGCCGCTGCGCCAAAAGGCGCACCGAGCGGGTATTGCGCACGCCTTCGGCCACCGCGCGAGTCGATGCCGTAATCCCTTGCAAGCTCTTGCCGTGCGCGATTTGCAAACCCACCGCTCGATTGCGGCTCAAATCGCCCGCGCAGGTCAGGATCAAGTCACCCAAACCCGGCAATCCTGCCAGCGTTGCCGGGTCCCCTCCCATGCGCACCGCCAACCGAGTCATCTCGGCGAGACCGCGGGTAATTAATGCCGCGCGAGCATTTTGCCCCAAGCTTAACCCGTCACTGACGCCGGCGGCGATGGCGATGATATTTTTTACCACGCCGCCCATTTGCACGCCGACAATGTCGGACGACGTGTAGACTCGCAAGTTTTGCGTGCTGAGAACTTGTTGGATCGATCTGGCCACCTGTTCATCGCCGGCCGCGACGGTCACGGCGGCGGGGAGCTGCCGAGCAACTTCAATGGCGAACGTCGGTCCCGAAAGAAAAGCGTGACGCGCTTGGCGCGCCGGGCCGAATAGATCGGATAGCAGCTCGCCCATGGTTTTCAGGCTTCCTTCTTCAAGCCCTTTCGTGCCACAGAGGATCATGGTTTCCGCGGCCAGGCTGGCTGCGACTTGAGCAAAAACCTCGCGAACCACGTGCGACGGCACCGCGCAAATAACTAGGTGTTTGTCCGAAACCGTTTCGCGGAGTGATTGTGTGGCTTTGATGTTGGCAGGAAGCGAAATGTGGGGAAGGTAAATGCGGTTTTCCCGGGTTTCGGCTATTTGTCGAAAACTATCCGCACCGTGGCACCACAGCGTGACTTGTTCGCCTTTGTCGGCGAGGACTTTGGCCAGCGCGGTCCCCCAGGCGCCGGCACCCACCACTGCGATGTCACTAGGCATGACCGGTTTCGAGCGAATTCATGATGGGCGGGGCAAACGTGCCAATGTGGTAGTTTGGGTTATCGCGGCGAAAGGTGGCGATTATTGATCGCCCTTTCCCTCTTCATCCTCTTCTTCTTTTTCCGCCAAACGCGCCACCGACACGACCCGCTCGTCTTCTTCGAGCTCGATCAGTCGCACCCCCTGAGTATTACGGCCGATCACTCGAATGTCCCCGATGCGAAGGCGAATGATTTTGCCGGCATTCGTGATGATCATGAGCTGATCGTCTGCCGTTACTAGCTGAACGCCGACGACTCGGCCGGTTCTGTCGGTTGTCTTCATCGTGATGATGCCCTTGCCGCCGCGCGACTGCAGACGGTACTCGGCCATTTCGGTGCGCTTGCCGAAGCCGCCTTCGGCCACTGTCAGAATATCGGCGCCCAGGCTGAGCATCTCCATGCTCACGACCTTGTCGCCTGGATCGAGCTTCATACCGACGACGCCGAAGGTGCCGCGTCCAGTGGGGCGAACCTGCTCTTCCTTGAAGCGAATCGCCTGGCCGTCCGCCGTCGAGAGAATCAGTTCTTGCTGGCCGTCCGTGAGGCGAACGCCGATCACCTCGTCGCCTTGTTCGAGTCCGATCGCCCGGATGCCGTTGGCTCGGGGATTGGCGTAAGCCATCAGCTCGGTTTTTTTGACAAGCCCGTTTTTGGTAGCAAAAATGATGTAACGCCCTTCCTGAAATTCTCGCACGGAGAGAAATGCCGACACCCTTTCGCCCGATTCCAGATTGAGCAAATTTACGATCGGCTTGCCTCTGGCGGCTCGGCTCGCTTGAGGCAGCTCGTGCACCTTGATCCAATAAACCTTGCCAATGGTGGTGAAAAACAGAATATAGGCGTGCATCGAGCCGATGAACATGTACTCGACGAAATCTTCCTCCTTCGTCGTCGTGCCGATCTTGCCTTTGCCGCCGCGCCGCTGCGCGCGGTAAAGCGTCACCGGGTTGCGCTTGATGTAACCCTCGTGCGAAATCGTCACCGCCATGTCTTCGTCGACGATCAGATCCTCGATGGAGATTTCTTCGCTCCGGTCCACGATCTGCGTGCGCCGCTCGTCACCGTAGTTTTTCTTAATCTCTTTCAGTTCCTCGACAATGATTTTGTAGATCTCTTTCTCGTCGGCGAGAATGGCACGGAGCTTGGCGATCAGCTCGACGGTCTCTCGATGCTCCTCCATGATTTTGTCGCGCTCTAAACCGGTCAGGCGCTGCAGGCGCAAATCCAGGATCGCCTGCGCTTGGATTTCGCTCAAGCCAAAGTTCAACATCAAGCCTTCTTTGGCGACCCTCGGCTCCGAAGAATTCCGGATCAAGGCGATCACGGCGTCAAGATTGTCGAGAGCGATCCGATAGCCTTCCAAAATATGCAGCCGTTCTTCGGCCTTGCGTAGATCGTAGGCCGTGCGCCGCGTGACGACTTCCTTGCGATGATCGAGAAAGGCTTTGAGCGCCTCTTTGAGATTCAGCAGTCTGGGCTTGCCGTCGACGATGGCGAGCATGTTGATGCCGAATGATTCCTGCAGCGCGGTATGTTTGTAGAGTTGGTTGATGATAATTTCCGCGACCGCGTCGCGCTTCAGTTCTACGACGATCCGCATACCTTCGCGGTCCGATTCGTCGCGCAGATCAGCGACGCCTTCGAGCTTTTTCTCCAACACGAGGTCGCGGATTTGTTCGATGAGCCGAACTTTGTTTACCTGGTAAGGAATTTCACTGATGATGACTTGTTCTTTCCCCGTGCGCTTTACGGTCTCGGTGAAGGCCTTGCCGCGCATCTGCACGATGCCTTTGCCTTCGTGGTAAGCCTGCACAATCGGTTCCGTGCCATGGATGAATCCCGCAGTGGGAAAGTCCGGCCCGGGAATATGCCGCATCAATTGCCTGATCGTGAGATCCGGATTTTCGATCAGGTCGATCAAACCGTCTATGACTTCGCTCAAATTATGCGGCGGGATGTTGGTCGCCATGCCAACCGCGATTCCGGCCGAGCCGTTGATCAGTAAATTCGGAATACGCGACGGCAAAACCACCGGCTCTTTGAGTGAATCATCATAGTTGGCGATGAAATCGACGGTTTCCTTCTCGATGTCGAGGAGCATTTCCTCGGCAAGGGGCGTCATGCGAATCTCCGTGTAACGCATCGCCGCAGGGTTATCGCCGTCGATGGAGCCGAAATTTCCCTGGCCGTCGACCAGCGGGTAGCGCAGATTAAAATCCTGCGCCATGCGGACGATCGTGTCGTAGATCGCCGAGTCGCCATGGGGATGATACTTACCCATGATATCGCCGACCAGGCGGGCGGATTTTTTGTAGGCTTTGTCTGACGTATTCCCCGCATCGTACATGGCGTAGAGCACGCGGCGGTGCACCGGCTTGAGCCCGTCGCGCACATCGGGCAACGCGCGGCTGATGATGACGCTCATGGCGTAGGCCATGAACGACTCGCGCATCTCTTCTTCGATATAAACGGGTACCTTTTGTGGTCTGCTTGTCGCTTCCATGAATTGTCCGCCTGTCGCGGTTACTGCAGGATCTTAGAAATTCGAATGACTTGAGCTTTTCTAGATGTCCAGATTCTTGACCATGAGCGCATTATCTTCGATAAACTTGCGTCGGGGCTCGACTTCATCGCCCATCAAAGTCGAGAAGATCTCGTCGGCTTCCACGGCGTCTTCGATGCGCACCTGCAGCAGCACTCGCGTCTCGGGATTCATGGTAGTTTCCCATAATTGTCCCGGATTCATTTCGCCGAGGCCTTTATACCTCTGGATCGCGAGCCCTTTCTTGCCGCCTTCCATAAAGTAGCTGAGCACCTCGGTGAGCGAGCGCAACTGCGCCTTCTGCTCGCCGTTTTCGATCGCGTACGGCGGCATGCCGATGCCGATCAGATCATTGAATAGTTTTTTGACTTCTTTAAATTCCGGGCTGGTGAGAAATTCTCTATCGATGACGGTTTGGAATCCGGTGCCATTGGCGCGCGTGGTGACAATCAGCCTAAAACAATTATGCTCCGCATCCTGTTCCAGCGCGCAGGACAGCGGCGCTTGCTCGGGAGCCACCAAACTCACGTAAGATGCCAGGCGGCTTTCGATATCTCTAAGCGTCTTTTCGTCTTTCAACGTCTCTTCACTAAAGTTGGCTTCCAGCAGCAAAGCATCGATGACCGTGCGGTTTTTTCTTTTGCGCACGAGTAAGTTCATGACCCTATCCCAGCGAATAATTCTCTTGATGTAGGTTTGCAGCGCCTGTCCAGCCAGCCCGTTGCCGTCGTTATTCGCGCGCAGGCGGATATCTTCCGTGCCGAGCTCGATGAGATAATCTTCGAGCATCTGTTCATCTTTCAGATATTTTTCCTGCTTGCCGCGCTTTACCTTGTACAGCGGCGGCTGGGCGATATAGAGATAGCCTTTCTCGACCAAGTCGGGCATTTGTCTGTAAAAGAACGTCAGCAGTAAGGTGCGAATATGCGAGCCGTCGACGTCGGCGTCGGTCATGATAATGATCGAATGATAGCGCAATTTCGCTGGGTCGTAGTCTTCCTTCACGCCCGTGCCCAACGCGGTGATCATCAGGCGAATTTCCTGGGACGAAAGCATCTTGTCGAAGCGGGCTTTTTCGACGTTGAGGATCTTGCCTTTGAGCGGAAGGATCGCCTGATTGCGCCGGTCGCGCCCTTGTTTGGCCGAACCCCCGGCGGAGTCGCCCTCAACCAAGTAGAGCTCACTCAATGCGGGGTCGCGCTCTTGGCAATCGGCGAGTTTACCCGGCAACGAACCAGAATCGAGGGCGCCCTTGCGCCGCGCGAGATCCTTGGCTTTTCGAGTTGCTTCGCGTACGCGCGCCGCTTCGACCCCCTTCATCACGATTTTTTTTGCCTCGGCCGGATGTTCGCTCAAATAGCTGGCAAACTTTTCGTTGACCAGCGCCTCGACAATGCCTTTCACTTCGCTGTTACCGAGCTTTGTTTTGGTCTGTCCCTCAAACTGCGGCTCGGGAACTTTCACGCTGATCACCGCGGTCAGCCCCTCGCGAACGTCTTCACCCTGGAGATTTTCTTCGTCTTTTTTGAGCAGGCCGCTATTGACAGCGTAGTTGTTGATGGTCCGAGTGAGAGCGGAGCGAAAGCCGATCAGGTGCGTGCCGCCTTCGATGGTATTGATATTATTGGCAAACGAAAAAACACTTTCCGTATAGCCGTCGTTCCACTGCATGGCGATCTCGATGCCGACGCCGTCTTTCTCGCCTTCAAAGTAGACGACTTTTGAGTGGATTGCGGTCTTCGCGTGGTTGAGATGCTCGACAAAGGACAGCAAGCCGCCTTTATAGAAAAATTCATGTTTTTTCTGGGTCCGCTCGTCTTCTATGGCGATCTTGATACCGCGATTCAAGAACGCGAGCTCGCGCAACCTTTGCGAGAGAATATCGAAGCTAAAATCAGTGGTCTCGAAGATCGTGCTGTCGGGCTTAAAGGTTACGCGCGTGCCACGTTCTTTGGACTTGCCGACTTCTTGCAGTGCCGCTTGCGGATCGCCGCGCCTATAACTTTGTTGGTAAACTTTTCCGTCCCGTTTGATCTCGACTTCCAAAGTTTCAGAAAGCGCGTTGACAACGGAAACACCGACGCCGTGCAATCCGCCGGAAACTTTGTAGGAAGCTTTGTCGAACTTACCGCCGGCGTGGAGTTTAGTCAGCACTACTTCAGCGGCGGAAACTTTTTCGGTCGTATGAAGGTCGACGGGAATACCGCGACCGTTGTCGATCACCGTGACGCTATTATCGATGTGAATGGTAACTTCGATGTTGTCGCAATGACCAGCCAACGCCTCGTCGATGGAGTTATCGACGACTTCAAAAACGAGATGGTGTAGACCCCGCTCGCTCGTGTCACCGATATACATGCCCGGCCGTTTTCTGACGGCTTCCAGGCCTTCCAGAACCTTTATGTTGTCTGCATTATAATCGGATTCTTGCGGGGTTTTTGACTCAGCCATTTTCACCAAACGCCGAATTTGATTTTTGCTTGTAAATTTGTAGGGTTAGACAGAATTATCAATTAATGAATCATACCGGAAAACAACCGGAAAGTAAAGCACTAAAGAGTTCTTAACATATTGATTCTATTGAATAATTTTTTCTTTTTCGGCGCGCCTGCGATACCTCGGTAAAAAACACCTGCAAAAGGCTATTCCGTTTGACAGCTTAGCGTCGGTGAGCGAAAAGAAGCCCGTGCAAGATCTCGCTGCTGCGTGCAAATTTTTGACCATCTGGAGCCGCTTTGCGGCTAGCCCGCCGTCTCCCAAAGCGATCGGCTCGGCGATGATCTACTTTCCCTTTGTCGGTTTGGCGTTGGGCTTAATTCTCGCGCTGTTGAACTACAGTCTCGCGCCGTATCTACCGTCGGAAATTCTTAGCATTGTTCTGTTGACGGTTTTGGTCCTGTCGACTGGCGGTATCCATCTCGAAGATCTTAGGGCCACGTTCGACATCGCTCCAACAAAGATTGAGGCACGACAAAATAGCAGCCTTGGATTCGTCGCGATCGTTATGGTGCTGCTTTTCAAAATCGCCGCCACCGACAGCATGGATGAGCGGCTCACTGTCAGTTTGTTAGTCACTCCCGTCTTGGCGCGCTGGGCGGTTGTGCTATTTTCGTACGGCTATCACGATCGTTGCAAAGAAGTTGCACGGGTCATTGCCGAACAGGTTAGATTCTGGCATCTGCTTGTGGCTACCGCGGCAACACTCGCTCTCAGCATCTATTGCCTCGGCCGTAAGGGGTTATGGATCGCACTTTCGCTATCGCTTTTTGCTTTGCTCGCTAGAAGTCTATTGTATCGACTCCATGCCAATCTTACCCAGCACAATTTCGGCGCCATCATCGAACTCGGCGAAGCACTCAGCCTGATCTTACTCGCCTCGCTCTGAGCTAGAGAGTCCGACCGCGGAGCGCGCCGTAGAGGAGTAAAACTTGACGGTGGATTCCTTGAGCGAGTGAAATTTATTTGTTGTCCGCTAATGACTCCGCGCCACGAACGAAACTCTTGACACGATCAATCCCGCGTTGTAGTTTCCGCCTACATAAATTCACGGCTCTGGGTTCATAGGGAAGTCCGGTGTAAATCCGGCGCGGTCCCGCCACTGTGATGGCTACGAAAGCCGCAAGACAGCCACTGTCCTGAGTCTAAGTAAAGGATGGGAAGGCGCGGCGAGTAGAAAAATGCCTAAGTCAGGAAACCTGCCCAGAGTGTTAAGCCGGCCTCTCCGGAGAAGAGAGAAAGGTGTTTCACTCTATCCCCGATCAGCCTGAGGCCAAGCATGGGCGAACATGAAACTGGCCTCTTTCTTTTTTCTATCCCTGGCTCTTCACGCGGCCGCCCTAGTCTATCCCGTTTCCTTTCCGGAACGGAAACAGGAGCAGCTCATTCCGGTGAGGATTTTGCCTACAGGACAGGAAACAACCAGTGCCGGTGAGCAAGGTGGACAAAGTGGCAATCGCGCGTTGCGAGACGCTGTAAAATCGCCGCGGCCTGCAGCACTAACCGCTCAAAATCTCGTTGAATCCGCCCAAAGCAACCGTCAGGTACCGCGACATCAATTCGACGAAGCTCCAACGAATCCGATCGAAAGCAACAGCGCCGCGTTAGAATTCGTACCGTCAACCTCTGCCGAGACCGATAGCCAAGCAAAAATCACTTCGGCGGGCCGTAACGGCAATGGTTCCGACAATGGTGGATTTGGAGGCGGGATTAACGGACCAGGATCGCCTGGAACCGACACGTGGCTCGGCAGCGGCGACGGTTCAGGAGGAAACGGCGCTGGGTTGATTCGAGCGCGCTACAGCGAAACACCTCGACCGGCTTACCCGGAGAGCGCTCGAAATGAGGGTCGTGAAGGGCGAGTGCTTCTCCGTGTGCTGGTTGACGATCATGGTCGATCCAAACAGGTGGAGATCAACAACAGCTCCGGGAGCGAGGCGTTGGACCGCGCCGCCGCGGAAGCGATCAAGCGCTGGCGGTTTATTCCGGCTCGCTATGGTGACAAAGCCGTTGAGAGCTGGATTCGCGTTCCGATCGACTTCAGCCTCGCCGATAGCAAATCGTGGTGAAAAATAGGAGGTCCCAGCGTTAAACTTTATTGACCGCAGGCGGATGTAAGGGAAAGGGGTGACTCGGAAAGGATAAAGGCAGAAGGCAAAAGGATGAATGAAAGTTTTCATCCTTTATCCCTTATCCTTCATCCTTTCCGGGAACTCCCCTGCTGCCCCGCAACTGTAGGAGCTACGAAAGCCGCAGTATTTGTCACTGTCGGAGGCGTCGGCTCAACGCTCGGCGGTTCACTAGTTCGAGGAATTCAACCTTGAACATTGAACTGTTGAACATTGAACCGTACCGCTGATGGGAAGACGCGGCAAGTAGATTTGATGCTCAAGCCAGGAGACCTATCCGTCGTGCCTCAACACTCCCCTTTCGCGGGAAAAGGAGGTTTTCATGAAAGTTCTTTTACTCTTTTTATTTTTGTTCGTGTTTCCGCTGTCTGAGCTGTCCAGCGCTCAAACACCGGAGCCGATCCTTCCTCCGGTGTTCGTGACTTCGACACGCACGGAAACGCCCCTGTCGCAGGTCACAACTTCGGCAACCGTCATCACGGATAAGGACATTCAAAACCAGCAAGCCGAGACAGTGCTGCAAGTTTTGCGCACTGTGCCAGGACTGGATGTCGTTCAGTCGGGGTCCCGTGGTAACACGACATCTGTATTCATTCGTGGCTCCGAGTCGGATCATGTTTTGGTTCTGATCGACGGCGTCGAAGTTAACAGCACAACGCTAGGCGCTTTTGATTTTGCTCACCTGACGACGGAAAACGTCGAGCGGATCGAAATTCTTCGAGGCGCAGGTGGAACCCTGTACGGCTCGCAAGCGATTGGTGGCGTCATCAATATCATCACCAAGAAAGGCCAAGGACCGCTGGAGGCTGGTCTCTCCCTCGAAGGTGGCAACGGTTCGACCCATCGTCAAGGCCTGACGTTTAGAGGCGATGCGGGAAAACTCGCTTACTCCTTCAGCGCCGCACGCCTAGAGAGCCAAGGCTTTCACAGCGTCAACGACAACTACCGGAATATCGCCTCATCCGCGCGTCTGGATTATCAAGTGACGGAAGACGCGATCCTCAGGGGGATTTTTCACTTCGTCAAAACCGATCTGGGGCTTTTCAATAACAACAACTTCGCTTCGCAGCCCGATCCCAACGCGCGCGAGGCCACCACGCAATATCTAGGCAAGTTGGAGTGGGAGCAAAAGATTCTCAAGAACTGG
>DASWCL010000262.1:0-20480 GCA_036390135.1 Binatia bacterium
TCCCTTCATGATACGCATCGGCTTGCGCAGCGCAGGCGTCGTTCAGTTGATATTGATCACTGCTTTCACCACCGAGTAGCTCGCCATCGCTGCCATTGCTTCATTGACCTGATCCAAGGTGTAACTCTTGCTGATCATTTCTTCGAAGGGAAATATTTTCCTGCGCGAGGCGAGAAAATCGATCGCTTGCAGCCAGTGGCGTGGCTCGGCAGATCGAACCGTGATGAACAACATTTCCTGCGGAATTTTTTCCACGGCGATGTTGGCTTTGCCGCCGGCGCCGATATTCAGATAGCGTCCGCCGCCGCGCAGCATGGTGAGCCCTTCCGGGACCGCCATGTTGTTGGCGACTTGGATTACGATATCCGCCCCGCGGCCATCGGTGTGGTCACGAACCCACTGACGGCGCTGTTTTTCGTCGGTGACTTTTTCGAGATTGAGCACCGCGTCGGCGCCCATGCGTTTGGTGACTTCCAGGCGGTTGGCTGGCGCGCCGATGACCAGCACTTTCTTGGCGCCATGATCCCGCGCGACCGCGGTGGCGAAGTTGCCGAGCGGGCCGCTGCCTTGGATCACTACGGTTTCATGACTCTTGATCGCACCTAAGCGATCAAAGCCATGCATAACGGTTCGATACGCACACGCGGAAGCCGCCGCGGAAGCCGAGGAAACTTCCTCGGGAACTTTGATGATGAGACATTCTTTGGGCACGTACATATATTCGGCGCAGCTCCCGAGGAGATAGGGGTGTTGGTCACTGCGGTTATGACCCCAAGAAGCGCGTCCGGGGCAAATGCACGGCTGCAGCGCCACCGTGCAATAGTAACAGGAGCCGCAGGCGACGTAGCTCCAGACAATGCGGTCGCCGCGTTTGACCGGATTGCCTAAGATGTCCGTGCGCTCACCGGCAATCTCTTCAACGTAACCGCAGGGCTCGTGGCCGGTAATAATCGGCAGGGAGTCGCCGTCACCGAGCGGTCCGTGCCAGCGATGCACGTCCGTGCCGCAAAGCGTGGAGGCTGTGATCTTGATCAGCAGCGAGCCGGGATCGAGCTCCGGCATCGGTACCTGCTGTATGGTCAAAGGCTTATTGTGCTCGGTAATAACGGCAGCGCGACAGGTATCCATGGTAAATCCTCTATTGATCAGTCTGGGGGCTTGACTTCGATCTTGAACTAAAGTGGCAGTTTATAAAACGTCTCCGCGTTGCGCCACAGCATCGCCGCTTTGTCGTCCTCGGTGATCTCATCGCTTTCCATCAGCTCGCCGAGATCGTGCTTGCAGCTCTCGTTAGTCACCTCGTGCGGAAAATCGGACGAATAGAGGAACGGCTTGTTACCAACGATCTTAATGGCGAATGGCATTGTCAGTTCTTCGGTCTCGATGCCAAGATAAACGCGACCCTCTTTAATCAGATTCTTAATCTGTTTTGTCGGATCCTGTTCTTCCCGCACGCCGAACTCACCTTCAGGGATGTACTGGAAGTGTGTCTCGTGCGATGCATGCAGTCGTTCGAGCAGAAGCAACAGCCACGCGATGCCGCCCTCGAGGAAGGCGATGCGTACGCGAGGGAAGCGCTCGAAGATGCCATTGTAGAGAATATCGGCGCAGCTAATCGTCAAACCCCACGGATGTCCGAGAGCGTGCACCGGCACGTACATGTTCATGTGATCCATGCCGAAGCGATCGTGCGCGCCGCCGTGGACCGCCAGGCAGCAGCCCAGCGTGTTGGCTTCTTCGTAAATCGGCCAGTACATCTTCGAGCCGAGGGGGTGAGCCAGTCCATTGGACGGCATCATCGCGCCGAGCATGCCCAGCTCGGTGACGGCGCGGCGCAATTCTTTCGCCGCTTCCTCCGGGTCCTGCATCGGCAGGATCGCCATCCCTTTGAAGCGTCGGTTGAATTTGACATAGGTGGCGCAGAGCCAATCGTTATAGGCCTTTGAGGCCGCCACGGCGTAGTCGAGGCTCACTATTTTGCCGTAGGAGAGCGCGGTGGTCGGATAGAGCACGGTCCACTCGATGCCGACGTCGTCGAGAAAATCAAGCCAGCCCTGAGGACCCACCGGGGCGCGTTGGTCGCGCTGGGGCGGTGTTTCCACGGCACGACCGCTGTGCAGGTGATCCAAGGGGGGGAAAATTATGCCTTTCCGAGCGGCGATATCCCGGTAGGGGGGCTCCATATGGGCGATGATGGCTGTGTTGTCTTCGAAAATATGACCGTCGCCGTCAATAATTCGGGTGTTGAGCTTGGCTGACATCTTTAATACCTCCTGGCTGCGCATTCAATAATTTTTAAGCGGGTCGTGAAAGCCGCTTTCTTCTTATAATCTGACTTCCGTTTACGGATCAAGCGGCCCCGCGTGTTGACGAACGGCCGGGCCGTATGGAGTTCTAAATATCGGATTGGTGTATTTTCGTTAAACAAGGCTAGAATTGGAGTATTTTTCCAGTTTAAAATGAACTCGCGTCGTGAAATACTCGCCCGTCTGGCGGCAATTTAACCAACATTTAAAAACCGACTGAGCTGGGAGGGGATATGGCAGAAGAGACCGCAGAACAAAAACTGGCGCGCTTGGAAGCTGAAAACAGAGCACTTAAGGATCAAATCGAGCAACGAAAGCCGGGACAGTTGCGCTTGAAGATCAGCGAAAAAGGCGGGTTGTCTGTCTACGGACTAGGAAGATTCCCTGTCACGCTTTACAAAGAGCAGTGGACAAGGCTCCTTGATTACGCCGATGAAATCAAAGATTTTCTGCAACAGAATGACCAACAGCTGAAGGGGAAGCAATAAGCGGTCTGGGCCGCAACTTCACGCGAATCCGGCCGCGTCTACTTCCTGTCGGGGGCGTAAAACGTTTCCAAGAGCCTTCGGCGCATGGCTTCCTCGCCGCCCGGAAGCGGATCAAACTTAGTTGTGTTGTCGGTGTTCAAAAGAATTTTTTGGCCTTCGTTGTCCTCGTGCATGGACTGTAAAGCCCGTGCGAGGCGGTCAGATGACTCCGGCGCCAGATTCCTGCGCACCGAGACGAGATGACGCGGCAGCAGTTCCGTTTGAGCCAAAATATTGAGGTTCGCCTTCCTTTTGCCATCGAGTGCCGCGAAGTCGTCATCACTGATTGTGCCGGCGGCGACTTGCTTGGTGAGAATCCATTCGAACAGCTTCTCCGTATCCCCCGCAAAGATATATCCGACCTCCGTCGCCGGCACTTGCGCATTGGGCGCGGCCGCTTGCGAAAGTTTAAAGCCGTTTCTCTGGAGGAAAAACTTCGGCAGAAAATAGCCTGAAGTCGATTCGGGATCTTTGAACGCGATGATCTTGCCGCGCAGGGCTTCGAGGTGATTGATACCGCTGTCTTTGCCGCTCGCGATCAAGCTTCGATATTCCGCCATGCCGCTCTTCCAACGCCGCAATAGCAGTTTGCCGGCGCTGTGAATCTGATTCACCACATAGGTTGGATAGGGGCTCTCCATAAAAAAATCGATCTTTCCTTGGTCAAGAAGCTTGGCCAATTCAGGCAATGACGAGGCTACGATGACCTTGCCCTCGGCATCCGAAGGGGAAAAAACCTTGCGGGCGAGGTAAGAAACAAAAGGCCGGAAATGCTCCTCAATCTCGCGCTGATGGGAGGCCGACACCATTCCCAGGGCAATTGTGTTCGGCGCAAATTGGTTGGTCGGTTGGCCTACAGCTTCCGAAGCTAAAGAGACGTTCAGTAGCAAAGCCAGCGACGACACCGCGATCAAACAAAGTGGCAGACGTCGTTTCATTATTTCTCCAAGGCGTTCCCCGCTAAGAACTTGTACCGTTCCTATACAAGCGCGCGGCTCTTGGCAAGGCATGAAAACTTGACGATAGGGGCCTCGACGGTCTGGCATCTTGTTTATTCGATGACGACGACTCATTACTTGAGGTCGAACCGAAAACGGGCGCTTTGCGCGCGCGATGCCGTTTCTGGTAAATTCTGCGAATTGGCCGCCTTTTCAAGTAAATATAATTTCTTTGGCAAATGGCACTTCGGAGAGGTAAAATGTGGTAAGTTCGGTCGGCACAGCCCGACCATGGCCTAACTCCCTATGCGCACACGCGAAAAAGTTCTTATCTTACTCGTTGTCGTTACCCTTATTCTGGGTGGCCTGATCTTTTTTGCGTTTAGGGACAACGAAGTCGAGGCCAACTATTTTCGTTGGCTCCTTTCCAGCAATCTAAAATTCGGTCTTTCTTCGCCGGCCAAATTCGTCTCGGATGAATTGCCCGCCGGGGCAATTCTTTATGGCGGCCTGACGATCTTCGCCGTCGTTATGTTTATCATTTTCTTGAAAATGACCCGCGACAGCGAAATCCAAGCGCTGCGCAGACGCCTGTTAAATCTGCGATCGGAAAAACATGAAACGGAAAGCTTGCTCCAAGAGGTCGTTTGGAAAGGCAAGCATGAGCACCAAGCAAAAGATTCAGTTACCCGAGATCTCGAGGTCAGCATCGACAAAATCGAAAACCTGCTCGGAGAGCTTAGTGAAAAAGAGCAACAGTTAAAAGCACGCGACATCGAGTTGGTGACGTTGAAGGCAAGCACAGTCGGGTCTTCGGAGACCGGCGTGGCCAGAACGCCGGCGGATCGTCTGCTGCGCGATGAGATCAGAAATAAGAATGAGATTCTCCAAGCGAAGGACGCTGCGATCAAGGACCTAGAGCAGCGGCTGAGCGCGAAAACGAGGCTGTGGGAGAACCAATTACGCGAAAAAGACGGCCATTTAAAAAGCGTTGCCGCCGAGCTGGAAAATTTCCGAAGCGAAATCACTGACCTCAGTGGACGGCTCGGTGAATCGGAAGCTGCCAAGAAGCGGGCTGAGGATCGCCTTCAGGGCGAATTGCAAAAGACCAAGGAAATCTTCGAAGCCAACGAACTGGCAAGCCGCTCCGAAGGAAAACGTTTAACCGATGAAATCAGGGCTCTCGAAAATCAGTTGGGCGAGAAGGACAGAACTCTAAGAACCCGTGACACCGAGCTTAATGGCTTCCGACGACAACTGAGCGAGCTCGAATCCGCCAAGGAGGAAATGGCAGGGCGGTTGCAGGAGGAGCTTGGAAAATTAGAGCAGGATCGCCACGCGAAGGAACACATTATTAATGATCTCGAGCGACGCTTGAGTGCGAACGTTCATGCTCTGCAGAATGCAGTGGGTGAAAAGGATCTGCTTTTGCAGGCACGCGACGGAGAGTTAAAATCGCTCCAATCCGAGGTCAAAAATATTTCGCTGCGATTGAGCGAGATGGCGGCCGCGAAAGTTCGCGCCGAAGAAGCACTGCAGGAAGAGCTCAAGAAGGAGAAATCGCAGAGCAAAGCACAGCAGGCCGCATTCCGCGAGCGCGCTGATCGTTACGAGAAAGAAGTCAATCAGTTGAGCCAGCGGCTTGGCGAGAAAGAGGATTCGCTCAAGCGTCGCGAAGGTGAATTCGAAGAGATCAAAAGGGAAGTGCATGCCGTCGGTCTGCGTTTCGACGGCGCCGTGGCGGCAAAGGAGCGGGCCGAAGCGCTGCTGCGAGAAACGTTAGCGAAGGAAAAGCTCGAACGCGAGTCTAGAGAAGCCGCCAGCCGCGAATTGGCACAACGATACGAGAAACAAGTCCAGAGTCTCCAAGGCGAGCTCGGTGCAAAGGAGGAGTCTCTCAAGGGCCGTGGCGAAGAAATCAAGTCACTCAAGTCTCAGGTGTCGTCACTCGCCGAGCAACTGACGAAGGTCGGCTCGGCTAAAGAGCGCGCGGCAAGCCTGCTTCAGCAGAAACTCAGGGCGGAGAAGGAGGGACTTCAGGCCAGTGATTCCGCGGTTCGGGAGATCGAAGAAAGCTTCAAGGCAAAGATCGCTGCTCTTGAGGAGCAACTGACGGCGAAACAAGACCTTGTTGGAAACCGCGACACGGAATTGTCGATTCTCAAGTCCGAGTTGACGTCCGTGCATCAAAAAATGAACGATCTGGCCGCAGCCAAGGCGCGTACCGAAAGTTTATTCGAAGACGCGCTCAAAGAAAAAACCGAGCTCTTAGAATCGAAAGACATCGGCACGAAAAATATCGAGGAAGAGCTGACCGGCAAAATTCGCAGCGTGGAAAACCGACTGAAGGAAAAGGAAGAACTCCTGCAGGCTCGCGAAGCCGATCTGCACGCAATCAAAAACCAACTCGCCGAGCTGGCGGCTTCGCAAGACCAAGCGGCGCATTCGCTGCACCAGGACCTCCGGCGGAAGTCAGAGCTGCTCGATGCCAAGGAAACCGCAATCAAAACTTTGGAGGAACGCTTTAGCACAAGGATTCATACTCTCGAGAGCGAACTGAGTGAAAAGCAAGACATGCTCGAAGCTCGCGATCAGGATCTCAAAGGCCTGATGTCGAGAGTCAATGCATTGTCGGCCGACCTGGCGGCGCTCGGAACCTCGAAGGACAGCGCGCTGCGCTCGTTGCAGGAGGAATTAAAGCAAAAGTCGGAATTGCTCGACGCCAAAGAGTCCGCCATGGCAACGTTGGAAGAACGCTTGCATGGCAAAGCCCGCACCCTGGAGAGTCAGCTGAGCCAAAAGCAGGAGCTAGTGGCGGCGCGCGATACCGAGCTCGATGCGCTCATGGCCAAGGTCAGCGAGCTGAGTCAAAAACTCAGTGAAATGGATGCGGACCGAGACCGCTCGGATCGTTTGCTGCAGGAAGAGCTGCGCGAAAAAACCACACTGTTGCAGTCCCGAGAGACGTCCATCGGCGAGTTGGAGGAGCGATTGAAAGGCAGGGTAGACGCGCTCGAACGTCAGGTTGCCGAGAAGCAGCGATTCTTGGCGAGCAGCGGCGCGGAGCTGAACGAGCTGCGCGCGCAGTTCGACGCGGTCACGGACCGGCTCAACGAGGCGGAGGCGGCGAAAGTGAATTTGGAAGGCTTGTTGCAGATGGAACGCAGCAAAGCAGATAAAGCGCTGGCCGTGATCGAAACTTCCGAGGAAGAAGAGGCCAAGGGACTCAATGGCGAGGCACATGGGCTGGAAAACTTGCTCAGTGAACGGGAACAACTGCTGCAAGCGCGCGATAAGCTGATCCAGAATTTGATGACCGAGCTTAAGGAAAAGAAGACACAGCTGGCCAAACAGGAAATCGAAGTCTGGCAAAAAATCGAACGGCGCGAGGCCTGGAAATACCGCCTTTCTAAGTTTGGCATTCGAATGAAGGACTAGGCTTCCTGAACCACGCCGCAAGCAGCGCCATGAGGGATCTGCTCAGCTTCGCGCGCGCCTACCGATCGCTTCAAAAGTTTCAATTCCGATAACGACTTTCGCTGGCCGCTGTTTCGCGCCCATTTTTCCTGCTGTAAAGGCCATTGATCTGCCGCATCCGCGATTGAATCAGTCGGGCGTACATGGGTTTGTCAAATGCGCGTTGCGGCGCGGCTATTTTTGCAAATAACTCGCGGGCATTGGAACGCGCAGGATGTTCATGCCTTCGCTATCTTCGATGTAGCGAATGAACCGGTACTTGTTTTCCAGCTCGTCGTAGCGCAGCGGCGGCGCTTCGGCGCGGCCGGCTTCGATGCGCGCCCAGATGAAATGCGGCCCGTCGTTGGTCAGAGTGCGACTCACGGCGTCTTTCAATTCTTCGACGGTCGTCGCAGTTTGTGAGCTCGTGATACCAGCGTTGCACGCGACCCCGGCAAAATCGATGTTGCCCGCCGTCGCGACGGTAGGCTCGCCGCCGGAAGATTCGTACTGCTGGTTGTCCCAGCAGATATGAATGAGATTTTTCGGTTGATGCAGACCGATGGTCGCCAGCGAACCTAGATTCATCCATAGGGCGCCGTCGCCGTCGAACACGAAGACTTTGCGCTTGGGAAGCGCGATGGCGAGGCCGAGACCGATGGAGGAGCACAGGCCGAGAGTTTTCACTTGGATATTGGCATCACCAGGATGCACCGCGTTCCATTCAGCGGTCGCGCCGCCCGCCGTGGTGACGAACAATTCGCTTTTTATCAATGGCGCGATCGCTTGCAGACATTCAAAGCGCTTCATGATGTGACTTTATAAAACCGCGCGCGTGAGCAACAGTGCCACCGGTCGTTTGGAGCTATGGGCGAGTACGACTGCGCCGGCGATCTCTTGCTTCACCTTGGCCGGATCACGCATGACGATGTATTTGATTCCCAGGCCCTGCAGCACCGGTTCGGTGACAAGTCCGACCATATGGAAGGCGTTGTCGCCGATATCCCCGGCGTAATAGATCAAGAGCACAATCGGCATGCCAAATTGCAGCGCGGTCGTCGTAAGCCCGTTGCAGCTATTGAGCAAGCCGCCATTTTGCATCAGCATGGCGGTTTTTTTTCCACCCAGATGGGCGCCGGCGCAGACACCAATCCCTTCTTCCTCGCGCCCCACGGGCACATGGGTGATCGCTTTATCTTCATAGAGAAGATTGATGAGCTGCAACATATTGATATCGGGGACGCTGGCGACGAGATCGATTCCGGCGTCTTTTAAGCCCGCAATAATCTGCTGCGCTCCCGCGATGGTTCCCATGTCGATGTCGCCTCGAAAACCCCGTTCGTCTTTGTTATGCCCGCCCGTCGCGTGGGTCTGACGATTCTCCCTTCTAGAAACAATCGCCAGTCGTGTCAAGTAAGAATCGAGATTTGTTTGACACTCCGCGGGCGATTCTGTTAGCAGAGATAGCGATTCAGACGTTGGAGGTGCAGATTGTGAGATATCTCTATGGGAGTCGCCGCGCGGTTTTTACACCCTTCGATTCGCTGCTTACGATACTGTCATTTGTAGTGTGCAGCTTCGCGCTTGCGGCTAGTTCCGAGGCTGCCGAGTATCCGGCCAAAACCATTCAGATCATTAATCCGTTTCCGCCCGGCGCGGTCACGGACATCGTGGCGCGCATCGTCGCGCCGAAAATGTCCGCGATTCTCGGCCAGCAGGTGATCATCGTCAATAAAGCGGGCGGCGGCGGCGCCGTGGGCATTCAGGCCGCCAAAGACGCCGCGCCGGATGGTTATACGATTCTCGTCACGCCGCCGCCGATCGTTCTCATTCCGCTTGTCAATAAAAACTCCGGATTTACCATCAAAGACTTCGCACCTCTAGCGCTCGCGACGAGCAGTCCTAACACAACCGTGGTCAACGCCGACGCGCCGTGGAAGACGCTCGAAGAATTCATTGCGGCCGCGAAGAAGAATCCCGGTGAGCTGACTTATGGTTCCGCGGGTCCGGGAACCACGCCGCATTTTATCGGTGAGCTGGTGAAGCTTAAAACCAAGATCGATTTGACCCATGTGCCGCTTGGCTCCGAATCTGCCGCGGCGACCGCCGTGCTCGGCGGACATGTGAACATTGCGTTTCTCACTTTGGGAACCACTCGCAGCCACATCGAAGCCGGCACCATGCGCGCTCTGGCGGTGGCGTCGAATCGCCGTCTCAAAGATTTTCCTAACGTGCCGACCACGGTGGAAAAGGGATTCCCTGAGCTCAATCTGAAAATCTGGGTCGGTTTCTTCGCGCCCGCGAAAACGCCGGCGGCGATCGTAAAAAAGCTAGCCGCGGCGGTCGGCGACTGCCTCAAGGATCCGGAGATTGCTGGTCATATCGAAAAAGCCCAAGCGCTCGTCGAAAATCTCGGTCCGCAGGAAGCGGCGAAGTTTTACAGCGAAGAAGAGCGCAAGTGGTCGGAAGTCGCGCGGGCCGCCAAGATTGGCAATTGAGCGCGTCATTGCGCTGTTCCGCCTTCCCGAATAGATGAAACGATCCGACATTGCGGCTTCTGTGATCCTGATCGGATTGGCAGTCTTCGTCCTGTTCGAAAGCCGCAACCTTCCCTTCGGCAGCATGCGCGTGCCGCAGACCGGGTTTTTCCCGGCGACACTGGCGATTTTGTTGCTGATCTTTTCCGTCATTCTACTGGCGCAATGCTTTCTCAACATAGAAACAGTTCGCGCGGCCGATAGGATCGCCGAAGAGGGCTGGGTGAGAATCGGCGCGACACTGGCGACCATGGCCGGTTTCGCTTTCGCGCTCGAACGATTGGGTTTCTTGTTGTCCACGTTCGTTTTGATGATTTTGCTGCTGCGCGCGATCGAGTCTCAGAGCTGGCCGAAGGTCGTTGCCATCGCCCTGGCGACGGCGGTGGTGGCGTACGCCATCTTCGGATGGCTGCTCGGAATTCCTTTGCCTGTCGGAGCGCTGGGAATTTAACGTGGAGATTCTTTCCAATGTCGCGCTCGGCTTCTCCGTCGCGCTCACGCCGAACAATCTATTGTTTTGCTTTCTCGGTTCGCTCGTCGGCACTCTCGTCGGCGTGTTGCCTGGCTTGGGTCCGGTCGGCGCTGTCGCGTTTCTGCTTTCGTTAACGTTCAAAATGGAGCCCGCGACGGCGATCATCATGCTCGCCGGGATTTACTACGGCGCGATGTACGGCGGCTCGACGACATCGATTCTCGTCAATATCCCAGGTGAAACAGCGTCCGTGGTGACTTGTCTCGACGGCTACCGCATGGCGCGACAAGGGCGGGCGGGCGCGGCTTTGGGCATCGCCGCCTTCGGCTCATTTATCGCCGGTACCTTCGGCGTGATCGGGCTCATGTTTCTGGCGCCGCTGCTCGGTAGAGCCGCGCTTCGATTCGGCCCGCCGGAATATTTTGCTCTCACGCTCACCGGGTTGACTCTCGTCGCCTATTTGACGCAGGGATCGATGATCAAGGCGCTGATTATGGCGACGCTCGGTCTTCTTGCCGGCAGCGTCGGCATGGATCCGATCTCGGGTGAGGAACGTTTTACTTACGGTAGTCTCACCCTGCGCGACGGCTTAGGGCTCGTGCCCGTGGCCATGGGACTTTTCGGCATCGCCGAAGTGTTGGAGAATTTAGCCGCCATCGGCACGCAATCGATTTATGAAACAAAGATCAAAGGCTTGTTGCCCAACTTAAAGGATTGGCGAGACAGCGGCTGGCCGATCGCGCGCGGCTCGGTCCTTGGTTTTCTCATCGGTATTCTGCCCGGCCCCGGTCCAGTGATCGCGTCGTTTGTTTCCTACGCGTTGGAAAAGCGTCTATCGCGCCACCCGGAAAAATTCGGCACGGGCATGATCGAAGGAGTCGCCGGTCCCGAGGCGGCGAACAATTCCGCTACCGCGGGATCGTTCATTCCTCTGCTTTCGCTCGGCATTCCCACCAGCGCGATCATGGCGCTGTTTATGGGCGCATTGATGATTCACGGCATCCAACCCGGACCGCTCTTTATTGCGAAATATCCCGAACTCTTCTGGGGTTTCATCGCCAGCATGTACATCGGCAATGCGATGCTGCTGGTGTTGAATCTGCCGCTGATCGGTATCTGGGTGCGCGTGCTCAAGACGCCGTACACGATTCTTTTCCCGTTGATTTTGCTGTTTTGCCTGATCGGCGTCTATAGCCTGAATTCCAATACCACCGAGATTGTCATCATGCTCATTTTCGGCGTCGCCGGCTTTGTTTTGCGCCGGCTTGGCTGCGAGGGCGCGCCGTTTATTCTGGCCATGGTGCTTGGCCCGATGATGGAAACTTCACTCCGCCAATCGCTGCTCATCTCCCGCGGCAGCTTTGCGATCTTTTACACGCGGCCGATTTGCGCCGTCCTGCTGGCGCTGACGGCGGTGTTTTTGATGTGGCCGCTGATGCGCCGAAGAAAAGTAGGGGCGAGGCCTGAGGCTTGAGGAAAGGCGCCGCGCCCGGCGTTTTACGCGAGCGCGGTTCGGAGCTCGTCGCGCGAGCCGCCCGGTTGTCTACTTGCCTCGTTTCAATTCGTCATTAAGCGCGCGGATCATCGTGAAGTCATAGACCTGTTCGGGAGACACTTCGCGCTCGATTTTTAACGACCGGCGCTGGAAGGCGATCATTTTTTCCTGAAGGCTGCGCGAAATCGTGCCATCGGCGGACATGATCTTGAGGGCCGACTTGTAAACCTCGCCGGCTTCGCTCTCGTTGAGCTTCATTGCCGCGGCAAATTTTGGCACGACTTCTTTCTCATTCGTTTTGAGCCAGAGAAATCCTTTGAGAGTGCCGCGCAGAAAGCGCTGTACCAGGTCCGGCCGTTGCGCGAGCGTCTTTTCGGCCACCACCACCCCGGCGGTGACAAATTCCAGATCGTCACCGTAGAAAAGCAATTCATTAAATCCGTTTTTCTTGGCGATCAAGCGATCCGACTGATTCAACACCGTGGCATCCACCGCGCCGGAAAAAAGCGCCGCCAGCCGGCTCGGCGTCGGTTCGATGGCGCGCAGCACAACGTCGCGTTGCGGGTCGATGCCATGCTTCGGCAAAAGCTCGCGAGTCATTTGATCCAAGGCGGCGCCGAAGCTCGATACTGCGATTTGTTTGCCGCCTTTGAGATCCTGAATCGCCTTAATGCTTTTGGCGGCATACAGCCAATTAAGCGGGCGCGTGTCGAAAACCATCACAATCTTAAGCGGCAAACCACGCAGCACCGCGGCTGCGCCTTGGCCAAGGATCTGACTAAACTGAAAGCTGCCGCCGACGAGTCCTTGAATACCGGGTAGCATGCCAGCTTGGATGAGCAAGACATCCAAACCCTCTTCGCGGTAAAAACCTTTCTCTGTGGCGAATCGATAGATCAAAGCATTGGGGCTAATGCCGGCGGAGACGTGAACGTTGACTTGATCGAGAGCGGACGAATAGCGCGGAGAAAACATAACGATCATGACGATCGCTACTGATGATCGGGCCAATAGCCGGGCGAATCTTCGATTCATTGTCGATTGTCGTATCATGGGTGGCACCTAGAAGCCGTATTTCTCCTGAGCCGCAAGAGCGACGTTCAGCGCGGGCTGCAACTCCGGTCGCGCGCTGACTTGGCGAAAAGCTTCGGTCACGGCATCGTCGCGCAAAATGTCTTTCACTGGAATCGCCCGCGCGAGCTTGCCGGCTTTGACCATCTCTGCGACGATTCTTTCGATCGCCGACGGCGCGATACCGCCATCGATCGGCAGCGCCCAGCTCTCGACTCGATCCGGCGAAGTGACGATGGCCACGACGCCGCGCTCGTCTGCGTTATGGGTGTTGGTTTTTCTGAGCCGCGCTTCGAGGTGCTTGAGGTACTCGAAATTTTTCACATCGCGCATGAACCAGAAAGCTCTGATGATCGCTCGGAAGTACGCTTTCAGTTCGTCGCCGCGGTTCTCGACCATCTGTCCGGTCGCGACGGTTAGCTTGCCCGGTCGGCGCGGAAAGATTTTGTTCGGATCCAGAATCATCGGATAGCCTTCGCCCTCGAGCTGATCGGCAAAGGGTGGTTGCGAGGTGATGGCATCGATTTTACCCGAGCGCAGCATCTCCATATGCGCCGGGTTGTTGCGGTAGCCAAAGACCGTGTCGTAAACCCAACGAACCTCTTTGAACGGATCGACGCCGGCCTCGCGTAGCGCGTCGGTGACGAACACTTCGACCAAGCCTTCTTTCTCGCGCATGCCGATCCGACCGCCGCGGAGCTTGCTCATGTCCGTCACATGCTTCGCGCCGTACCATTTGAGAAACGGCGTGTAGCGCCAACCGCCGACGATATACACATCGTTACCCAACGAGCGCTGGTGAAGCGCCGCTTCGACGTCGACGGCGGTGGCGATGTCAACGCCGTGGTTCTTGATCGCCAGCGCCAGGCCTTCGCGCTCGAGCGGGCCGGGAATGAGACCGCGGGAATCGTACTCGTATTCTTTAAGGCCTTCTTGGCTGAAGTAACCTTTTTCCTTGGCGACGGCCATGGCGACCTGATGGCCGACGTGATAGTTGCTGTTGGCGATCAAAATCGGTTGATCGAGCGTGCTCATGCTTGCTCCTTTTTCGTAGTCCGTTTGCTCTCTGCGGTTAAATTGACGTCAGTTAGGTCTTTTTACTTCTCGTACTGCCGGCTCATCTCGTCGAAAAAGCCGGAGCTCTCCAGTTCGTTCACGTAACGCGGCTCGATGAAGCCTTCCGGATTGACGCCGGCCACTTCGGGACTGGAACGGGACAATAAATAGAGCATCGACTTCGCCACTTTTACTGTCGGCGTCGGCTTGGTCATCAGTCGTTCTTTGTAGAGATTATAGATCGTGTTGAGAACTTCAGCGTCTTGAGTCGCGACGTATTTTTTTAATGTTGCCAGCGCAAAGTCAGGTTTGGCGCGAAACAAGTACAGTCCTTCGATCCAGGCTTTGAGAAACTTCAGCGTGGTGTCCGGATTCTTACTGACGTAGGATCGGCGCACGAGAATGCCGGAACCGGAAATTTCGAGCGGCAGCTTGGAGTAGTCGATCAGGGTGCGAAAGCCAAGCTTGTTTGCCGTGAGCGTTTGAATGCCGGCGATGATCACGCCGTGGATTCGCCCGGTCTGCAAGCCGTTCAAGCGCGCGCCGAGATCGCCTACCGGCAAGATGGTGACGTCCTTCTCGGAAATGCCGTTAAGGCGCAGACCTTCACGCAGAAGTATGTCCGTCAGCGAACCGGCAACGCTCATGCCGAGAACCTTGCCGCGCAATTGCTCGGCGCTGGTAATATTTTTCTGGACCACCAGCGAATGTTCGAGCTGGTTCAGCGGCGAAGCGATCAGGGCAGTATCGGCGCCGCGCTGGTAAGCCTCGAGCGCGGGCATGCCGGAGTGATTCACAAACTGCACGCTGCCGCCGATCAGGGACATGATGCTGCGCGGTCCGCCGGAAATATAAACCAAATTAACATCCAACCCATATTTTTCGTACAACCGAGCTTCCTTGGCGACCCAGGTTTGCGCCATCGAGCCGGAGATCGCGCCATAGCTGGCGTTGACTTTTTCCAGTGTGGCAGCAGCGAGCCGCGAAGTTGGCACAAGGGGAACGAGTAAAAGAAAAGCGCCGACTATGCTCCGCCGGATTCGTTTTAGCATCGCACGAGCCCTTCCTGTTTAAAGATGGACGCAATACGTCATTTAACCGAAAAATGCGGATTCTGGAACCGCCGCACTCTTGGAAAGCTCGCCGCCACGATCGCCAGCACAAGCAACGTCGCCAGCCCGCCGGTCAAAGCGGATACTTGCGTGCCGAGCCACGCGGCGACGACGCCGGATTCAAATTGGCCGAGCTGCGGACCGCTGCTGGTGAAGATGCTATTGATCGACGACATGCGTCCGCGCAACTCGTCCGGTGTGCTGAGCTGGTTCATCGTCGAGCGCAATATCGAGCTGATCGTGTCACCGGCGCCAGTGAGCGCCAGCATCAGGACAGAAAACCAAAAGACTTGCGACCCGGCGAAAAACACGGTTGAGACGCCGTAGATGCCGATGCCGAGGAAAATCCAGCGCCCGCTGTGTTTTGCCGGCCCGAACAGCGCCATGGCACCGGCGGCGAGTAATGAGCCTACGGCGCGCGACGCGTAGAGTAAGCCGAGTCCCTTCGGGCCGACGAACAAAATGTCGCGCGCATAAATTGGAAACAGGCCGCGCACGTTGCCGAAAAACGTCGCGCTAAAGTCCAAAACCATGAGCGGAAAGATCACGCCGTGCGACCAGACAAATTGTAATCCTTCGCGCAGCGAGTTTAGGGAAATCGTCCTCCACCCGCCGCCTTGTGGTATTTTCGCGCGCAGTAACATCAGTGCGCCGAGCATGGCGAGCCACGAGCAAGCATCAACCGTGTAACACGCCGCCGGTCCCCACAGGGCTAACACGACGCCAGCGATCGACGGACCGGCGATGATCGGCACGTAGCGCTGTGTACCTTGCAGAGCCAGCGCTTGGGCGAGCAGCGCGCGCGGCACCAAGTTCGGGATCATTGACTGGCGTGACGGTTGTTCGAGGGAGGTGAATAACGCCAGAAACACGGTGGCGATGTAGAGCATATGCGGCGAGGCTTCGCCGGCAAAGGTCAGCAGAGCAAGCGTGGTCGAGACGCAACACAGGCCGATTTGCGTGCACATCATCAACTTGCGCCGGTTCATCGCGTCGGCGAGCAGACCGCCGACGAGCAGAAGCGCAATTTGCGGCAGAGCCCGAGCGACGCCGAGCAGACCGATCTGCAACGGCGAATTGGTCAGCTCATAGATTTGCCACGCCATGGCGACCGTCGTGAATTGGCTGCCAATACTGGAAAGAAACGAGCCGCTCCAAAATACGCAGAAGTCGCGCTGGCGTAGTAGTGAGAGGCGGCTGCTGTCTTGACTCATGATTCGATTAGCCGATGCGGTGTTTGATATGGAAATTCCACCTTAGGCCGAACACGTGTTGCCGTGTTCTTATATCAAAGACCGATCAACGACAAACCGCAGCGCGCCCGTCGGACTTCAACATCAACAAAAATCACAACCGCTGCTTTCCCTTGACGCCTGATCTCGATTGGACCTATGCTCGGCTTAGTTGAATTGCTTGCCGTTCCTTCGTGACTGACTGGAAACCAAATCAAGAAAGGAAAAAATCCCATGGCAAACAAAATCGTATCGGCCGATGGGCACATGGATTTGTTCTACCTGCCGATGGATACCTTTACCTCGCGGGCACCGGCTCATCTGCAACAGCGTGTGCCGCGAGTGGTCGAAATCGACGGCAAACCGACTTGGGTTGGAGACGGCGCGAAGATGGGCACGCACGCGGCGTGGATGGGACGCGGACAAATGACGACACACCGCGGGCGACGCATGGCAGAGGCGGGTTGGCAACCGAGCCATCCGCCCGATCCCAAACTGAGACTCGCCGACCTGGACATGGACGGCATCGAAGCGGAAATCATCTATGGCATCCGCTTTGTCGAAGACAGCATCAAAGATCCGGAAGTGATTGCCGCGACCTACCGGGCTTACAACGATTTCATCGCTGAGTTTTGTTCATACGATCCGAAACGCTTCATCGGCATCGCCGATATCCCGGCGTCTTCCGCGGAAGCCGCAAGCGCGGAGCTGCGCCGCGTTGGCAAGCATGGGCTCGGATTACGGGGCGCGATGATTGATTGGTTCAACGGTCCCGAACCCATTTGGCACTCCATATGGGAGCCGATGTGGGTCGCCGCTGAAGAAAACGAGGTCGCACTGTCATTCCACATCGGCGTCGGTCACGGCACAACGACCTGCGGACCGATCAGCGTCGAGCAGAAGCTCAAAGGAGAGTTGCCACGCGTTTCCCACGCGACACATCAAGCCGTGGTCGCGATGCAGGCCGACGAGTGTCTCGTGGCGATTCTTTTGTGCGGCGCGTTGGAGCGCCATCCGCATCTCAAGGTCGTGATGGCGGAAAGCCATATCGGCTGGATCCCCTACCTATTGGATCGCTTGGATATGAAGTTCAAAGAAGGCATGTACGAAGACTTGATCCGCACACAACCAAGCGAGCTGTTTAAGCGCCAGATGTGGGCGACGTTTCAAGACGACAAAGTTGGGGCGCTGCTCGCTAAAGATTACGGCCCTGACAGTTTCTGTTGGGCGTCCGATTATCCGCACGCCGACGGTATTTTTCCCGACTCGCAAAGTTTTATCCGCGATACCATGGGTTATCTTGACGACGATCTACAAAGAAAGCTCACTTTTTTAAACGCGGTGCGGCTGTACAATCTGAACTGGCTGCTCTGACGGAGGACTGAGTAATGTATATCGATTGCGATTCGCACTATTTCCCCGTGAAGTTCCTGGAAGAAGTCAGCGCCAGGTATCCGCACTCGCCGCGCGTGGTTCGCAACGGCGATGATGTGCGATCCGTTTTGCCGGACGGGACCTTGATCAAAAACCAAGCGCCGAAAGGACGCCGGCATCTAGATACGCGGGATCAGCACGTCGATTGGGAAGGATTCGACGTCCATGTGCTGATACCGGAAAATCGCGAACTGCTCTATACGTGGGATCGCGATTTGGGTTGCGCGCTGGCGCGAGCTTACAACGATGCGGTAGTGCAGGATTTGAAAGAATGCGCCCATCCGGAGAAGTACATCGGCGTCTCCTGGGTTTTTCTGCGACTTGGAACGTTGGCACCGTGAAGATGGTGAAAGAGTTGAACGGGATGTCGGAGGGCGACAAAGACAAAATTCTCGGCAGCAACGCCATGCGGTTGTTCGGGATGTAGACGTGATGGACAGTTCGACGTCACTATTCCCAGGCGGGCGGAGCGGCCGTGCAACAGGTGTCAGCTGGAGGAGCGATGGCTAAGCGTTCGACATTCGTAGGGGCGATAGTCGCATTGCTTGCCTCGATATCCTTCCAACTATCTCCTGGTCTCGCTTCAGCCGCGCCGAAAATCGTTATCTCCTTTGCCGGCATGAACCCTCGGCAGACGCCCCTCTGGATCGCTCAGGAACAGGGATTCTTTGCCAAACACGGCGTCGATACGGATGTTGTGTTCATTCGCACGGGACCGATTCAAGTCGCCGCCGTGAGCTCCGGCGCGACACAAATCGCTTACGCCGGGGCGGCGTCGATCCTCGGCGCGGCTGGGAGCGGAACGGATCTCAGAGTCATCGCTTCGTTTACCAACAAATTAACCTACGCACTGATCGCGCGCCCTGAGATCAAAAAAGCCGAAGACCTGCGCGGCAAGCGCTTTGGCGTGCAAGCGATCGGCGGCTCGGTATGGATGGGGGCGGTGTTGGGGCTGGAATATCTTGGGCTCGATCCGCGGCGCGACAACATCAACATTCTCAGCATCGGCGATCAGACTGTTGCTGTCCAGGCGCTGGAGGCGAGGACGATCGATGCCACACCGCTCGACGGCGTCTTTAGCCGACGGCTGAAGCAAAAGGGTTTTACCGTCATCGCCGAGCTCGCCGAGAGCAAAATTCCCTACGTCAGCAACGTCATCGTCGGCACCCGCGCTTTGTTTCAGCAACAGCCGGAGCTCGCTGAGAATATGCTGAAGGGGTTGATCGAAAGCTTGGCTTTTATTCTCGCGCCGGCAAACAAGGCCGTCGTCGTTAACACCATCATGAAGCGGTTGAAAATCAGCGACAGTGCGGTGGCGGAACAAGGCTATCGGGATTTGATCCAGATCATCGAGCAAAAGCCATACGTGTCTTTGGCCGGAATGCGCAACATTCAGCGTCTGGTGAAAATACAAAACCCCGTTGTTGCCAACGTCAAAGTCGAGGATTTGATCGACAACCGTCCGTTGAAAAAACTGGAGGAGAGCGGGTTTCTGCAGCGGACTTATAGCGCGTATGGAGTTGGTAAATAACTCTTGCCGGCTGCGACTCGCTGATTGAGATCTAGTGTCGTTATTTTTGAAGACTTACTTTTTCATCTCGGCCAAGACTTCTTTCAATAGCGAGTAATCCAAAACATGGTTGATCGGGATCGGCGCCTTAATCTTCGCCTGCTCGCGCACGATGTCGATATCCGCGCGTACGGCATCGTCGGTGGTCATGCCGTCTTTCGGATAGGACTTGACGATCTCGCGCAGCGACGCATCGGCAATTTTGCGGTCGAGCTGGAAATCTTCCATGATGAACGGGATGATTTTCTCTTGATTCGCAGAATCTCTGGCGAAGTCCATGCCGCGTAGCGTCGCGCGGATCACGCGTTTGACTTGCGCGGGATTCGATTTGATCCTAGCATCCGACGTGCCCAAGCCGGCCAACACCGTGTGCAGATAATCTGCGACGTTACCGAGACTGCGGTAACCCAGCTCTTCCGCTTTGAAATTAAAAGGAATCGAAAGCAGCGCAGCCGCGACCGCGCCGCCCTGCAACGCAGCGAGCGCGTTCGCGGTGTTGCCTGAGGCGACGTAGACGAGATCCTGATCAGGGTTTAACCCCGACGCCTTCGCCATCGCGCGCGCTCCGATGGCGTCGGTGGCGGTCACGGTGATCGCTTTGCCTTTGAGATCTTGGATATGTTTGAGTTCCGGCCGCGTCATCAAGTGAAAAATCGGTTTGTCGACGGTAAACATCAGCGCCTTTAACTGGTAGTCCCGACGCGGCGCCGCGTAGAACGGTTCCGCCCGCCGCGATGATTCCATCTCACCGCTCACCACGGCGGCTAGTTGGACATCCGCTTTGCCGACGGGAAAAGTACCTTCGAGGCCTTCCGCTTTGAATAAACCGAATTTGTCCGCCAAGTAATAATTCAAAAACGTCAGGCTCTTCGACGGCATGGCGACACGGATGGGTTCCGCTGAGACTGTTGCGACACGGTACGCAAAGCCGACCGCTAGAGCAACAATAGCGACGGGATGGCGCAGGTTCTTCATTGATTCCTCCAGCCAGTCGGCGATGGATAACACAGAGCGCTTGTGCGCGTAAAGCCGTGTCGGTCGCGCGGTGATAGACGGGGAGATGATTCAAGCGTCGCGACTTATTTGCGCGCGGGCTCGTCTCGTATTCGACCTCGCACAAGGGAAGTGAAGATACCGACGACGCAAATGCCTGCAAGAATCAGCAACGCCGTTCGCATGCCCTTCATAAAAGCGTCGGCCGGGACTTGAAAGCCTGAGCGACCCGACATGACGATGGCACCAAGATTAGCGGAAAGCACCGATGTGGCGAGGGC
>DASWCL010000263.1:0-6410 GCA_036390135.1 Binatia bacterium
GCCTCGTGCCGGGTCGCCAGCACGACCACCTCGGCGAATGCGGCCACGTCGGCTTCCGAACCGTGTCGCGTTCCGCGCCCGAGCTGCTCCGCCAGCGCCTTCGCCTTCCCGGCGTCTCGCCCGCTGAAACTCGCGGCCATCGAATGCCGATGCGTCCTAACCACAATCTCCGTCTTGCTTTTCCGATGTAAAATACGCACCTCTAAGAAAGATACTATGCGAAAGGATAGTCGGAAGACTTGTGCGGACTAAAGCGGCTGTTGCAGCGTAAACGATTCGAACAGAATAGCTCAGTACTCGGCACAGCCCCAACGCATTCCGCGGTCCATCGCAGCGCGATTCAAAGCACGGCCATTTCTGCAGTCGTTGACAGTTGAGATTTGGATTCGATAGGCTCGCGTTCCGGGCTCAATGAAGAAATTCGTCTGCTTTTCACTTATCTTGCTCAGCTCGTTTCTTGCGGCAACTTCCTATGGAGATTTTACCGGCAAAGGGCACGTTCACACGCACTCAGAGACAAAACAGGTGTTTTTGAATCCGGACTGCCGGTCGACCGACACCTGTGATCTTAAACGATTCACGCTCACAACGTCGGTTTACGAAGTTTGGTTCAGTGACGACCCCAATTATCCTACTTACGGCAACGGCGCGATCATGGAATATGAGACCGATTCAGTGGAAGCGCTGGAGAAATACGCCATTGTTCAATTCGTCAAGGGATGTGTCTTTCACAGTTCAAAAAATGCGGAAGGCAAGATAACTAGGAATTTAAGTTATGTCGTGCCGAGCTTCGGAGAAAATATTCCACTTTGCTTCCCGCAATGGGTGATCGATTCGCAGGACACCGATCCCGCGTATAACAGCGATCCTGAGTACGGTAGATTTTATTTGTTAAGGTGGAACAAACCGCGCTCCTACGATCAGCGGACCCAGAAATACTACGGCGACGATAAACCGAAAATTCCGGTTGTTTACATGACCGATCACCCCGCCGGGGCGTTCGTTACCGGAACCGGCGTCAAAGATGTCGCGCTGGAATTCAAAACCTGCATCTACAAGGCAAACGATGTTCCCAAGGAAACACG
The DNA here is from genome assembly GCA_036390135.1 of Binatia bacterium. GTDB lineage: Bacteria > Desulfobacterota > Binatia > UBA9968 > UBA9968 > DP-20. Next base: position 1,086 of record DASWCL010000263.1, read on the forward strand.
ACGAGACAACATAAACTTTGCCAAGCCCCTCACTTGCTTTGACTGGCAAGACGTTTACGTCTACGATTTTGCTAAGCGAAAGTTCCAGACCAACTTGGCGGATCTGCCGAGGCGGGAACAGCCATACATTCGTGTCAACGTGGTCCTGGTTGTAATTTTCGGCGCACTCTTCATCGGACTCGCTCCAATTATTTTTTCACGCTTAAAGCAGTTCGTCACCTGGCGGCGGAATCGCCGCCGGCCAAGTTAAGTGCGGGGTTTGCGTCGATCCAAGGTTTGCCGCGCCAGTTGTAGATAAAAGAGGATTTTCGTTCACTTCAGGCGACTTCTGGCCGTGGTTTTTCAAGAAGGACGCCGAAACCAACCCGTCGGACCTGGGCATGTTTTGGGAGCGTGGTCCGACTATTGGGGCCCTGAGCCCCCTTTCTCGCCATGTTTCTACCTGGCGACTAACTGCGAAGACGCTATAATTTCTCTTGTAAGTCGCAAGTTACTCGCGGAAAATGGCTTTTATAGTCAACAGAAAGGACGCCGGGAGGGCATATGTCCAACGTATATGATTCCCTGAAAGGGACTCTACAGTGGAGCAAGGCCAATTCAATGACCGTTGCTCGGGTAAAAGGCAGTGATGCTTCGAGTCTGGACAAGGAAATGGAGCAGCTCGAGAAGATTGTGCTGGATAGACTCGGCAGATTGCGCGCCGCTGTTAAAGAAGGTGAAGCCGTGGTCGCGGGCGAGAGCCAGCATGCCGAGCAGGTGATCGAGAGCCTCAGGACCGAGATCGCTGCGCAGGAAGCCCAGCTTACCGCCGCCCGTGGCAAAGAGCTGGCTACCCAAAAGATGGAACAAACTCTCACTGCCAAGATCCACGATTTGCAAAATGACGTGAAGAAGAAAGAGGAAGCCCTGGAAAGCCGCGGTAAAGAGGTCATCGACCTCAAGTCCAAAATAGACGTTCTAGGGAAACAAATAACCCAAGCGGAGTTGGCCATTCAGCAGGCCAAAACAGAAACCGCTAGCGAAGCTAAGCGTGCCCAGCAGCTCGCTGAGAGTTCCAATGCAAAGATTGCGACGCTGGAATCCCAGGTTAGAGATAAAGAGGCGATCGTTCGCGCCAAAGAATCGACTCTCAAAAGTTTGGAACAAAGGCTTACTGCAAAAGTCCAAGCTTTGGAAAGTCTGGTGAACAATAAAGAGAAGCTTCTCACGGACCAGGATAGGCAGATAAAAGATCTCCATTCCCAGTTGGGAACTTTAACGAATGGGATAAAGGGGATGTCTTCCTTTTTCAAGCAGGCAGAGGCTCTGACCGCCGTCGAAGAGCAAGATCACGGCACGGTTGTACCGGCCCAAGAATTGAAGAAAGAAAAAGAGAAACCCGTTGCCCCTCAAGTTAAAAGCGTTGAAGCTCTGTCCAAGCCAGCGGATGCCGCCCGAGAGGCCGTGCCACCGGGTTTTTTTAATAAGGTGACCGAGGAACTTGCCGAGATCAATGGGCCCCTGGCGTCCATGATTATACATGACCACGTGACGGCCCTCGGCGAGTCGATAGACAAATTTCCCAAGGCGCGAGTTCCAGAGCTCGTTAAGATTCTTAGCGATGAGATAACGGACGAAAAAGTGAAGATCGGTTTTCGCAAGCGCATAGACGAGGAGTTATAATCATCGGAGCAAGCCGCGTTGTACCGCTTCCCCGCAGTGCGCTCCGACCCATAATCTCTTGAGCGGATCGACTGCAATTACTTTCCACGATAACTCGACGGATTCCGTCGATAAAGCCGCTTTTATCCAATCTTCCGATTACCCCCGGGATCGATTGTTTCGTCGATACTCATTGCCGCGGAGTCACTTCGCGATTTAGATCACACGCACGAGCGGAAATGACACGAATTCCGCTTCCGAAGGCGTACCGACGAACACGCCTCACGAACACGATCACGATGGCTCGAAGACGACAAGTGGCACCCGCCTGCGGAAATCGATTCAAAGCCGGATTACCGGGGTTCTTTCGAATCTCTCGCGCCTGTGAGTACAATCGAGCCAGATCTTGAGCGATCGAGAAAGGGGATCAAACTATGAAGCTATCAGACGTAATCGAGTTTGTTCAGTACTTCATGAACTTCAAGCTCTTTGAGATCAACAAAACCGCGATCACGCCTTCCTCGATTTTCATGTTTGTCGTTTTCATTGCCGTATTCGCCGTGGCGTCGCGTCTGCTGCAGCAAGTACTGAGAGGGCAAGTTTTTTCTCGACTGAGCATCGACGAGGGTATGCAATACACTCTCACCCGCATCACCCATTATCTGATTATGATCGTCGGCGCCGTGGTGGCGTTTCAATTCATCGGCATCGATCTCACGGGTTTGGCGATCATCGTCGGCTTTTTGTCCGTCGGCATCGGTTTTGGGTTACAAAATATCACCTCCAACTTCGTGGCCGGCCTTATCCTGCTTCTCGAACGGCCGATCAAGATCGGCGACCGAGTCATGGTCGGAAACCAGGAGGGAGACGTCATGGACATAAATATGCGCTCGACGACGATCCGCACCTTGAAAAACGTTGCGGTGATCGTGCCAAATTCAGAGTTTGTTTCCTCGAAGCTGGAGAACTGGTCCTACGGCGACGAAACAGTGAGGCTGGACATCGACGTGGGCGTGTCCTACGAGTCAGACCTGGAGATCGTAATTCGTTGCTTGATGGAAATCGCGGCAGAGCATCCGGAAGTGCTAAAGAAACCGGCTCCCGATGTCCTGCATCTGGGGTTCGGCGACTCGGCGTGGAACATGCGTCTCAGGGTTTGGCTCGCTCATCCGCGCCGCCATCCCGAAGTGCACTCGGACATCAACTGCGCGATCGTGCGAAAGTTCCGTCAGAACGGCGTGGAAATTCCATTCCCGCAGCGCGATCTGCACATGCGCTCGCCGCTTCCGCTACCGTTTTCGCCTGCGCCGGAGCTGCCGCCGCCCAGATAATGCCGCCCCATGGCAAGGGCAAGAGGACAATTTCGCGTCGGCACCTCGGGATATCAATACGATCACTGGAAAAAATTGTTTTATCCCGAGGAGTTGGCCAAAAAACATTGGTTCGCTCACTACGCGCAATATTTTGACACGGTCGAGATCAACAACACCTTCTACCGGCTGCCTTCCGCGCAAGTGTTCGATGCCTGGCGCAAACAAGCTCCGCCGGGATTTTGCTATGTGCTGAAATTCAGCCGTTATGGCTCCCACGTAAAACGCCTGAAGGAACCGCGCGCCACGATCAAAAGGTTTCTCCAAGTGGCCCGTCGATTGAGAGAGTTTCTCGGACCGATCCTGGTCCAACTGCCGCCCAACTGGAGCGTTAACACGGATCGGCTTCAAGAGTTTCTCAAGGCCGCTCCACGTTCGCTGCGGTGGGCGTTTGAATTCCGCGATCCGAGTTGGCTGTGCGAAGACGTATTTGCCATCCTGCAGCATCACAACGCCGCCTTGTGCATTCACGACATGATCGCCGATCATCCGCGACACATCACCGCCGACTGGGTTTATCTGCGTTTCCACGGCGATCACTACAGCGGCAGCTACACGCCCGCTATGCTCAAAGCGCAGGCGCAGTGGATCAAGGAGCGGCTAGGCGATAGCCAAGATGTCTTTGCTTACTTCAACAACGACGCGCAGGGATACGCCGTGGACAACGCGAAGCAGTTAAAGCAGTACGTGCGCGGGTGAAACGTTCTATGAGATCGGCTTCAACGTCGCCAGCTCCGGATAACTGTCGAGAGCTTTCGCTTGCTTGTCTTTGAGCAGTTCTTGCGCGGCATTTTCGAAGGCAATCTGGTCCGGCGTCTTATCATCGGGCTCGGGCACCGGTACCACGGAGGCGACCGCATGAGTCTTCAGCGCAGGCATCGCCACCGCTGCGCGCGGTTGAGAAAGCGTGAGAACGTCGGCGATACTCGTGATGCCGGCTTGTTTTCTTCGTTTGACGTCAGCTGAATAGTCGCCCTCGCCGAACATCTCCGCCAGGAATTGCAATATCGAGGTGTGGTCGAGTTTGCCGCTGTACACCGAACCCGGCGCAACCATCGGGCTCACGATCAAGCCAGGAACCCGGACACCCGTGGTCTCGAACCTTGGATAGCTGACTCCCGGCGGCGGGTCAGTCGGAATTTTCAATGGCGGCACGTGATCGAAGAAGCCGCCGTGCTCGTCATAGGTCACGATCATCACCGTTTTCGCCCAGCGCGCGGGATTCGCGGTCAGCGCTTCATAGATCTCACGCAAAAACCTTTGCCCAGGTCCGACGGGCAGCGGTGGATGATCGTCGTTGCGTTCAAAGCCCGAGCTGATCGGCGAATCGAAGTAGGCCGGTTCGCAGAAGATAACTTCGGGATAGGTGTGATCGCTTTCGGTCTTGACGTCCTTGGCGAGCTGCCGGATCGAGCGGAACAGCGTATTGTCGAGAATTTCGTCCCACATCCGCGGGAACAGCGTGCAGAACGGCAGGCCGGAACGGTAAACCCGCCAGCGGATCCGCCTTTCCGTGAGCCATTCGTAAACGAGCTCTTGATCCAGGGTCCGGGCAACCGTCACGTCGACGGTCGTGAATCCACTCAGGGCCATCAACCGGTTCGGCTGCGTGTCTGCCGGCAGCGGCGCGAACCAGTGATCGCACACCGTAAAGTTCTCGGCGAAAAAGTTCAGCGTCGGCACCTGGCTTCCGTCTTTCATGAAGCCCATCGGGGGAGCTTTGGTTTTGACTCTGGGAACGTTCATAAATCGGCGGTAGGACTCGACGAAACCGGTCATCTCGTATTTGCCGCTCGCGGCCGACTTCGCGAGCTGAACGTCGACGAGGTCGCGTCCGTGCGGTAGATCGCCGGGAAGCCCGGCGTCCTTCATCGGCAAGAGCGAGTAGGTCTCTCCCGCCGAATCGTTGATGTACGCAGGGTCCGCCGGATCGGCGATGCCTTCGATATCCGTCCGGTTCGTCTCGTCCTCGAGCGACAGGTATCCGAGCATGTGATCGAAGGAACGGTTCTCGAGCATGACGATCACAATAGTCTCGACCAGGTCCTGAATATCGATGGCCATGTCTACCTCATGCACATTAAATGGGTAGTGAGGATGATCCTTGCCGGCGGTGCGGCCGCCGGATCGCCGCAGCGCTCGTGGGGGCCCAGCGGCGTGGTCACTTTCCATACGCCGGCCATCGGCGTTCCCTGGAACGCGTTGCTGCTGAGAGTCGAGGCCGCGAGCGTCGCCGAACGTCCTTCGTGTTCGATGGTGATCTCGCGCGAACCGTCGGAAGCCACCGTCTCGAGCCGGATCTTGGGATCCCACT
>DASWCL010000264.1:0-2845 GCA_036390135.1 Binatia bacterium
TGCCGCCGCGATTTTTTCATCAGCCGAGGACTTGCTCGGTTCAGACGTTCTCGACAAGACGAGTTGCTTGATCGTGGATGTCCATATGCCGGTCATGACCGGCTTAGAGCTGCAGTGGCGATTGGGCAACAGCCAATTTCGGATTCCGATGATCTTCATCACGGCCCGCGACGATCCGCCGGCGCGCGCCCAGGCCGTGAAGGCCGGAGCGGTGGATTTCCTGAAAAAACCGTTTGCCGGCGATACCCTGTTAGACGCCATACATGCGGCTCTTGGCAACCAGGAAGACACCTAGCCTGTTATTTATTCATCCTCCAACCGGTTCGCAAATTTAATTCAAACTCTTTCTTTCAAGCTCTGAGGCGTGATCTAGACATCAGACGATATATCGACTCAAGTTTTCATCACCAACCCTCGACGATGTCATCGCTTCATGTCGCAAAGTAGCTAACTCCGGTACTTGCACTGGATAGCAGTACGATTCACACACTGGCATGGTCCTTGCCATATTCCCCGAGGAAGCGTGCTTACAAGCTGGGTCGACTCGTGTCCGGTGAAAACACATAACACGCAGATAGACGGGGGAAAGTTAACTTTGAGTTTTGTCCAGTCAAGAAGGAGGAATGAAATGAAATGCCAACGGTGTGAGAACAATAAGGAAGCGGAGTTCCGAGTCGTTTCGGATATTTTGGATATCAAGGTATGCGCTGACTGTGCCGCGGAAGCTCGCACAATAGGAACGTCACTAAAGATCGTAGAAATCGGCAAAATAAACCGCGAGCGAGCCGCAAGCAAAGCTGAGGGTCGCGGCTACCCGTTGGCCATGGCGAGCGATGGCGCGCATTGAAGGTCGCCAATGAAGCGATAGAAAAATTGATTCAACGTGAGAGCATTATGGTCCGTGTTGCATCTATCTTCACAGTATTGGTTTTAATCTCCAGTCTCATCACCGGGTGTGGTTGTCTCGCGGCCGATAGTTACGAGAAACCCGCATGCCAAAAATACCACACCAATTGGCCCCTCAATTACTACGACAATGACTAAGCGCGGGAAGTACAGGCTATTTGATGTCGCGACGGCACGAAGCTGAACATCACCGCCGCGACGATTGAGATCCGAAGGAGGTAGCTTGTTGTGGACTTGCAATTGAAAGACAAAATTGCGCTAGTTACCGGCTCCACCGCAGGAATTGGTTTCGCCATTGGCTCGGGCTTGGCCGGCGAGGGCGCGACCGTAATTATCAACGGTCGATCGGAGAAACGCGTCGATCAGGCAATCAAAACGATTCGCCAAAGACATCCGCAAGCCAAGCTTGAAGCCTGCGCCGGCGATTTGAGCACAGCCGATATCGTACAGCGGGTGGTGCATCGCTTTGCCCACGTCGACATTTTAATCAACAACCTCGGCGTGTACGATCCCAAGCCCTTCGAAGCTATCTCAGACCAGGAATGGCGCGAGATCATAGAAACGAATTTCATGAGCGGGGTGCGCTTGAGCCGCCATTATTTGCCTGAAATGAAGGCGGTGAATTGGGGCAGGATCATTTTTATTTCGAGCGAGTCCGCGATCAATATTCCGGTGGAAATGATCCACTATGGCGTGACGAAGACCATGCAGCTCGCCCTGGCGCGCGGCCTCGCCGAAACAACGGCAGGTACGGCGGTGACCGTGAACTCTGTCTTAGCAGGTCCAACGCGCTCTGACGGCGTAGAAAAATTCGTCGATCAAATCGCTCACTCTCAAGGCATCGAACGGTCGAGCGTCGAGAAAGAGTTCTTCGCCACCGTTCGCCCCAGCTCCTTGCTCAAGCGCTTCGCCTCGATCGACGAAGTGGCGTCACTGGTTATCTTCATGGCCAGTCCGCTTTCGTCCGCAACCAACGGCGCGGCGTTGCGTGTCGACGGCGGCGTCATCCGCTCGATCGTTTGATAAAGACATTCTCTCGCCGGCGGAACGTCGTATGACAGGAGAGCTCATCGCGGCGGGTAAAGTCGTGCTGCTCGTGATTGCTGCGCTCCTGCCGATCGTCAATCCGCTAAGCAGCGCCCCGATATTTCTCGCCATGACGACATGGTGCTCGACTGACATACGCCAAGCTCTTGCCAGACGAATCGCTATCAATGGATTTATCATTCTGCTCGTGTCGATTTTTATCGGCTCTCACATTCTCGCCTTTTTTGGTATCTCCCTGCCGGTAGTGCAAGTCGGCGGTGGCTTGCTGGTTGCAGCTGCCGGATGGCGTCTCTTAGACGCGGCGATCTGGATTTCACGGCGACACGTCTTGGGTTGAGACCCCGGCGTCGTCGTCATGCCGACAGCCGTCATCCCATCGACCTTCAATCGGGTCTCCGGGCATCTCTCGCCGGACGCCCCCGACTCAATCCGCGATCCCAAGCATCAGTATTTCCTGCGCATTGATCAGTGTCTGACATTTTCTAGCCTTCCAGCTCGCCGTCAGTGGCAGCTTTTTGCCATGGCATGGATTTGGCGAATTAGTCTGTTCAGAACGGTAAAAATCGAGCATGCCGTGGTTCTTGTTCGTCCGGTATTTTTCGAGGTGAAAGAAATGTTGTCTCCGATCATCCAACGACTAAAAAGAATATGGCATAGCCTAGGTCCGCTATCGATGGTTCTGGCAGGCAGCGCTCTATTGAGCGGCTGTGCCGCTTTGGGATTCGGACAATCCAAGCCGCCGGTAACAGTGAGCGAGGTGGTCCAGATGAGCAAGGAAAACGTGCCGGCTGAAACCATCGTAAATAAAATGCGCGATTCGGAGACTGTTTATCGCTTGAACGCGGCGCAGTTGGCCCAGTTGCACGATCAGGGTGTCGCCGATCTTGTCCTT
>DASWCL010000265.1:0-18341 GCA_036390135.1 Binatia bacterium
GCGCGGGTTCCTTTAGCGGCGAATTCTCCGGCACAAATATATAGGAGTGGCGAAACTTGCGATTAGGAAACACCGGGATGGCCATGAACGGTGCGCCACGGCTCTTCAGCGCAACGTAATTTGCCAAAGAAAATTCTCCGGCTGCGTACTTGCCCGCGAGAAATTCCTCATGGCCGGCGCCGTCCTCTTGGAAAGGCACGGCCTTAAGCTCGAAGTTTTTCACCTTCACCCGACCGTCGCACAGCGGCTTTGCCCGGAGGTGATAACCAGCCGCGAGGGATAGAATAGGTTCGTCACTCATCTTTGGCTCCTACAGTCCACATTCGGAGATTATTTAAGACTACGCAGCAAAGAAAAGTCGAACATGTCGCCGACGGTCAAGCGCTTGGAAATTTCGCCGCGGGCAAAAGAGCCATCGAGATATTTTTGAATTGCCTCGTCGCGCAGCACCAGGGGCTCCACGGTCACGCCCATGATGTCGTCGTAGGATTCATTGGCGTTGGCCGCGCTCACTTTGAAGTTTCTTTCGATGTAAGAAACGACCGCCGGTTTTTCGCGCTTGATCATGGCGATCACATCGCGCATCGAGCGCAGTAGGTTTCTTGCCTGCTCGGGCTGGCGCTCGAGTTTTTGCCGGCTCACAACCAGACCGAGCCACGGCGCGTCCGCCAGCAGAGATCGGCTTCGCCCAAGGATCTTGTACCCTTTTTCCGCCATGATTCCCGTAAAAGGCGGGCTGAGTACCGCGGCGCTGACCGAACCCTGTTGGAGCGCAGTCAGGCTGACGGTTGTACTGCCGGTTTGAATAAACGTTACTCTCTTGGGGTCAGCGCCGCCACTTTCAAGTATCAGCGAGCCGTACCGGTGACTTTCCGAACCGATGCGGGAAACCGCGACGGTTTTGCCTTCGAGGTCTCTCGCGCTCGAAACGCCGGCCGGGCTCACCAAGGAAAATAACGGCGCGCGATAAAGAATCGCGAGCGCTTTCAGCGGAAGACCATTGGCGATGGCGGCGCCCGCGGGACCGACCGACGGCGTGAAATCGATTTCCCCGGAAGCTATTCCAGCAAGCTGCAGATCGCTGCGCATCTGAATCAGCTCGACGTTCAACCCGTGCTTATCGAAGATCTTGGTATCTTTGGCGTAGTAGAACGGCAGAAAGACGACGTTTCGCACGGACAAAGCCATGCGCACGCGCTCGTCCGCTGAGGCGCGAACACAAAACAACGAGAAGCTCCAAAAGATGACTAATGAGGCAATCGTGGATTTAGTTCTCATAGGACGGAGTAAACTTCGGTGTGAAATTCCAACCTATGCGCTTCGAGCTTTGGCAGGTGCATAAATGATTTTTAGTTCACTAAACAGATCGCGCATTTCGTCATAAGCCTCGCGGCTCAGCGGCTTAGACGGCCAACGCGGATACATTTTTACATCGAAGCCGCGTAGCCGCATCGCCTCGCAGTAAATCGTCCGCCCGAACGGCCCGGCGAGGCGCAGGAAAAGATCGTGGATGCGGATGACATTTTTCTGCAACTCCAAGGCCTCTTCCGCTTTGCCCCCATCGATGGCGCGGATGAGTTCGACGCCGATTTCCGGCGTCACCGCCAGCGGCGGGCTGATCGTGCCGGCGACACCGACAGACATCGCCGAAACCAAGTTGCTCGCCAGCGCATACGGCGCAAACGGCCCTTTGACTGCCTTCATATACGCCATCGCTTCATCGACGCTGCCCATCGCCAGCTTGGCGCCGAAGATATTCGGCACGGCCTCGACCAAGCGCGCCATGAACGCCGGATGAATGTTATAACCCGAATAGCGCGGGTTGTTGTAAACGAGCATCGGCATGCCGACGGCGCGATCGACCATCTTGAAGTGCTCGGTAATTTCATACTCGGAGCGGTCGGCATAATAGTAAGGCCCGACGTGGCCGATGCCATCGGCGCCGATGGCTTTCGCATGCTTGGCGAGATTGATGGCGGTGAACGGATCGACGGCGCCGACATGCACGATGACGGGCACGCGATGTTTCACTTGCTGAACGATAATCTCGGCAACTTCTTTCCTTTCCTCCGGCGTCATCGCCGGTCCCTGACCGTAAGATCCCAAAACAAAAAAGGCATGCACTCCACAAGCGACAAACCACTCGGTCAGCTCGCGCATCAGTTTCTCATCGACGCTGCCGTCTTCGAGAAACACCGTCGGGCTCGGCAAAACGATGCCGCGTATCTGTTTGATCATGATGTCCTCCAGTTATAGTTCTCAGTGTACTTCGCGCCCTTCATGGTAAATCGTCTTCTGCCCATCCCTCCAATACTCCAGCACTCCATTCTCATTCCCTCTCCGCCTCCGCCATCGCCGAGCGCAACATCACGCCATGCAAATCCACCGAAGTCATGGCGCAATACTCCAGGCCGTAAGTTGGCCGCTCGTCCGCCGCGCCGGTTTCTAATAATCTCTGCAGCGCCATGCGGTTGAAGCTCGCGTGTCCCATGACACCCTCTTCGTGCTCGCCGAGATCGGCTTCCACGTGGGTCGCGAAGTAAGTTGCCTTGTCTCGGTCAAAGCCATAGTGCGTCGTCAACGCTTGGTAACAGGCTGCCGACCAGTGGCCGATCTGTTCCTCCGTGGTCACCGCGGCATACCATTCCGCTGCCGTGCCTTCATAGACGATGCCGCGCATAAAATCGATTTTACCGCGAAACTCCGACAGCATCGGCGTGGTGAAGACTTCCTCTTCGGTCAAGCCGAAAGCCTGAGCGGTTTGCAGCATAACAAGAAAATGGCCGGGTGGTTTCGGATGAATAAACTCATCGGCGATCTTCTCGCCGATCGGCCCCATCAGATCGCGATTTACTTTAAAAAACGTAATGTTTCGATGATAGGTGCAGGCCGTGAGCGTGTTGATTTCGATGGTATACGCGCCCCAGTTGCGAAAAAACGTTTGCAGCGCTTTGAGCGTCAGCTTGCCCGCCATCAATTGTTGCATGAACGGCGTCCGGTTGACTTTCACTTCCCAGCGCTCGCGTACGAGCGAATAGAGTTTATCGACGATCGCTTTCGCGTCAGCTGCGGGGTATTTTTTTCCTAACTCAACTTTCAGCGCCATGATTCACCTGCCAAAAATTTTTTACCGATCAGCATGATCGGGATTGTCATTTAATCCTTAATTCCTTCTGTACTTCACGCAATATGGAAAAGTCGCGTACTTCATCCACCGTCTTCTTTTTCTCCGTGAGAATGTCCCATTCCTGATCGGTGATCTCGCCGTTGCGGCTGAGCGACGTAACCAGAAGTTCGTAGGATCTCTCTGCCACCTCGGGAGTCTGCTCTAAATAGCGGATCATTTGCGGCACGACGTCTTTTCTGTTTTCGAACACATAACGATGCGCTTTCATGAGGGCGCGCACCGCTCGCTTCACCAGCGCTGGGTTCTGCTGGAGCTGACGGTTCGCCGCCGCGAGACCGGAGGTGGGCAGTGCGATCTGGACATCCTGCGGCCCGGCCAACAGCCGAAAGCCTTCGGATTTCAAGCTGAGATCGAAGGGCGATGAAACCGATATCGCATCGACGAGGCCGGCACGCAAAGCCTGTGCTCTGACCGGCGCTTCGCCCAATGCAATCGGCTTGATCATGTTCGGGGAAAATCCCTTGCCGTGAATCATTTCTTCCGCGGCGCGCTGATCCGAGCCGAACAACGTCGCCACGCCGAGCTTTTTACCGTTGAGATCTCGGATCTCTTTGATCTCCGGCCGCACGACTAAGAAGTGCTCGGACTTCTTAACCGAAACCGCCACGAACTTGAGCGGAAAGCCGCCGATGATCCCACGCAGGGTAGTGCCGAAGGTCGTCGTGAAGTCGAGATCGCCGTTGAGCACGGCGGTGGGGCCGAGACGCGGATTGACTTGAATCAACTCCAAGTCCATACCTTCCTCGGCAAAAAAGCCTTTATTCTTGGCGATGATGAACGGCGTGTTGGAATTACTCCGGCTCGAATAGGAAATTCTCACTTTGTTGGACTGCGCCGCGGTGCTGCAATAGTCAGGCAAAAACCAGCTGACTAAAACGATGCTCAGCACGCGAGCCGCCATCGCATTCCTCCAACACTCCATTACGCCATCACTCCACTCCTGCTCTTACCTAAATCGCTCCGGCGAAAATGGCGCGGACTCTTTGTCCGGGCCGCCGAGCAAAAGATCCGCGGCCAACCCGCCCACCGCAGAGCTTGTCGTCATGCCATGGCCGCCGAGTCCCGCCACCCAGAAAAAATTATCCATTTTTGCATCCCAGCCGATAACAAACCTGCCGTCGGGCGTCAAAGTCCTAAACCCTGCCCAGCTTTTGTTGATGCTCACCTCCGACAGCCCCGGCATGAAACGCTCGATCTTTTCCGCCAGCAACTCTTTGACGCTATCTTCAACCGGCGGATCGCCTGGCGCCAATTCAGTCTGGTCGCACGCGCAGAGCAGTAAACCTTCGCCTTCGGGACGAAAATAAATATCGTGGGTCACGTCCCAGACAAACGGCCAATTCGGATCCACCCATGGGGTCGGCGGCGAGACGAAGAGATGACGGCGGCATGGCCGCAGCGGCAGTTGACGCGCTCCTGCCATCTCAGCAATCATGTTTGCCCAAGCGCCGCTGGCGTTGACGAGTACCTTAGCTTTGATGGCTTCGTTCTTCTCGGTGACAATCTCTACGCCGCGATTCGTAACGTGAATCACGCGCACTCGGGTGTTATAGCAAACGCGCGCGCCCTTCCCGATGGCCGCCTTCAAATATCCTGAAAGCAACGCATGGATATCGATGATGCCGTCGCTGGCGCACCAAGCGGCGCCTTCAAACTCCGAGCGTCTCAACACCGGCACATGCTGCTTGGCTTGCTCAGGCGTCCACAAGACGACGTCGATGCCGACTGAGCACCCCACGGCCGTGTCCCGTTGAAGCTTGTTCCAGCCGGCGCCGCTACCCAAAAGCAACGAGCCATTTTGCTTGAACTGCAGCGGTTCGGGCCAATCCTTTGGCGGATGGCGTAAAAACGCCGCCCCGTTGCGGGTAAGTTGCGCCAAGTCCGCATCCGGCACACATTGGCGCATCATCGCGGCGTTGCGCCCTGAGGAATGAAATCCCGGGATGCTCTCCTGCTCCAACAGCAGAATGTTACCGACGCCGCGCTGCGTCAGATGGTAGGCCGTAGCTGCCCCGGCGAAGCCCGCGCCGATGATCACATAATCGTACGTGTCCATGATTTACCGCCAACTCCAACCATTACTATATGAACTCAGAGGCAATTTCCAAAGGGTCACCGATGCGCGCCGGCACCTGATCAGCACCCGCTGTCAAACTCAAAAATGGGGTTTGAAAGCTATTTGAACTGCGCTATAGTCAATGACAAATGAGAATCCACCGCTACACTGAATGGGACGGCACTCAGCAGGTTCTCTTTCCCACCACCGACGATTTACTGAAGCATCTTTCCGACCACTTACTCGAGGAAGAAGGCGTGCGGCGCGCGCTGCGCGATCTGATGCGGCGTGGCTTTACGTCGGAGGACGGCCAGCGCTCGGTCAAGGGCATGCGCGATTTTCTGCGCGAGGCCGACGAAAAGCGGCGCGAACTGCTCAATAAGTATTCGCCCGATTCCTTTAAGCTCACGTCCGAAGAACAGCAAGCGCTAAGCGAAAAGCTCAACAGCCTGGCGGAAAAACTAGAGAAGTACCACGAGCAAATGCGCAACTTCATGGAGCGCATGTCCGGCAAATTTGCCGACCGCATGGACGAGCTCAGCCAAAAGATGCAGGAAGCCTACCAGCGCTACCAGGAGCTGAAAAACCGGCTGCAAAATCAGATCTCCGAGCGCGGCATGCAGGGAAAGCCGAACAAGAGCGGCCAGGATCCACAATCGCTGCTGGACATGCTCGACCGCATGCAGAAGCTTTTGGAAGACGAAAATTTCTTGAAGAATCTGCCCAGCATGATGGATGCCGCCGTCAACAATCTCGAAAGCATGCTGGAGAATCTCGACTCCATGACCCAAGAGCAGCTGCAGCAGCTAAGCGATATGATGAATCAGATGCAGCAGCTGGAACAGCTTATGAACCAGTTCGGATTCCAGGGTTCCGAGCGTATGGGCATGGGCGAAGCGGGGCAGATTTTGAATCAGTTGCGTGGCCTCGAACGCTTTCTCCGTTGGGGCCAACGCGGCATGGGCGATCCCGCGGAGCTCAATCTCGAAGAGCTGCGCGAAATTCTCGGCGAAGAAGCCTACGAGAATCTGAAATATCTGAAGGGCGTCGAGCAGACGCTCGAAGACGAAGGCTACATCGTTCGCACCAACCACGGGCTCCGGCTCACGCCCAAGGGCATGAGAAAAATCGGCGACAAAGCGTTGCGCGAAATTTTTCAAATGCTCAACAAAAGCCGTTGGGGCAATCACGCCACGTCTTCGCGCGGCTCCCAGGGCGACCGCATGGAGGAAACCAAAGAATACGAGTACGGCGATCCGCTCAACGTCAATATCGGCGAGACGTTGTTGAACGCGCTGGAAAAACGCAAAAAAGGCGAGCCCTTGCGGATCTCGCCCGAAGATTTTTCCGTGCACCGGGTCGAGTATTCGACGGTGAGCGAGACGGCGCTCTTGATCGATGTCAGCTATTCCATGTTGATGAATGACGCCTTGCACGCGGGGAAGAAAGTTGCGCTCGCGCTGCATCGCCTGATTCAAACCAAGTACCCTCAGGACAAGCTTCATCTCGTGGCGTTCCGTTCCAACGCCAAGCTGATACAAGCCGAAGATTTGCCGTCGATCGTCTCGCTTACCTATTTCATGGAACACGGCACGGATATCAAGGAAGCGTTGCGTTACGGCCGTCAGCTGCTCGGCACCAACCGGAGCGCCAACCGCCAGATTATTCTCATCACCGACGGCGAGCCGACCGCGGCATCACTCGATCGCGGCGGAAGACTGCACAGCGGCTGGGGATCGGCGCTGTTGCACAGTCGCATCGTTCACGAAACGCTCAAGGAAGTGAAGCGCTGCACGCAGAGCGGCATCAAGATCAATACTTTTATGCTCGGTGCGGACTTTTACCGGCAGGGGTTCGTCGATCAATTGTCCCGGCTAAACACCGGCCGTGTCTTTTACACCACGCCCGATCAGATGGGCAACTACATCGTCGTCGATTATCTTAACAACAAGCGCAAGCGGATCGGACGCTGACCCAAAACTAATTGGGGTGATGGAGTATTGGATTGTTGCGAAAACCATTACTCCACCACTCCAGTACTCCAACCCTTTGCCTGTCAATCAGTTTCAGTGACTAAGGCCAACACACCCGTATATGCAAAAAGGTGATTGGCGCGCCCGAGCGGCGCCAGTTCGTAGCCGCCGAACATACCGATCAACGGCACATCCCCGAGCGCCTGGCGAATATATGCGGAATCGATACCAGGAATGCCGTAGAGCGAATTGCCGCGCGCGCAGCAGTTGAAATACAACCCGAACGCGGGCTTCCTTCCGCCCAGCGCGGCGCTTTGCCGGCGGAGCATTTGTTCGAGATCTTCGCGCGCGCGCTGACCGTCGCGCATCGTAAAGATCATAGTCTCCCCTTCGCTCACTTCGTCGGCAACGCCCAAAATGCCTTTGTCCGGATCCAGGCCGATGATGTTCCGAA
This sequence comes from Binatia bacterium, assembly GCA_036390135.1. Lineage (GTDB taxonomy): Bacteria > Desulfobacterota > Binatia > UBA9968 > UBA9968 > DP-20. The sequence goes on from DASWCL010000265.1 coordinate 7,671, forward strand.
CCAAATATTTTCCCGGCGCGACGCTATTTTCTTGCCGGTCCGCCGGCAGCGCGACAAAGAGCACCATGAGCGCGCGCCGGATATCTTCGGCGAGTGGCCCTTTGAGCAGTCGAGCGAAAACTTCGACTGCCGGGCGCTCGTTAATCTCGTGAATTAGATTTCCCTCGGCTTTGGTAATCATCATCGGCTCGGAGATGGGTTGGCATCCTTGCGTGATATCGACGTAGAAATTGACATCGCCCGACAGATACGCTCCCGCAATCGAATTGGTCGCGATCCTCTCACCGCAAAGCTGATAGGTCGCGCCCGCCGAGCCGTTTTCCGTCGAACCCGCGCCGACGACGGGGTGAAAGCCCGCTCTGCCGGCCATACTCGCGAGCAACCGTTGCGGATTGCCGTTGTATGAGTCGGGCAACAGCATCGTCAATGAATTTTTATCCTGTGTCTTCGCCAGAAAATCGCCGAAGGTTGCGCCCAAATTTGCTTCATTGCCTTTTAGCGGCTCGAAGATGAACGGACGGCCGACGATTTCGTCCGATGCGACGACCAGCACTGCCACGCCGCTAATGCCCTCAATTTCACCTTCGCCGGTCAAAATGCCCGCACCGCTGGAACCGACCACGCAATCGGTGCCTACAGTGCGAATCAACGACGATGCAAACTCGCCGGCGTTGCCGGCATGATCCGCAGTGAAAAATACGATCGCCAGATCCGCCCGAGAAATACCGGCGCGTGCCAGCGCCTGGCGAGCCGCGTCTTCAACCGCCTGTCCCGTTGATTGCCGTTGAGATTGTCCAACACCGGCGCGAATCATGATAACGGCACTATAGGAAAGTCGGGAATGGAGGGTCAAGTGGAATAATTCGTCGACGTGGATTTGAAAAATTCCCTGCTTAGGGTTATCATGCACACGTACCTTGACTCTTATCGGTCAGTTCAATCACCAAACATGAAAATTTTGCAGATTCCGCTCCTGCGGGACAACTACGGCTATTTATTGGTTTGTGAAAAAACCCAGCAAGCGGCCATCATCGATCCATCGGAAGCAGAGCCGGTGCTCGGCCGGATCGAAACGGAGCAGGTAACGCTGCGAGCTATCCTCAACACCCATCATCACCGCGACCACACCGGCGGCAACGAGGGCATTTTGACCAAGCACAAAGTCGAGGTTTACGGCCATAAGAGTGATAGCGGTAGAATTCCGGGATTAACGCATGGCGTCGATGAGGGAGACGAAATTCAGATCGGCGAGTTGAAGGGGAAAATTCTATTCATTCCGGGACACACCCTGGGTCACGTCGCTTATCTCTTTGACAATAATCTGTTCTGCGGCGACACCTTGTTCACGGCCGGATGCGGCCGGCTCTTCGAAGGTACGCCGGAACAGATGCACGGATCGCTCAAGAAGCTGATCACGCTGCCGGATAATACCAAAGTCTATTGCGGCCACGAATATACGGAAAGCAACTTGCGCTTCGCCATGTCGGTGGAGCCGAGAAATCCAAAGTTAGCTTCGCGCTTCGAACGAGTGCAAGGCTTGCGCGCGCGCGGCACATCGACCGTGCCTTCGACATTGGAAGAAGAGAAACAAACCAACCCGTTTTTGCGCTCGGACAGCAAAGAAATCCAAGCGAGCGTGAAGTCGGCCAATCCGACTGCGCGCCTCGATCCGGTGTCGGTCTTCGCCGCCGTCAGGAAGATGAAAGACGCCTTCTAGCGCCGCTTGCTCCGTGCTCCCGCGTCTCCCAATTCCTCTTTCTCCTTATCTCTCGAGTTTACTCTGCTACTCCCGTCCCTTGCGATGCATCTTATCCACGGCGAATTCTCTTCCCGCGCCATGACAAACCGCGCAGCTTTCCCGTCCCACAGAAGCGATCTGGGCTTCCATGTGTGCCTTGGCTGGCTCGCGCGTATGGCACCCCACGCAGGCGCTCACAATCGGGGTTAATGGTTTTACCGTTCCATCCGCCTGCGGCAGTGCCGTCGGCAATAAGCCCTCCGGCAACGGCAGCTCATTGGCACCTTTTTCATGGCACTTTAAACAGTTGCGCCGATCGCCCGAGAACCTGACCTCGCCGAGATTGTTTGGCACTGGCGCCGCCTGCGGTCCGCCGTAGACGATAAATGGCTCGCCCAAATTTCTTCCCGTATGTATCCGATGAATAAGACGTTTATAGTGGACGTTTTCCGGAGGCATCGGACCCTTGGCAGTTTTACGTTTATCCGCGTCCGTATGATTGGCGTTGTGACACATCACGCAGAATTCCGTGTTGTTTCGCTGCTCGCCGTGGAGCTGCAACTTTAAGTGGCAGACGTTACAGTTTTCCGTCTTGACTGCCTTGCGGCGTGGTATCGCTTCGCGGTCGGTAATCGCAAAATATTTAACTAGGTTCAGTCCGGCATTGCGCTGACCCTTTTCCTCGATCGTGCCGTTGAGTCGTTTCACGTCAAATAATCGATACCCTTGAATGCCGATCGCGCCGGAACCCACGGCGTCGGCAGGAATCATGTAGCTAAACTTATAGGCGTATACGCCGTTACCCAGCGGCTGAGCTTTGCGCGCGTCTTCAATGATTTCCAATTTATAGTCGCTCGTCGGCCACGCCAGCACCAAACTCAAATTATTCATTTGCGCGACGTTCACCGGCTCACCCTTTTTATCCTTGAGGCTAAAGGTTACCACCGGATTGGTTCCCGGTTTACCGCCGTCGATCTTGAGTATGTCGAAAACAATTCCCGGCAGCTGCGCCGAGTTGCCGGGAAATACATGCGCGCCGGCAACGGACGGGCCGAATTCCGGCCCTTCCGCCTGATGGCAATTGACACAGCTGCCGTCGGCTGCGGGTCCCGGACCGTGCTTTTTGCCCGTTTTTAGATCGACGTCGTCATGACAAGAGACGCAGCCGGCAATCGACGGCAGTGTCTTCCATTGCGTCACCTTCGGATTGGCATGACAGGCGGCGCAATTGCGATACTCCTTGGGAATGGTTTCGGTCACCACGGATTGCGGCGATACGACCGCGGAATAATCGAAAACTCTCTGGCGTGCGCCGACGATGAAATAAGGCTTCCCTTGTTTCACGCTCGGCAGATATTTCCCCCGGTGAAGTTTGTGGATGATGTATTTGAAATCCAAATTCTCGCCCGTTTCCGGGTCGATGAGCTGAGTCGTGTGGCAGAGCGCGCAGTATCCCGTTTCACGCGCCGTTCCGCCATGCGCCCGCATGGGATCGTGGCAGGTATTACATGTGGCGGTCTCCGGCAAATCGAAGTGCTCTCCGACTTTGCCACCGGCGGGGACAAACTCAAATAGAGGATTGGCAGCGTAGAGTCGATTGCCACGGGTCATCTCGCCACCGACCACGTGGGTGGCGCGCGCATTGAAGCCGGCCGGAAGCGCGCTCTTGAACGTGTAGCTAAATACCCCTGACCGCACGCGCGTCAAGACGCCGCCTTGATCTGTGTCCGTTTGCGCCGTCTCAGCAACTGCGGGTTTGCGCGTCTCGCCCTTGAAGACATAATCCTTGCCAGCGACTTTCGTAAGGATGTAATTGTGATAGCTACGTTCGCCGTTCTTCTCCACGTTCAGCGCGGCGATGGTAAATTTTAAGCTGTCGGGGTCGAGATCTTCGAGATCGAGCGGCTTACCTTTCGCGTCGGCAATTTTAAACGTCACTACCGGCCGCCGATTGGCAGGAATTGCGACGGCGGTGATTTCCGCCTTGAGTCCGCCCCCTGACGTCTCTTGACTGTAAACCAACGGCATCGGCAACGCTGTCAGCGCCAGGAGCAAAATTAAAATCTGTAAAAGCTGCATCGCCTTCCTCCGCCGCCGTCTCGTCGTTGCTATGTTCATAAAAAGGCGGTCACGTCGCGCGCTAAAGCCTTGTCTTCGAACTGCGCGAGTTTTATTAGCGCGCCGCAGTGTTGTCAAATGAAAATTCCGCGCGCCGGCCGCTGGAAAGCATTTCCCTTGATCGTCGTCCGCATCGAGGCTATGTTTATCCTCGGTCAACGAAAGGCGTAAAGCTTTTCCGAGTGAGCCGAATGCTCATCGTCATCCAGTAATCACGGCGTGCCGCGGAGTCTATCGATGAATCTTAAGGAACAAACCTATCTCTGGTACCTCTCGGTCCTGCGGATCTATGTCGGATTCTATTTGCTTCGGCAGGGCGTCGGAAAATTTCAGCGGGATTTTCCCAGAGGCGATTGGATTGGCCGTCAGATCGGCGACATCAGCACGCTGGATCTTTATTCGTGGTACAAAAAATTTCTGCTCGACTACGTCGTGCCCCACCATGAGTTTTTCGGTTATCTCGTCGTGGCCGGGGAAATTGCGGTAGGAGCCTGTCTACTCCTCGGCTTGTTAACGCGCTGGAGCGCGTTGATCGGTCTTTTCATGATGATCAACTACACTCTCGGTCCCGGTACTGCCCGCGGCGGCGCGACCCTGGCGCAACAGCAGACTTTCATCGTCGCCCTCGCCATATTTGCGCTGGCCAATCCAGGTCGCACTCTCGGTCTGGACGGCCTGCTGTTCGGCGGCGGGACGGGAAAGGGTGCGCGATGAAACTGCCAGGATCGGCGACCCCGGAAGGCACAGATCGTTATCGGCAACGCTTCGATGGCGAGATTCCGCGGGAACATTTTCGCAGCATGAGCGGCTTGTGGACGTCGTCGATCGGCATCGGCACCTATCTGGGCAATCATGACGACGTCACCGACGAACAATACCGTCGAGCCATCGTGCGCGCCGTCGAATCGGGCTGCAACGTCATCGACAGCGCGATCAATTATCGCTGCCAGAGAAGCGAGCGATCCATCGGCGCGGCGTTAAAAAACCTAGTTACGAAAGGTTACGGCCGCGATGAAGTGATCATTGCCACCAAGGGCGGGTTTCTGCCGTTCGACGGCACGCCGCCGAGCGATGCGCGTGGTTATTTTACTAAGACGTTTATCGACACCGGAGTCACAGTCGCGGCGGACATCGTCGGCGGCTACCACTGCATGACGCCGCGCTATTTGATGCACCAGCTCGATTGCAGCCTGCGCAATCTTGATCTGGAAACCGTCGATATCTACTACGTGCACAACCCCGAGAGTCAGGTCGGAAAAATCGCGGGCGAAGAATTCGATGAGCGGCTACTGAAAGCTTTTGAAGCGCTGGAGCAAGCCGTCACAAGCGGGAAGCTCCGTCTGTACGGGACCGCGACCTGGAATGCCTACCGGAATCCGACCGACGCCGGGGATTATCTTTCGTTGGCGCGAGTGGTCGCGTTGGCGGAAAAAGCGGGCGGTAAGAATCATCATTTCAAAGTCATTCAGCTGCCGCTCAATCTCGGCATGAGCGAAGCGTTATCGAGCGCCAACCAACCGGTCGGCGGCAAAGACGCAACCTTGCTCGAAGCCGCTCAAGCCCTTGGCATCACCGTCATGTGTAGCGCGTCCGTGCTGCAAGGACAGCTGACGCGTAGTCTTCCCGAGGTCATACGCGAGACCTTCGAGGGCTTGGAAACAGACGGCCAGCGCGCGTTACAGTTCGTCCGCTCGACGCCCGGCGTCACCACCGCGCTCGTCGGGATGAAACAGTTAAGCCATGTCGAAGAGAATCTCAAGACCGCGCGCACTGCGCCGGCGCCTTGGGAGCAGTATTCGAAGTTATTTGAAACGGCTCAATCTTGATCGGGGGGCGAGCGTTTTCCGCGCGAGCGAGCGCCTGTGCGCAAGAAAATTTCCAACGAAGATCAGTTGCCGGTCAAGTTGTCTAATCCGTCAAAAAGCTTTTCGAGCCTTTGCAGCACTGTCTCCGGCAGTGGCGGTTTGAGGATCGCGGCAATATTTTCTTTCAAGTGCTCGGGGTTGCCGGTTCCGGTCAACACGACATCGACGCCCGGCTCATGCCGGCAAAAACGATAAGCCGCTTCGGGCAAGCTCGGTGCGTTGCTCATCTTCAAGACAAATCCGAGCGGATCAGATGGATCGAGCGCTTCTTTGCGAATCGCTCCCTTGGCGATCAGCTCGGCGCATAGCTCCTTTAGACGCGTGGGCTGACTCAAGGCGCGCCGCACGGCGAACATATTGAGCGCACCGACGCCATTTTTCTGAGTCAGCGGCAGCACCGTTTTGCGCGCCGACGGATTGAGCAAGCTGAACCCGACCATCACCACGTCCCACAAATTTTCCTGCAGACTTTCTTGCAACATGACGTGCGACGGATCGGGAACGAACCCTTCGGTGACGCCGATGAAGCAAATCTTGCCTTGCTCTTTCAACCGGCGCATGGCGGGCAGCAGCCGGTTTTTGGCAAACTCGTAGCCTTTCGGCTCGACGCCGTGAAGATGATAAATATCGATGTAGTCCGTACCGATCTGTTTCAAACTCTGCTCGAGTCCCTTGACGACTTCCGCCGCGGGATCGGGATGATCTTCGGCAGGCAGCGTTTTCTTAGTCGAAATAATCACCCGGTCTCGCGGCACGCCAGCGATAGCCTTTCCAACGATCGGTTCGGTGCCGTAGTTTTGTGCCGTGTCGATAAAGTTAACGCCAAGATCGAGCGCTTGTTTGACCAACGCAATTGCATGATTCGCCGATTGCGGATCATCACGCATACCGAGCCGGCTCGGCCCACCGCAGCCAAGGCCCGCCACGCTCACTTCTAATCCGGTTTTTCCGAGGGTCGTATATTCCACAGGAAAGCCGTCAAGTATCAGTTCAACGGTTCAAAAGTTCAATGTTCAATCGCACGAGCGAGAACGGTTCAGTGAGTTTTTACCTTGAACCGTTGAACTTTGAACATTGAACGCCCCTATTTTTATTTCCACTCCACCCGCACGCCGAGCACTTCCCCCCGCGCCCGCACCTCACCGGCCGCGCTCAAGGTGCAGCTTACCCAAACTTTTCGCCCTTCTAACTTCTCGACGCGCGCACGCAGCTCGATCGTTTCGTGAAGCGGAGTTGGCTTGATATACGAGATATTCAAATTCCCGGTGACGTAACCGATGCGCGGCGGGCTGCCGATGGGGCGCTGCTCTGCGCGATACGCGCGGGCAATCGCCAGATTTAGACTGTGGCAATCGATCAGCGACGCGATAATCCCGCCGTTTAGATTTTCTCTCGTGCCGCCGCAATGGTGCGGCTCCGCCTGCCACTTCGCTACCGCCTCGTCGCCATCCCAATAGCTTTTGAGCCTTAGCCCTTTGTCGTTCGCTGCGCCGCAGCCGTGGCAATGATGAACCGAGCCTTGATCCTGAAAGGCGAGCTCGCGCATGGGCAAAAGTTATTTTTCCTTGTCGAATTTCAACGATGCCGAGTTGATACAGTAGCGCCGATTTGTCGGCTTCGGACCATCGTCAAACACATGTCCCAAGTGGGCACCGCATTTACTGCACATCGCTTCGGTCCGGCGCATCAATAGGCTATTGTCTTGTTCGGTCTCGACGTTTTCTTCCGAAACCGGTGCCCAAAAGCTCGGCCAGCCAGTGCCGGAGTCGAACTTGGTGTCAGAATCAAATAGCTTGTTGCCGCAGCAGGCACAGCGGTACATGCCTTTGTCGTGGTGATCCCAGTACTTGCCGGTGAACGCGCGCTCCGTGCCTTTCTGTCGGCAGACGTAGTACTGTTCCTCGGTCAGTTCTTTTTTCCAATCTTCATCGTTTTTTTTGATTTTTTCCATCGATTCCCCTTTCGTCGTTGATCGCGCAGGCAAAATCAGCGCTGCATATTGATGAACTGCAGCGGGATCGTCATCTGGCTCGCGCGCAGCATCTGAATGACTTCCTGCAGATCATCGATTTTTTTTCCCGTGACCCGCACTTGGCTCTCTTGAATGGCCGCCTGCACTTTGAGCTTTTTGTCCTTGATCATTTTAACAATATTACGCGCCGTATCCGAATCGACCCCTTCCTTGATCGCGATATCGCGCTGGATCATGCCGTGCGCCGCCGCTTCGCTCGGTTTCAGATCCAAACATTTTCGGTCGACCTTGCGCTTCACCAAGTTTTCAATCAGTGCGTCCTGCACAGCGCGCAGCTTCATGTCATCTTCGGTTGTCACCCGGATTTTTTTGTCTTTCTTGTCGATCGTAATCTCGGTCTTCGAATTGCGGAAATCGTAGCGCGACAAAATCGCCTTCTTGGTGATATTGACTGCATTGTCGACTTCTTGGAGGTCGACCCGGCTGACGATATCGAACGATGGCATGACTCCAGACTCCTCGTTTAGACGTTTGTTTTGGCGATTTGGCTGCGTCTGCCCTTTTGGCTCGATTTTTCTGAAGCACCCGGCGTTTTCACCTTCCACGTATCCGCTTGGCACCGTCACGCAGGACATAGTCGAGAATATCGCTGCGCGTAATGATGCCAACGAGTTTTTGATTTTTGATCACGGGCAAAGAACCGATCCGATGACGCCGTAGCAACCCGACGGCGGTCGCAAGAGCGGTTTCCGGACGCACGATGAAGACGTCGCGGGTCATCACCTCCTCGACGGTGACCTTTTCGGCAAATCGGTCAATCTCTTCGCCGCGGTTGATCATCATACTCGTCGGATAGGCGTCGCGAATGTCGCGATCGGTGACAATACCCGCCAAGTTATTGTTGTCGAGCACTGGCAATTGATTCACGCGGTGCTTTGCCATCACTTGCCTAGCGATAGCGATGCTATCGAACGTTTCAACCGCGAGCACCGCCTCCGTCATCCAATCGGCAACCCGAATAGTCTTAAACTTGTTCTTTTTGACCACCATTACTTTTGCTCCACGCTATAGCCTTTCGCCTTTAACATCTCAATAACGCCGTCTTTGCCGACAAGATGCGCCGCCCCGACCGCCACCATCGCGCCACCGCCCTGTTGCAGCAATTTTTCGAGCTCTGGCACCCAGCGCCGATTGCGATCGACGATGATTTTTTGATGTAGATCGGGATACTCCATCATGCCCGCCAGCAAAAGCTTTGCCAGCAGATCGCCGTCGCCTTTGAGCCACGATTGGATAATTTCATTGAGGTTCTTATCTAGCAATTCCAACTCAGTCACGGTCTCACGCAACATCAGCTCCTGATCCTTTTTCGACAATTGATCCAATAAACCGATTTGGAATTCCAAGGTCTCCAAACCGCTGGTGGGTTTGCCGCTACGTTTGGCCTCATTCGCAAGATAATGGTCGACTCCGAGATTAGAATCTAATCCGATCGCTTGCAGTTTGATCGCGACCAGCGTCAACGCCGCAAACCACGGCTTCATAGGGTTTATAAGCCTCACGTCGATGCCCAGTTCGGTCGCGCGCTTGGCTGCCAGCTGGTAAGTCTCTTGGCTAATATTTTGCGCCAAAGTGCTGCCATCCCGGTAGACCGCTTTTTCCAGAGTGATGCGCTGAGCGGCTTCCGGAGCCGTACTGTTGAGATCGATTTCCAAGACGAGCTTGTTGCTCGCTTCCAATGCGTCGAGGATGGTTTTGTTGAGAGGATAGTTTTCCTTGCGCAGATAATGAATCGATCCCAAGAGAAAAATGCTGTTCTTATCCTTGCTCACTTTCCACAGGAGACTTTTTTCCTGGGCGCCGAGGATGTCGGCTCGGGCAAGCCAGCCGATGCCAAGGAACAGAGCAAGAATCAGCCGTGTCGCGCGGCGCCCGTTAGTTCGGCCGCGAAGCCCTTTAGGAAACATCGGATTGTCGTCACGCATAAGCTATCTTGAACCGCATTCACGCCTGCACCGTGAAGAAAAATTTACTCTTTCTTAAGGGGGTTGGCCAGAGCTATGAAGGAGTTCCCCTGATCGCTCCGCTTCGAGAAGACTCTCAGTGCGCGCACTCGCCAGGTCGTGGGTGCCGGAGCGAATTTGTGGCTAAAAAGACACAGAGACTTACCACTCGAGTCGAATGCAGATCTCTTCACCTCTTTCTTCGGCAGGGAGAACCGTTAGCGGCGCCGCACCCTTGGGCAGGGTGCATTCGCCGGATTTTAGATCGTAGCAGTAGCTATGGTTGTTGCAGCGAAGCGTCGTTCCGTTGAGCAACTGGCCGGCGCTTTTCAGATCCGCTTCTTCGTGGGGACAGTGCCGAGAAAACGCAAAATACTTTCCCTCGACGAATGCCAGAAGCACCTGGCGTCCGCCGAGGTCGACTTCCTTTATGCCGCCCGGAACTAATTCACCCGCCCGGGCAACGGGGATGTAGCTTACTCCCATGGGTTACGCCGCGGCCTTGTGTTCGCGATAAAGCGCGCCGCGAATCACCTGGCCCGGCAAATCGCCCGTCATGCGACCGTCTTCGTTGATCACGTGGCCGTTGACGATGGTGTAGTGCATGCCGACTGAGCGTTGAATGAGCCGTTTGCTGTTCGCCGGATAGTCATTCGCCCATTCCGGTTCGTGTGCAGCGACCGTCTTGGGATCGAAAATCGCGAAGTCCGCAGCGTAGCCCGGTCTGAGCAAGCCTCGTCCCTGCAATCCGAAAATCGACGCGACATGAAAAGTCAGCTTGTGAACCGCCTGTTCGAGACTCATCACCTGACGCTCGCGCACCCAGAGCCCTAAAAGAATCGTGCCGTAACCGAAGTCGGCGCCGAATTGCACGTGCGCGCCCGCGTCCGAAGTGCCGACCAAAACATAGGGGCTGCGGAGAATTTCGCCCATAGCGTTCCAATCGCCGCCGTTGTTGGCGTTCCAGAAAATCGT
>DASWCL010000266.1:0-27432 GCA_036390135.1 Binatia bacterium
CTCGTCATGATGAGCAACCATACTCCCACGCAACAACAGCGAGACAGGACGCGGGCAGATTTCATCGTGATCTCCTAGCCAACGGAACTGCAATCTCAGGTGGCGTCTCACTGGTTTCGAGATCGCCTGCGCGTAAATCGCCTGCATCGTAATGCCGGCAGGGGTGAAAGCACAAGCGGAAAGCGTCGCATTGAATTCGCAGAGATCGGACCGGTCTTCCCGCGAACTTCGGCACCCGCGGCAGCGCCAAGGGCCGATGGCTTGCAAGCACGGGTTGCAGCGTTTATCTGTTAAGCATCGTTCGGCTGTGGGAGATGATCCATGGATATCGATCGTCGGAGGGCGATTAAAGCCGGGCTCGGGTTGGGCGTCGCGATGCTCTCGCCCGATGTCGGTCTATTCGCTCAGACGCATCCGCTGCTGCGGAAGAAAATTCCATCTACCGGCGAGAGCATTCCGGTGATCGGTCTGGGCACAGCGCGCCGCTACGAAGAGATTACCCATGAGGCTGAAAAGGTTCCGCTCAGAGAAACTATCCGACAATTTGAATCGTTGGGTGGGAAAGTGATCGACAGCTCGCCGTCTTACGGCAGCGCGGAAGCGGTGGTTGGAGAACTGGTCGACGGCTTGAAAATTCGTGATTCACTCTTTCTCGCGACTAAGGTCAGCTTGCGCAAGGTCGGTCGAGAGGAGGGAATCGCGCAAATCGAGCAATCGTTCAAGAAATTGCGCACCGATAAAATCGATCTGATCGCCGTGCATAACCTGCGCGATACCGACACCCAACTGCGCACGCTGCGCGAGATGAAACAAGCCGGGCGCATCCGCTACGTCGGCATCACGACTTCCTTCGATAATCAGTACGGTGAGTTCGAGCAGACGATAAAAAAAGAAGCTCTTGATTTCATTCAAGTCGATTACGCTTTGGACAACCGCGACGCGGGCGAAAAAATTATTCCTCTGGCCGGCGACCGCGGCGTGGCGGTCATGATCAACTTGCCGTTTGGGCGCGGGCGATTGTTCAGCGCCGTGCAGGGTAAGAAGCTGCCCGAATGGGCGGGCGAGTTTGATTGTCACTCTTGGGCGCAGGTTTTTCTCAAATACATTGTTTCTCATCCGGCAGTTACCTGTGCCGTGCCCGGTATGGCGAAGCCGGAGTACGTGACCGACAATCTCGGCGCGGCGCGTGGCCGGCTGCCCGACGGGGCCATGCGCCGGCGCATGGAACAATTCATCGACAACGTGTGAGCCGCAGGGAGAGTAAAGCGTGAGAGGTGAGACGGGAGGCGATTCCGACACTGCGGCGAAGGATAGCCTGCGCTACCGATTGCTCAAACGCGTCGCCGACGTGCAGCCGGCTGAAATGCGCGCCTTAGCCTGGTCTTGGCTTTATATCTTCTCGGTGCTCTTTTCCTATTACATTCTGCGTCCTATTCGCGATGACATGGGCGTGGCCGGCGGCGTTGAAAACCTTCAGTGGCTGTTTACCGGCACACTGCTTGGCATGATCGCCGTCAATCCGCCGTTCTCCGCGCTGGTGGCGCGTTTGCCGCGCTCGCGCTTCATTCCGATCAGCTACCGTTTTTTTCTCGCCAATCTGTTGCTTTTCGCACTCCTTTTTCACATAGCGAGCGCCGAACAGGAACTCTGGATCGGCCGGGTGTTCTTCATCTGGACGTCGGTCTTCAATCTCTTTGTCGTGTCGGTTTTCTGGGCGCTGATGGTCGACGTCTTCGATGCCCAGCAGGGCAAGCGGCTCTTCGGATTTATCGCGGCCGGCGCAACTGTCGGCGGGATCGTCGGCTCCAGCGTGACCGCGTCGCTGGCGAAATCGGTTCCACCAACTTATTTGCTTTTGGGGTCCGCCATGCTGCTGGAACTCGCGGTGTTCTGCGTCCGGCGGCTCTCACGGCTGTCCGACGCTTTGCACCGCAGGCCGGCAGCCGGGCGCGATGAATCGCCGATCGGTGGCTCGGTTTTCTCTGGTCTCGCCCACGCCTTCAACTCGACCTACTTGATTAACGTCAGTGTTTACATTCTGCTCTTTGCGATCACGTCGACGTTTCTCTATTTTCAGCAGGCCGAGATTGCCCGGCATAGCTTTGCCACGCGGGGCGCTCGCACCGCATTCTTCGCGAGCGTGGACCTGTGGGTGAATATTTTTACGCTTGGCGCGCAATTGTTTCTCACCAGTCGGGTGCTGCGGCGCATCGGTGTCGCTTTGACTCTCGCAGTGCTGCCGCTGCTGAGCGTTGTTGGCTTCGGCACGCTGGCGCTGACGCCGACGATCACCATTCTGGTCATCTATCAGGTGCTACGACGCGCCGGTAATTTCGCGTTTGCGCGGCCGACGCGCGAAGTCTTGTATACGGTGGTGCCGCGCGAAGACAAGTACAAGGCCAAGAGCTTTATCGATACCGTGATCTACCGCCTCGGCGATCAATTCGGCGCATGGTCGTTCGCGGTGCTGGGATTTTTCGGATTAGGGGTGATGGGAATTTCACTTGTCGCCATGCCGATCTCGCTCGCGTGGCTCGTTAATGGTCTTTGGCTCGGGCGCAAGCAAAATGCTCTGGAGGCCGCGCAGTCATCCGATCTCATGGCGCCAGTTGCGCGTTAGAATTGTCCGGCAGCGGCTAATTTTTCGCTGCCGTGAGCTCGATATCGATGTTTTCTTCCCGCTGAATTTCGGCGAAGCGCTGGCGCAATTGGTTGATGTTGGTGCGAGTCGGGATCGCGAGATCGGCTTCGAGCTGAAAAATCGGCGTGCCGCTCACCGGCGCGGAATAGGTCTTGGTTTCCATCGATTCGATGTTGATCCCGAGACTGCTTAGGACGCCGCTGATTTGGTAGACGATACCCGGATGATCCATGCACGAGGCGGTCAATCGGTACGGCAGAAAAGATTCTGTCGCCTGTCGGATGGACGGAGTCTTGATGGATAGGGAAAGTCCGGTTTCGGTTTCGATCTCGCGATAGTCGCGGCCGATCTTCACGAGGTTGGCACCGTCGCCGCTGATCAGCAAGATCACCGCGAACTCGCCGCAAAAAACCGCCATCTTGCTGTCCTCGATATTGCAGGCGTGCCGCGAGATGAATTCGGAAATCTTTTGCACCAGACCGACTTGGTCGGGACCAATGGCCGTCAGAATGAGATGATCCTTATCTGCCATCACCATACCCTAGAAAATTCGTTCAAATAGTTCAAATCGTTCAACCCGTTCAACGTCGGATCGTCGATTGGCACAGGGCCGGAACGAATTGGAATGGTGGCGTGCTGGAGTACTGTTATCCGGATTGTTTTGACCCACTCTCCAACTCTCCATGACTCCATCACTCCAGTTGCACGTCGGCATCTCGGCTACGTCGTGAAGAATCCATTCATGATCGCGTCGTGCCAGAGCTTGGCGACCGACGGGACGATGCCCTGCGGCAATTTTTCGTCTGCCCAGCCCCAGGAATGGATTCCAGCGCCGAGCGAGACGCTCCGCACTTTTGGCGCGGGGTTGAGCTTGGCAAAGAGCGGCAGCGATTTTTCGCAGCGCTTGAGCGTGACCGTATCGTCGTCGATGCCGTGGATCGACAGGAAATTCGGCACAGGCTTCACGTTGAGTCCGGTGATCTCGCGCGTATAGCCAAGGTAACGTTGCGCCAGGGTATCCGTTTCCAGATTCGATAGGCGCAAACGTCGGGCGGAGACTCGAGCGGCCGCTTCCAAGGCTTGAGTGGAATTCTTATGGATAAAATCTTCGGCCTTGAAGTTGGGGCGCTTTTTCGCGTTGTCCCATCGCTCAAAAGTGAGCTCGATCAGCATCGGCAGTCCGACTTGCTCGTTTTTCATTCCTTCGAACATGTAGCGGGCGGTGTCGCGCCACGTGCGCAGGCGCAATTGATTGAACGGAAACTGCCAATCATCGCCGCTGATCAGCGGATACATCCAGCCGAATGGCGAGCTGCCGTAGCCGACGAGACCGGCGATGTTCGATACTCGTTGGGAGGCCATCATGGCGAACGGACCGCCGGTGGAATGGCCGTGGATATAGATCGAGAATTGGCCGTCGGGAAACTGGCGCCGGGCGGTTTCTTTGATCGCTTCTTCAAAAGCCACGGGCCAAGCGGCCATGCGATGAAAAAATTCGCTGCCTTCTTTTGCTGAGAGTGAAATCAGCGTGCCGTAGTTTCTGCGCTTCGATGAATCCTTCACAATCGTGTATTGATCCGGCGTGATTTTGGTTTCCTTCGTCCACATCGGCGTACGCGCCGAACCGTCGGAATTCTCCACGTCGCCCGGCCAATCACGATCGGCATCGCGAAAATAGAATCGACCTGGAAAGGTCATGCTTGCCACTTTGATACCGAATTTCGTTGGCAGGACGCGCGCGATGCGCTCGACGGATTTGAAATCCGACACGCCGCCGTGCAGCAAAAACACCCCGACCTTCTTGCCGTCCGGACCGGTGGCGATCTTATTCAGCTCTTGCGGTTCGTAAACGACGACACCGATGTCCCAATCCATTTCCAATTCTCTGATGCGGAAGACATCTTCCCGAACGTGGATCGGTCTATCCGGCATCGCGGCGACTTGATGGTCGAGCCGTAAGACTTCATCCAAAGAAGTTGCCGCAGGCGGTTGCCACGAGGATTGAGTTGTCACGGACGGATCTCCTTAAGCGGGCGAAGTTTTCCGCATAAACGCGTTGCTAACGCGGCCCGTCAAATATCTCATACAATACCCGGCCGGTTGCATCCTTGGGCTCGGGTAACTGGAGCAGCGATGCGAGCGTCGGTGCGAAGTCGATGAGGCTCGCGTTGCCGAACCTTTGGCCGGGGCCGACGCCCGGACCGTTGAAAACCATCAGCGTGCGCATCGAAGCTTGCTCGGGGTTGGCACCATGATTGCCGTACGGTTCAGCCTCGGTGATGAGCTGGCTGGAACCGATATGCGGATCGAAATCGTAACCCGGTGCCAGCTCGATGTAGAGATCGCCGCCGACTTCGCCGCCGATGCCCAGGGTTGCCCCGTCGAAATCCGCGTCATAGATCGCCTTGACCAAGGCTTGCTCGCCGTCGCGAATCGAACCAAGCAGGTCGCGCGTTTTGCCGACGAGGGCGGCGCGCTCTTCCGGCGCGACGATGCCGTTTTTCCGATCGTTCGTGTTGATCAGCAGATAGTCGTTGTTAACCGCGGGATACAGCACTTTGGTTTTGGTCAAATCGACTTTTCCCTGGGCGTCTAAGACTAAGAGTCCACCTTCTTGCAGTGCGCGATTGAGCGCGATGCGTTTATTCATGCCTTGCATGCCGTGATCGGAGACCAGCGCAATAATCGTGTTTGCTGGACGCTTGGTCATCAACAGGCCGAGGTGCTCGTCGCAGCTCCGATACACTCGTTCCAAAAACGGCCGGAGCCGCGCGGCAAGATCCTGGCGGTAGTTGGCCAGTGCCGGATCGAGATAGCCGCGCCACAAATGCTCGGCCTCGTCAGGAAAGGGCGTATAGGCGAGATATAAATCCCAAGGCAAATGATCGAGCGCCCATCGGTTGGTTTCCATCAGCTGGTGCTGTGCGATCGCGACGGTTTCGAGATAACGCGCCTCGGCGCCACCGCTGCCGCCGTTGGCAATCGTTTTGCCCAAGCCACCCTGCTGATAAAGGATACTCGCGCCGTTGCCGATGAAAGCTCGCGCGGTAGTGCCGGCGCTGACTTCCGATTCCGGTTGGATGCTTAGATCCCGCGCGGGGCGGGTATAGTAGAGAAACAAATCGCTGCCGTCGGGCTTGAGATCGAAGAGACGAAAATAAGTCGTGCCGTCTTGATGGCCGCTCAATTTAACCGCGACCGGCTCGCTCCAAAACAGTTCCCCAAACCCGCTGGCGGGCGCCGGCTTGAGCTTGACCTTGATTTCCTGGGCGTCGCGGCCAGTGGCGAGGAGCAGCGTGTCATAGCCGCTTTGGCTGTCGGCGGGATCGTCGATGAGCAGTCCATGGAATCGCGTTTCGCCGACAAAGAACGCGATTTCAACGGGCGGCGCCTCGCTGGCCGGCGGATGACTCCATGCAGCCTCCGGTTCATTCACGATGGCGCGCTTGGTGACGATGCCGTCGCGGCCGGCGGTTAACGTATAGCCGGAGAATCTGACCGCTTGCTCGGAGAGCTCGCCGGCAAATGCGGGCACATGAGAGATCACCGCTTTTTTCCCGGCGCGCACGGCGGCGGACCAAATCGGTTCCGCGTGCAGCGGTGCCTCGGAAAATCCGGCTACGCTCTCAAGGATTGTGAACTGGCCGCGCGGCGCGCGCGGCACGCGATTGCCGCTGATGCCGGTCACGCGCGGCGGCGCGCCGGTGAAGAGGGAGGCAAATCCGGGGGCGGTCTTCGCCGGAAAAGTCGGCTTGACGTCGTCGGCCAAGGCACCGCCTTCGATCAGCTTCGCCAGGTTCGGCAGTTTGCCGTCTCGCAGCATTTCGCGGATAAAATCGGAAACGGCACCGTCCCAACCGAGCACGATCGCTTTGGTGGCGGACTGACTATGAGCGAAGCGCGGGGCGGCGCAGAGCAGTGCGGCGGCAACCGCGAGGAAGAGTGCGACCGCTCTCTGACGCCGTCTCATCATGCTAGCTTCAAATCGAGAAAGTGTGGACAAAGTGGGGTTTGCGATCAGTTCATTGTGCCGTGCGCCGGGCTTCGTCCAGATAGGTCATGTCGATGTATTTTTCCGGCTTGGGCAGCGGCGGGTGCATGGTGCCGTCTTCGACGAGGAGTTGCAGGACTTTGTCCATGCCCTTGGCGTTGACCTCGCCGTCTTTGGGAATGGCGTTGTTCGAAATGAAGTAGCGCCATGCCGCTTCGGAATGTTTTTCGCTGAATTTGAATCTCTTGGCGATGATGCGGACGGTGTCTTCCTTCTGCGCATGAATCCAGCGCGAGGCGCGCAACGTGGCGCGCAAAAAGCGCACGAGCACCGACCTTTTTTCTTGCGCCCATTCGGTTCGAACATTAACCACCGTCTGGGTAAAATTCGGCGTGTATTTTGCGGTGGAGCCGAGATTAATAAACCCGGCCTCGTCAGCGACGAAAGTGTAGGGCGGACTCAAGATGCCCGCGGCGACGTTGCCGGTCTGCATGGCGAGCCAGCGCTCCGCCGTGCCGCCGATGGCGAGCATGGCGTAATCACGCGGATACTCGAGCCCGTTGGCTTTGAGCATTTCTTTCATTAAAACCGTGTCGCTGGTGATCAAGCCCGTCACGCCGATCGTCGCGCCTTTGAGATCCTTGATCGTTTTGTATTTTGGCGGCGAGTAGAGATCATAAACCGGCGCGTTGATCAGGCCGCCGACGATTTTGAGATTGGCGCCTTTCTCCACGGCGCGGATGGTCGTCATCGCGGAAGAAGCCGATATCTGCGTCGAGCCGCCGATCAGCGCGGGAATCGCCCGCGTGCTAGCGTTCAAAACCACCGCCTCGACAAAGAGATTTTCTTTGCTGAAGAAGCCTTTGTCCTGCGCCACGTAGATCGGCAAATTGTTGAGCGAGAGCGTGATCGTACCAAGGGTGATTTTGTCGGGCGTTGATTGCGCGGCTAGAGGCCGCAGAGACGCGCCGATGGCAAGGATAGTTACTAACAGCAGAAAAACTGCTTTTTGCATCAAACCTCCACGGAGCAGGCTAATTCGCTGACGTGTGAAGCTGAGAGTAGCCGATGCAGTATCTACGGTCAATGCGATCTTGGCGCGGAGCCAAGGGTTAGACAGATCGGCGCAGATTCGATATGAGCGTAACGATCCATGCAAAGGGGAGAATGGCAAATGGGTGAACTCACCCGCGAAGCGATAAGCACATGCGTTATCTGCTTGGTTCTGGCGACGATGGCGCCCGGATTTGCGCTGGCAGAGCAGAGCAAAACCGGCGCTTCGATCGATGAGCTGCTCAAGTCGATCGGTCTCACCAAGCCGCCGTTCACGCGCGCGCCGGAATTCAATTTAAGAGATGCCGGCGGTGGCATCGCCAGTCTAAACGGCAATCGCGGCAGCCTGATGTTACTCAATTTCTGGGCGACATGGTGCGGGCCCTGTAGAGAAGAAATGCCGTCGATGGAGCAGCTCAGCCGAAGCTTCGGCGGCCAAGGGTTCACTATCCTTGCAGTAAATCAACGCGAAAACGCGGCGCAGGTTTCGCGGTTCATGAAGACCAATGGACTGAACTTCCGTGCACCGTTGGACACCGATGGCCGGGTTGCGGCTTCTTACCGTGTCTATGGCATTCCAGCGACCTATTTGATCGATGGCAACGGCCAAGCCATCGGCATGAAATCCGGCTCGCGGGATTGGGCCGCTCGCGAAGTCGTCGAAGTATTTCGCAAACTGATCAGCGATGGCGGCAGCGGAACATCCAGTGGCTCGATGGATCTCGACCCCGCCGCCCGTTTGCCGAAAACGCTGCGCGCGAAAGGCAATGGAGTTTTAGTCCATGGGCAACAGGACGCGCAATCGGAAGTTATCGTCAAGCCCGACCGCGGCGATGACTTAATCCCACTCGGCAAAGTCTCCGGCGCCGGTGAGTTTTGGTACATGGTGAAAACGAAGAACGGCGCGATTGGATGGGTGAGGGGAGCGGAGGTGGAGGATACGAGCGTACGGAAATGAAACGATTTTTCCGCTCTCGATACTGCTATTGGCGAAAGAATTAACTAGAATTAACCCGTGGTGTCCTCGTTAAACGTCCGCTGTTTTGCTTGAGATTGCCTTGTGTCCTTGCACCGGATGGAGATGGATGGTTAAGAAAATACCGACGAAACTCGAAAAGCACGGTCATGTGCGCGTGGATGATTATTATTGGCTCCGCGAGCGGGAGAATCCGGAAGTTATCGGCTACCTGAACGAGGAAAACGCATACGCCGCGAAGGAGATGGCGCATGCGCGCGAGTTCGAGGAAAAACTCTTTGCGGAGATCAAAGGGCGGTTCAAACAGACCGACCTGTCGGTGCCGTACAAGCGAGACGACTACTTTTACTACACGCGTTACGAGGAGGGCAAAGAGTATCCGATCTACGCGCGGAGGAGGGGGTCGCTCGATCAGCCGGAAGAAATGATGCTTGATGCCAACATCCTGGCCGCCGGACACGAATTTTTTTCCATCGGCGGCTCGGCGGTGAGCGCCGGTCAAGACATCCTCGCTTACGCCGTCGATACGCAGGGACGGCGAATTCACACGGCCTACCTGAAAAACTTAACCACCGGAGAAATGCTTGCGGACGTGCTGCCCACCGTTACGGAGAACCTCGCCTGGGCGAACGACAACAAGACTCTATTTTATGGCAAGCAAGACGAGACGACCTTACGCCAATATCAAATCTACCGCCACGTCGTTGGCACCGACCCCGCAGACGACGAGCTTGTTTTTGAAGAGAACGACGAGACCTTCGTCGCGTACATCTTCAAGACCAAGTCCAAGAAATTTCTCATGATCGTTTCGTCTCAAACCGTCAGCCAGGAGTACCGTTATCTCGAGGCCGACAATCCGCGCGGCACCTTCAAGATATTTTTGCCACGGGAGCGCGAGCATGAGTATCACATCGAGCACTTTGAGGATCGGTTCCTGATCCGCACCAACGACCAAGCTAAAAATTTTCGTTTGATGTCAACGCCGGTGGATAAGCCCGAGAGAGAGCACTGGCGGGAAATAATTCCTCATCGCGAGGACGCTTATCTCGGCGATTTTGAGCTGTTCAAAAATTACCTCGTGTTGGAAGAACGGGCGCGCGGCCTCACGCAGATACGCGTCGTTCCATGGTCCGGCGCCGGAGAGCATTATCTTCAGTTCGACGAGCCGGCGTATCGAGCCAATCTTAATGTGAATTTGCAGTTCGACACGACCACGCTGCGGTTTGAATATACTTCGATGAAGACGCCGGTGTCGATCTATGACTACGACATGATGACCAAACAGCGTACGCTACTGAAGCAAGAGGAAGTGCTTGGCGGCTTCAATTCGAATAATTATACAACAGAAAGACTCTATGCCCGCGGCGCAGACGGCACGGAGATACCGATTTCGCTTCTTTACCGAAAGGGCGCGAGAAAAGACGGAGAAAACCCATTGCTGCTTTACGGCTACGGGTCCTATGGATTAAGCATCGATGCGTCGTTCGCATCGCCGCGCCTGAGCTTGGTTGATCGCGGTTTTGTCTTCGCTATCGCGCATGTTCGCGGCGGACAGGAGATGGGGCGTCAGTGGTATGACGACGGCAAACTGCTCAAGAAGAAAAACACCTTTAGTGATTTCATCGCCTGCGCGGAATTCCTTCTCCGTGAAAAATTCACGGCGCCGGAGAAACTTTTTGCCATGGGGCGAAGCGCGGGCGGTTTATTGATGGGCGCGGTCAGTAACCTGCGGCCGGATCTATTCAAAGGCATCGTCGCCGAAGTGCCGTTTGTCGACGTAGTGACCACGATGCTCGACTCGTCGATTCCTCTTACCGCCGGCGAGTACGACGAGTGGGGCGATCCGAATCAAAAGGAAGGCTACGATTACATGCTGTCCTACTCGCCCTACGATAACGTCGAAAGAAAAGCTTACCCGGCGATGCTCGTTACGGGCGGGTTACACGACTCGCAGGTGCAATACTGGGAGCCGGCGAAGTGGGTGGCAAAGCTGCGCGAGCTCAAGACGGATCGACAGCGCCTATTATTGAAAACCAACATGGATGCCGGTCATGGGGGCGCTTCGGGGCGCTTTCGGCGTCATCGCGAAACCGCATTCTCCTACGTTTTTTTGCTGGATTTGGCGGGAATTCAAGAATAGGCCTCGTCAAAGAGTTGCGAATGCGGAGCCTCGGGGTATTTAGCCTTTTGAATCCTTCTTTTTTTCTTCCCACAACTTTAACCGCTCCTTGATCTGCTTTTCGTGGCCGGAATCGAACGGCGCGTAATATCGTTTGCCGCGCAGCTCCTCAGGCAAGTGCTCTTGACCGACCACGTGACCGGCATAGTTATGGGCATATTTGTAGTCTTTGCCGTAGCCGAGATTTTGCATCAAAGGTGTCGGCGCGTTGCGCAGATGTAGCGGTACCGCCAGCGTGCCGTGTTGCTGCACGTCCTCGGCCGCGGCGAGCATCGCTTTATAAGACGCGTTCGATTTGGGCGCGCTGGCGAGATACGTGACCGCCTGCGCCAGGGGAATTCTCCCTTCCGGAAGTCCGACGAAGTGAAAGGCGTCCTTGGCGGCGATGGCGATTTGCAGCGCTTGCGGATCGGCATTGCCGATATCTTCTGCGGCGAAGATCACCATGCGCCGGGCGATAAAGAGCGGATCTTCGCCGGCCTCGAGCATGCGCATCATCCAATAAATAGCGGCGTCGGGATCGCTGCCGCGCATGCTTTTGATGAACGCGGAGATCACGTTGTAGTGTTCCTCGCCCGCTTTGTCATAGCGGAGCGGCGTTTTCTGCAGCGCCTCTTGCAAATGCGCCAGCCCGATTTCTTTTTGATTGTGTGCTTGCGCCAGGGTTGCCGCTGCTTCCAGCGCGTTGAGCGCCACGCGACAATCGCCTTGCGATTGCTCGACTAGAAATGGCCGGCCCTGAATGGAAATCGCGAGCCCCATCGATCCCAAGCCGCGTTCACGATCCTGGAGTGCGCGGTCAATGATCTTGCCGATCTCGGCCGGTGCAAGCGTCTTGAGCACCAATACTTGGCAACGCGAGAGCAGCGGTGAAATCACTTCGAAAGAGGGATTTTCCGTAGTGGCGCCGATCAAGATCAACGTGCCGCGCTCGACGTGGGGCAGAAAGTTATCTTGCTGCGCTTTATTGAAATGATGGATCTCGTCAACGAAGAGCACGGTGGATTTGCCGAGACGGCGTCGTTGTTCGGCTTCCTGAATAATTCTCTTAAGATCTTTAACGCCCGACGTGACCGCGGAAAAATTCACACACGCTGCGCCCGCTCCCTGCGCCAGGATTTGCGCCAGCGTTGTTTTACCGCTGCCCGGAGGACCCCAAAGAATGAGCGACTGGAGTTTGCCCGCGCCGACCACTCCGCTCAGAAGTTTCCCGGGGCCCAGCAAATGGTCCTGCCCGACGAACTCCGCGAGTGTTTTTGGCCGCATCCGTTCGGCGAGCGGTTGAGAAACCTGCCGGTCCGGCGCCGCTTGGGCTTCGAAAAGATCCATGATTTTATGCTACCACGGCGAAGCCGCTTAAATACAGGCTCACCGTTGAACCTCATCCATTCGCTGCGCGAGGCCGTTATGTGTTAAACTGCGAAATCAATTACGCTGGAAGCATGGCGATTGTGAAGAATAAAGAAAACCCGTCATTTATCCAAGGAGCCGCGCCGCGAACGGTCTTGTTCGCCAACTCATCGATCTCCGGCAAGCTCAGCTACAATCTGCCGGTGAAGATCGACGGCCATTTTACCGGAGAAATCAAATCTACCGAGCTCCTGGTGATCGGCTCCAACGCCCAAGTCGACGCGCATATCTCGGCGCGCCAAGTTCACTTGGAGGGACGGTTGGTGGGATCGGTGCAGTCGATGGGTTGTTTCGAGGTTTTGCCGGGCGGTTACTTCAAGGGCGAAGCCCGGGTCGGTGAGCTGCGGGTGCACCCCGGCGCGGTTTTCGAGGGCAACGGAAACGTTCTCGGCGGCTGAAGTGCGCCTCCGGCGGCGTGGGATCAGTCTTCGCCGAAGAGTCGCGCGGCTTTGCCGGATCGTTCCCGGAGATAATAGAGCTTTGCGCGCCGCACCTTGCCGCGCGAGACGACTTCGACTTTGTCGATGCGCGGCGAATGGATCGGAAAGATGCGTTCTACGCCAACGCCATAGGAAATCTTTCGCACGGTGAACATGGCGCGGCTGCCGCTCCCCGACATAGCGATGACGATGCCTTCAAAGATCTGAGTGCGCTCCTTCTCGCCTTCGACCACTTTGACGTGGACGCGAACCGTTTCCCCCGGCCGGAGTGCTGGCGCGTCTTGCTTCGCTTGCTGGGCTTCTAATTGGCCTACCGTATTCATGATCAACTCCTGTCAGCAGCCAGAAGGCGGTCTAAAATAATTGCCGCTGCCGAGCGCACCGAAAGATGGTTAAAATCGGCACGGACTTCAATCGCCTCTAGAACGTAATCTGCTTGTGAAAGTATGGTTTCTGTCAGGCCCCAACCGGTACCGAAGAGAATAAGAAAGGGCCGAGTTTCCTTATGTAACATGTCTTGGAGCGCGGCGAAAGAGGCGCGGTTAGCCGTTCGCCGGGCGGAGGTCGCCACGATCAGCGGTTTTTGACCTGTTTCCCGTTCGATCGCAATGATGGCGTCGTCAAGCGTATCGCAAATCCGCGCGAGCGCCAGCGCGTCCTTGCGCGTCGTGTTATATCGGCTGCCGTAACCCACTTCCCAGTGTTCGATGATTTTGCGTGCGAGCCTCTGCAGCGCTTTGACCGGCGTTGCGACGAAGAACCCGCGCACGCCGTAAGTGCGCCCGGCGCGCGAAATATCGTGGATGTCCATGTTCGTGACCGCAGTGGTGACGATGACGCCGTTTTTGTCGTATACCGGATGGTGCAGCAAGGCGAGGTAGACGGGCGCTTTCGCCGATCCCGCATGCGCTCGCGCTTTGCCGCTCGGCGCGGCTTTCGCGAAGAGGTCGGGGCGTCGCTCCCGAGTGAGGCTCAGACTTTGCTCTCTGCGCCATGTTTTGATCCGCTCGTGATCACCGGAGAGCAAAACGTCCGGGACTTTCATGCCGCGAAACTCCTCGGGACGTGTAAATTGCGGATATTCGAGCAAGCCATCGGTAAAGGATTCTTCAACCGACGAATTCTCGTTGCCCAGAACGCCCGGAATCAGGCGCGCAACCGCGTCGATCACCACGACTGCCGCCGGTTCACCGCCGCTTAGCGTGTAGTCGCCAATGGAAACTTCTTCATCGACAAACGCCGTGACTCGTTCGTCGACGCCTTCATAGCGGCCGCAGATCAAGATGATATTTTTTTCCTGGGAAAGTCTCCCCGCAGTTTGCTGGTCGAACACCCGGCCGCGCGGCGTGAGAAGAATGACCCGGGAATGGGGAGCCTGACTGCGGGCATGATCGATTGCGGCGATCAGCGGCTCCGGTTTCATCACCATACCCTGACCGCCGCCATACGGTGCGTCGTCGGTGGTCCGGTGGCGGTCGGTCGCATAGTTGCGCAAATCGACGATGTCGAACTTGATCAGGCCGTTTTCCTGAGCCTTTTTTAAAATGCTGTGGCCGAGAGGGGAGCTCAGCATCTGCGGAAAAATCGTGATGATAGTAAAGTTGAGCATCGGCGTGCAAACGACGCTTCGGATGCAATCAAAGATCGAGCAATCCGGCGGGCGGATTGATGGTCATTTTGCGTTCAGTAAAATCGACGTTTTCGATGATCTCTTTGACCGCCGGAATCAGGTGTTCTTTAGTCGGTCCGGTTACTAGGTAAAGCTCGCCCCCGGCAGTCGGCATCGTCGATGCAATCGTTCCGATCCGCTCGCCGCTCACGGCGAACACCTCGAAGCCAATGACTTGATAATGATAATACTGGCCGGGCGCCAATACTTCGAGGGCGGTTTCCGCTACGGAAAGGGTAGAGCCTAAGTAGCTTTCGGCAGCGTCGATGCTGTTCAGGTCGCGCAGCTTAATGAGCCACTGATGCTTGTGCGGTTTACTCGCTTCGAGCTCGTGTACTGATTGATTTCCCGGCTGATCGAGGAAAACCTCCACGCCCGTAGCGAGCGCCTTGGTCTCGGGATTGAAAGGATTGAGTTTCAACCAACCCAGCAGGCCGTGAGTGGCGACGATTTCACCGAGGGGAACTAAGGGTTCAGCCATCGGCGTGTGCACCCGCGGGTGCTATCTCTCTTCGACGATTTCGAGGACGACTTTGCGGTTGCTGATCGATGCTGCGGCGTTGAGCAGAGTGCGGATTGATTTCGCCGTGCGTCCCTGTTTGCCGATGATGCGGCCGAGATCTTCCTTCGCCACCTTCAGTTCAAATACCGAGGTGCCGTCGTTGGTGATTTCGTTGATCTCAACGGCGTCGGGATTGCTGACCAGGGATCTTGCGAGGTACTGAACCAATTCCTTCATGGGAAACTTAGCTGGCCTTCTTTTCTCTCTTGATCAGTTCGGAAACCGTCTGCGACGGCTTGGCGCCCTTCTTGATCCAGGCGTCGATCTTTTCCTGGCTGAGTTTTACGCCGCCCGTCTTCGCCCTCGGATCATAGGTGCCAACCTGTTCGATATAACGGCCGTCGCGCGGAAAGCGTTGGTCGCTGACGACAATACGGTAAAAAGGCTTTTTCTTCGCCCCGTGGCGGCTCATACGAATGGTTACGCTCATGCTTTTGTTCCTTCTCCTTTATTATTGGAAAGGGTTCGGCATTCGGCCGAGGAGCGATCGCACTCCCAGTTTGCTCACCCTTTGCATCATTTTTTTCATTTCCAAGAATTGTTTCATCAAACGATTCACGTCGGTCACCGTGGTACCACTCCCTTGCGCAATGCGCCGGCGCCGACTGCCGTTCAGAACAGCCGGATTGCGTCGCTCTTGCAGCGTCATTGAGTTAATGATCGCTTCGACCCGCTTCAGCTCCTTCTCCGCCTTCTCCGCGTCGACCTGGGAAGCGAGCTTCTTGCCTCCCGGGATCATTTCCAGTAGGCCGCCGACGGGCCCCATTCTCTTGATCTGCTGGAGCTGCAACTGGAACTCTTCCAACGTGAACTGCTGTTTCTGAAAAGCCTGCTGCAGGCGCGCAGCTTCTTTTTGCTCGACGTTCTGCTGGACCTTGTCGATCAGCGAGAGCACGTCGCCCATACCGAGAATCCGCGACGCCAGCCGGTCCGGATAGAACGGCTCGAGGGCATCGAGTTTTTCGCCGATGCCGGAAAACAAGATCGGCTTGCCCACCATTTCACGGATCGAGAGCGCCGCGCCGCCGCGGGCGTCGCCATCGAGTTTGGTCAGGATGATACCGGAAAGTCCAAGCTTGCTGTCAAATCCCAGTGCCTGATTCACCGCGTCTTGCCCGGTCATAGAGTCAGCAACAAACAGGATCTGGTGCGGACGCACGGCGTCTTTGATCGCGCTTAGCTCTTGCATGAGCTCTTCGTCGATGTGCAGTCGCCCTGCGGTGTCGACGAGCATAACGTCGCAGAATTTTCGCTTCGCCTCTTCGAGAGCTTCTCGACAAATGGCCACCGGCGAATTTTCCGGATTGGAATCGTACACGGGCAATGCCAATTCTCGTCCGAGAACCTTCAACTGCTCGATGGCCGCCGGACGGTAGATATCGGCCGGCACCAGGTAAGGCGTGCGTTTCTTCTCTTTCTTAAGGTAGCGGGCGACCTTGGCCAAGGTCGTCGTCTTGCCGGACCCCTGCAAGCCCACCAGCATGATGACGACCGGCGGTGCCGCCTTGAGATCGAGCTCGCAGAAATTGCCGCCCAAGAGACTGATCAGCTCGTCACGGACGATTTTGATGAATTGCTGCTCGGGGCTGAGGCTTTGCAGCACCTCTTGCCCCATCGATTTGGTCTTCACCGAGTCAAGGAAGGTCTTCACCACCTTGACGTGGACATCGGCTTCGAGCAAGGCTAGGCGGACTTCCCGCAGAGCATCGTCGATGTTGTTCTCGGTGATCTTGCCCTGGCCGCGCAGCCGCTTAAAAGTCAGCTCGAGCTTGTCGGTTAAGGATTCAAACATGAATAGTGTTGCTAAATCGCGATATTTTCAGGGGAAAGTTTCAAAGCAAACTAATATGAAAATTTTCCAGAGTCAAGGTGGAAAAAACACATGTAGGAAAAACAAAAGCCCGCTACGAGCGCCATATTACTGACGCGCGTAGCGGGCCTGTTGCGATAGGATCGATGCTTATTTACATCATACCGCCCATTCCACCCATTCCACCCATTCCACCCATACCGCCTCCAGGAGGCATTGCTGGCATTGCCGACTTGTCGTCCGGCTTCTCGGCGACCATCGCTTCGGTCGTGAGCAACATGCTCGCTACTGAAGCGGCGTTCTGAAGCGCCGTGCGAACGACTTTGGTGGCATCGATGATGCCGGCTTTAAAAAGGTCCTCATATTCTTCCGCAGCGGCGTTAAATCCGAAAGCGCCTTTGCCTTCTTTGACTTTCTGGAGGGCAATGGAGCCTTCTACGCCAGCGTTGATAGCGATGCGCCGAAGCGGTTCTTCGGCAGCGCGCTTGATGATATTAACGCCCCATTTTTCATCCCCGGAAACTCGCAATTTTTCCAGGGCGACAGCGGAGCGGAGCAGGGCAACGCCCCCACCGGGAACAATTCCTTCCTCTACCGCCGCGCGAGTGGCGTGGAGCGCGTCTTCGACGCGCGCCTTCTTTTCTTTCATTTCGACTTCCGTGGCCGCGCCTACGTTAATTACCGCGACGCCGCCGATTAATTTAGCGAGACGCTCCTGCAGTTTCTCACGGTCGTAGTCCGACGTCGTTTCGTCGATCTGCGCGCGGATCTGTTTGATGCGGCCTTCGAGATCGGATTTCTTGCCGGCGCCGTCGACGATCGTCGTGTTGTCCTTGTCGACGACGATCCTCTTGGCACGCCCGAGATCTTGCAAGGCGATGTTATCGAGCTTGATACCCAGTTCTTCGGCGATCAGTTTGCCGCCGGTCAGCACGGCGATATCTTCGAGCATAGCTTTGCGTCGATCGCCAAAGCCGGGGGCTTTAACCGCCACGCAACGCAAAGTGCCGCGGATTTTATTGACGACTAAAGTGGCGAGAGCTTCGCCTTCGATGTCTTCAGCGATGATGATGAAAGGCTTGCCGGATTTGGCGATCTGTTCGAGGATCGGCAGGATCTCTTTCATGTTGCTGATTTTTTTCTCGTGGATCAGCAAATAGACATCTTCGAGTATGCACTCCATTCGCTCTGGGTCGGTAACAAAGTACGGCGAGAGATAGCCGCGGTCGAATTGCATGCCTTCGACGACATCGAGCGTGGTTTCGAGCCCCTTGGCTTCTTCGACGGTAATGACTCCCTCTTTGCCGACTTTATTCATCGCTTCGGCGATCACATCGCCGATGGTGGAATCGTTGTTTGCGGCGATGGTGCCGACTTGAGCGATCTCTTTCGGATCTTTGGTGGCTTTGGAAAGGCTCTTCAGCTCACCGATCATCGCGTCTACGGCCTTGTCGATCCCGCGCTTGAGCGTCATCGGATCGTGGCCGGCAGCGACTAGCTTCACACCTTCCGCGAAGATTTGCCGCGCCAAAACAGTGGCTGTGGTCGTGCCGTCACCGGCCACGTCTGAAGTCTTGCTCGCGACTTCCTTCACCATCTGGGCGCCCATGTTTTCGAACTTGTCTTCAAGCTCGACTTCTTTGGCGACCGTTACGCCGTCCTTGGTCACATTCGGCGCGCCAAAGGATTTATCGAGGACGACATTTCTCCCTTTGGGACCTAGCGTGACCGTTACGGCATCGGCAAGAATATTGACACCTTTAAGTATCGCGTCACGCGCATCCCGATTAAATTTAACAATTTTAGCTCCCATCGTTTCCTCCTCAAATTTTCTTCAAAATTACTTTTCAATGACGCCCAGGATATCTTCCTCGCGCATGATCAGGTGCTCGTCGCCATCGAAATTGATCTCAGTGCCGGAATATTTTCCGAACAGGATGCGGTCGTTCACCTTGACGTCGAGTGGAGTGATTTTACCGTCGTCGTTGGCTTTCCCTTTGCCGACGGCGACCACTTTTCCCTCTTGTGGTTTCTCTTTTGCGGTGTCGGGAATGATGATTCCACCCTTGCTCTTTTCCTCTTCATCGACGCGTTTGACGATGACCCGGTCTTGTAAAGGCCTAATTTTCACTTCCTGCCCCCTTTCAGATTTTTGATTTAACTGACTGATTTTTAAGGAATTTGCCCTTAGCTACGCCGAGCAATTACCCCTGGTAGATTAAGAGCAAGACGAATCTAAGCATCAATCTAGTGATGTCAAGGTTTTTGCTCATTCAAAATTCATTATGCGACGAGTTTGGCGCCAGCAGCCGCCCAGCGCTATCTATGGTGCTTACGGGATTCCTCCTCGAAGTATTTTCTATAAAGAATGTCCCACTCCCGGCTGCCGGGCGGCACCTGACGGGATAGCGAGCTGATTTTTTGGCGCACAACATCGTCGATCTGATCTTCGCGTTGAAAAAAAGCGTGCAGGTCCTGTTTTGTTTCCGTCAGCGCCCGGCCTTCGTTGGGAAAGTCTGCCAATTTTGCTTTGCGTAAACCTTCCATAATCAGGTGCGCCAGGTGAGAAATGCGGCTGTCAGATATTCGGGTCACAAGATAAAGCCTCGTTTGGCCGCAAGTTTTTGCTTTGCCAACAGAAACATTTTGTAAGAATCCAAGTCACGCGCCCCGCGAGTATGGGCCGCCAGTATTTTACGAGCTTCCTCCTCGATTGCTTCTTCTTCGGCAAAGTTCTTCGCGATGATGTCGACGATTTTGCTCTTAAGCACGCGATCGTCGGACTGGGTGACGATTAATTCTTTGTCACCGTAGCTCTTGATCAACTGGGTGGCGAATCGTTCGAGCTCTTCTGGCCTGACTTTCATAGGCTGTTGGTAACCCTGTGGATAACTTGCCAAGAACCGGTGCGATGATCGGGGAGAAATTGTGGATACTAGTTGGTATTTATCCGGGCAGCGACGCGAAGTCAATGCTGTGGTGATGCCGTCCTCTACTGGTAGAGCGCGTGGATGCGCGAAAAATTCTTGTACATAGGGAGCTTTTTTGCCAATATGGGAACCTCAAACAAATACTGATTGCGTCCCTTAAACGTTATCCACAGGGTAGACGAGGCCGCCGGTTTGCTTCGATCGCATAAGCAGGGCAAAAATCAATTGGCTGTGCATAAGCCTCTGCGCTTGAAGCGCGGCGGACGCATTGGCGTTGTGGCACCGGCGGGAACGATTGAACAGGAGCCGCTTGAGTTGGGCATCGAAGCGATCCGCGCCGAGGGCTTCGAGGTTGAGCTGGCAGCGCACTTGTTCGAAAGCAAGGGCTATCTCGCCGGCGACCCCAAACACCGGGCCGAGGATCTATTGGAATTTTTCCGCCGCACCGATATCGACGCGATCTTTTGCGCGCGCGGCGGATTTGGCTCGATTCAGCTACTTCAGTACCTGAGTCCGTTGCTCCAAAAAAAACCGAAGATTTTTGTCGGTTATAGTGATGTTACCGTGTTGCTCAATTGGCTGCGCCAATTCTGTGGGATGTTGACATTTCACGCGCCGATGGTCGCGATGGATATTGCCCGCGGCTTGAGCGCGCAGAGTCGGGCGCACCTATGGCGCTTGCTGACCGGCGAGTTGCGCGGCTGGAAACTGGATTTGGGCGACGTGATTCGACCGGGCAGGGCGGAGGGGGAAATCATGGGCGGCTGTTTATCCATCCTGGTAACCACGCTCGGGACGCCTTACGAGATAGACACCCGAGGAAAATTATTATTCTTAGAGGATGTCGGCGAGAAGCCGTACCGCGTCGAACGGATGCTCACACAACTCCAAATGGCGGGCAAATTAGACCAGTTGGCCGGCATCGTGTTCGGTGATTTTACCGACTGTGATGGGAATGGCCCGAGAGACATTAAGCAGATCGTTCTTGACCTCTTCTGCAATGCGGCCTATCCGGTAGTGATGGGAATGAGAGCAGGCCATGGCCGGGAGAACCTGGCGCTGCCGTTCGGCGCGCGAACAACTCTGGATGGCAACGCGGCCACATTGGAGCTGCTGGAGTCCCCGGTCATTTGAATCGATCCGGGCGGCGTTAGGCCGGGCACTTGGCCGTCGACTAATTCGCTTCGTTTTCTCCAGTCACTCGAAAGGTGTGCTCGCAAAAATCGTCTAAGCGCTCAATCATGGATTTTCATTCGGTCGAAGATACCTTTCAGGAGGCGGTTAACGACGGAGTCTTTCCCGGAGCGGTCTTGCTCGTAGGCAAGGACGGCGACGTCGTCTACCAACAGGCGTTCGGTCAGCGCTCGCTGCTGCCGCATAAGTCGCCGATGCGTTTGGACACGATCTTCGATCTCGCGTCATTGACCAAACCGATGGCGACGACCGTGGCGCTCATGCTGCTTGTGCGCGAGCGAAAGTTGCGTTTGGACGATCAGCTGACTCGCGTGATTCCCATGTATGGCGTGCTCGGCAAGAGCGTCACGACCTTTCGCCATCTGCTCAATCATTCCGCGGGATTGCCAGCCTGGAAAGCGTTCTTCGAGGAGATCGTCAAAAGCGAAAAGTCGGGACGCATCAACTTCGTCGCGAGCCGAGCGGCGAAAAACTACGTCTACGAATTGATTCATCGCGAAAAGGCGACGAGCCCACCGGGGAGCCTGAGCGTTTATAGTGATCTCGGTTTTATAATCTTAGGCGAGGCCGTAGAGGTTCTTACCGGGAATACCTTCGACCGCTTCTGTCAGGAGCGGATTTTTAAACCGTTGGGGCTTCGTTCCACCGGGTTCGTCGATCTCAGCCAGCTCCGAACGCGGCGCCTGCAGCCGGTCGAAGAAGTCATTGCGCCGACGGAAAATTGCCCCTGGCGAAAAAAAATTCTCTGCGGCGAGGTGCATGACGACAACGCCTATGCCATGGGTGGAGTGGCCGGCCACGCTGGGTTGTTTTCTTCGGCACGCGATATTCACACTTTTCTGGTGCGCACAAGCCAGTGCCTTCAAGGCAAAGATAACTTCCTGCCGCAAGCGGTGGTGCAAGAGTTTCTTACCCGAGATCCATCGCTCAAGGATTCCACCTTCGCGCTCGGATGGGATACGCCGTCTCCCGGGATGTCCGCCAGTGGCAGTTTTTTTTCGCCGCGCTCGGTCGGGCACTTGGGATTCACGGGGTGCTCGATCTGGTGGGATTTGGAAAAGAATTGCTATGTCGTGCTGCTGACCAACCGCATTCACCCGACGCGCAAGAACGAAAAAATCAAAGCGTTCCGGCCGCACATCCACGATCGGATCATGAAAGTGCTTTTCCCATGAGCGATCTTCCGCCGGCCGGCAGCCATATTCACTTGATTGCGATCTGCGGTGTCGGGATGGCATCGCTTGCCGGTCTGTTGCAGGCACGCGGTTATCGGGTGACGGGCTCCGATCAAAACGTTTATCCGCCGATGAGCACTTATCTCGGAGAAATCGGCATCGATGTGTTGCCGGGTTTTCACGCCGAACATGTCGCGCCCCCTCCGGATCTGGTGGTCGTGGGCAATGCGGTGTCGCGCAACAACCCGGAAGCCGATGTCGTGCTCGCGCAAAATATTCCTTACATTTCTTTTTCCCAAGCGTTGGGCCAGTTTCTGATCGGCACGCGCAGTTCGCTGGTCGTCACCGGCACCCATGGAAAGACCACCACGACCGCGTTGGCCGCATGGGTATTGACGTGCGCCGGGTTGGACCCCGGCTTTTTCATCGGCGGCGTGCCGCTCAATTTTGGCAGCGGCTGGGGAGTCGGCAAGGGCGATCATGTGGTCATCGAAGGCGATGAATACGACACAGCGTTCTTCGACAAGGGACCCAAGTTCCTTCACTACCGCCCGCGCAATGTGATCCTGACCAGCGTCGAATTCGATCACGCCGATATCTATCGCGATCTCGATCACCTGAAGTCTGCCTTCGTTCGATTGATCGACATCATTCCCAACGACGGTTTGTTGGTCACCTGTGCCGATTACCCGGCTGCAGCCGAACTTGCCGCCTCGGGACGCTGTCGCCGGGTTAGCTACGGCAGCGGCGCTGACGCTGATTGGACGCCAGCGGAGATTCGGTTTCACCAGGGCCGGACGTTTTTTACCCCCTGTTACCGCGGCAAAGCCGACGGGCGGGTCGAAGCCGGTGTTATCGGCCGCCACAATGTGATGAATTCGCTTGCCGTTTATGCGATGGGCCGAGCGATGGGTATCGAGCGAGATCAGTTGCTCGAAGGCTTCCGCACATTTAGCGGAGTCAAGCGGCGCCAGGAGATTCGCGGCGAACGTGGCGGCGTCTTGTTGATCGACGACTTTGCGCACCATCCCACCGCCGTGCGCGAAACCATTGACGCCGTCAGGACGGCTTATCGAGGCCGGCGCCTGTGGGCTGTCTTCGAGCCGCGCAGCAATACCAGTAAAAGAAACATTTTTGAAAAAGAATTTGCTGAGGCGTTGGCGCACGCGGACAGGGTCATCGTTGCCGGCATTTACCAACCGGAAAAAGTTCCTGAGAACGAGCGGCTTTCCGTCGAAAATGTCGTGAGCCACATTAACCGGGTCGCGGCGCAGGCGAAAGCTCAGCTCATGGGTAGCGCCGGGGAGATTGCCTGCGCCTTGGCGCGAGAGGCCCGGCCCGGCGATATTGTGCTGGTCATGTCTAACGGCGGCTTCGATGCCGTTCAGGAAAAAATCTTGCAGGCGCTACCGGGATAGTAGATAAAGACGGGCGCATTCTTGACTGCAAAAATACTCGCCCGATTTTACGATGGCGTCAGACTTCGGCACATAGCTGTGGCATTGTGGGTCGAGCACCATTTCTTCCTCGTCGCGGCCGCGATCGAACTCTCGCCGCTTGGCTGACCTCGGCTTTCCGCCATGGAAGGCCAATTTCACCACAGACAAAATAATATAAAAAATTAGAAATATCAGGATCAGACGGAGCGGTAGCATTTTGCTCCCTCGAGGACAGTAGCGGGCGACGGCTCAAGCGTGATGCAAGTGAACTTTTTTGTCGTCCTTGACGTTGATCAGCAGCTCGGAAATGGTCACACCCAGCTCTGGATGAACAACCTGTGGCGCGATCTCACTGAGGGGAATCAGCACAAATTTGCGGTTAGGCATTTCAGGATGCGGGATTTTGAGACTTTTCTTTTTTAAGACCGCCGAGTCGTAGAGGAGAATGTCTAAATCGATGATGCGCGCACCCCAGCGCTTCTTGACCTTTTT
Source organism: Binatia bacterium (assembly GCA_036390135.1). GTDB lineage: Bacteria > Desulfobacterota > Binatia > UBA9968 > UBA9968 > DP-20. The sequence continues at coordinate 23,962 of DASWCL010000266.1, forward strand.
GCGGCCCATGGCGCGCTCGATGTTTTTGAATTTCTTGAGCAGTACATCGGGCTTGAATTTGGTCTCGATTTCCACCGCCCCATTGACGTACCACTCTTTGGCATCGCCTAAAGGCTCGCTCTCGTAGAGCGACGATTCTTTGAGGACCCTCGTGTCGGGCAGCTTGGCAAGCCGGCTCACTGCCTCAAAAAAGTTTTCTCTTTTGCTGCCCACGTTGGAGCCGATACCGACGTAAACTTGATGGGCTATCGCGTTCGCCATGCTACTGCTTGGGAAAGTATCTTAGAGTTTGACCCGTCGGATCCTCTCCGCAACCTCCCGCAGCCGTTCTTTGTCAACGCACACGGTAAAACGAACGTAGCCCTCGCCGGCATCGCCGAAACCATTTCCGGGAGTGGTCACCACCCCGGCTTCTTCGAGCAACTTGGTCGTAAAATCGGCCGACGATAGTCCTTTTGGGCAGGAAACCCACACGTAAAACGTGGCACGTGGCTTCTCGCATTCAAGACCCACGGCGCGCAATCCTTCCACCAGGATATCACGCCGCTCTTGGTAAATTTTCCGAGAAGGCTCGACGATTTGATCGCCCAGGCGCAAGGCTTCGATGCCTGCTTCCTGGATTGCCTGAAAGATACCTGAATCCAGATTCGACTTGGCTTGCGCCAAACCGCCGACCAGTTCGGAATTTCCCACCGCCATACCGATGCGCCAGCCGGTCATATTGAAGGTTTTCGACAACGAGTGAAATTCGATGCCGACGTCGCGCGCGCCTTCGATTTCAAGAAAGCTCATCGGCCGGTAGCCGTCGTAACCCATTTCGGTGTACGCGGCATCGTGGCAGACGATGATGTTGTGCTTGTTGGCGAACTCGACGACGCGGTCGAAGAAGCTCTTATCGGCCACCGCGGCGGTCGGATTGTTGGGATAATTGATCCACAACATCTTCGCTTGTTTGGCAACCTCGGTCGGAATGGCGTCCAAGTCGGGTAAAAAATTATTTTCCTTCTTTAAGGGTAGAAAATAGTTATTGCCGCCGCTAAAAGCTGTGCCAATGTGATACACGGGGTAACAAGGGCTCGCCACCAAGACCACATCTCCAGGATCGACAAAGGCAACCGCCATATTACCGATGCCTTCTTTGGAACCGATCAGCGACACGACTTCTTTTCCCGGATCCAATTTGACGTTGAAACGGCCTTGATACCAATTGGCGACCGCTTCGCGAAACTCCGCCATGCCGGAGCTATTCGGATAACGGTGATTGACGGGCTTGCCGGCGCTTTCCATGAGCTTTTCGACAACGACAGACGGCGTCGGAATATCTGGGTCGCCGATTCCCAAGTCGATCAGATCGACTCCGCGCGCTAAAGCCGCGCGCTTTCGGCGGTCGATCTCGGCGAACAAGTAGGGCGGCAAATCGTTGATTCGTCGGGCTTTTTTTATACTAAGCGACAACTGAGATACCTCCGTAGCAAAATCGCAACGGTTGTACCTGTTTTTTTGAATTTTGACAACTACTTGTGAAAAAACGCATGCTAGAGACGGTTAGACCGTATTAAAGCGCGAATGGAAATAATCATCGACGGCAGCTGTCGCATTATCAGAAAATCAGGCGTTTTAGTGTGATGGTCGTCTTCGATGGCGGGTGTTCGGGAACGGAAACGAAGTTACGCAAAGGGTCGATGGCGTTTCGGTAATTTAATCAAGAATCGGAAGAAAAGGCGACTTGGTTATCATCTCTCTCGCGCGGAAAAAAACCGATGGCGCCGTGGTGGTGACCTCAGATGGTTTACCCAGGATAGGTTCAAGCAGCTGAAAATGCCACTTCCTAGCTTTTCGTCTTCTCCACCCTGCTTAGTAGACCGCCATTAAATATTAACACAGATCCATCCGGATAAAACCACTGTTCTTCGACTGCTTTCAATGGGCCGCGTGACTTCGTGATGCGCCGCGGCGGGCCCAAGACTCGTTTCACTTCCGCGCTGGTGAGCCCGGCTGTCGGCTCCTTTTTAATCGCCGCTTGCTTAACGGCGGGCGACCAGGGTTGTGCATTGATCCATTCGATTCGTTTTTTGTCCTCGTTTGCTTGTTCTTCCGCCTTTCTTTTCTCATCCGCGAGCGGATCGGCGCTTAAGATGGTCAAGTTGAGTCCCTCGTGAAATTTCTCCGGTTGAATGTAGCCAATTTTTCCCGATTCGAACTTAACTTTATAGTACGGATCTCTTGTCGCACGTCCGGCGAGCTCGGTGATTTCAAATGGCTCGCTCTGTGCCGCGCTGAAGGTCGTTGCGTTGGGTGCGGGCGCACTGAGAAAAGCTGGCGGCTTGCCGTTGCGCGGATCGAGCCAATAGGTTTTTCCGACGCGCGCTTCTAGCGCATCCAGCTGTTTGTCCGTGTACGAACCGGACGCCATGAGGCTTGTGTTCGCAGTGAAAAGCAGCGCGCATGCAATGACGATCACGCGCAACCCTTCGCTCCAGGCGCGGTCGATTCTAATGAAAGGATAGGAATGTTGGCTTGCTAGCTTGACCTTCATGCGGGTCTCTCGAAAGCGACTATCGACTATGCCAATGTAGCACCTAAGGCATGCCGTGCAATCTCGTCGCGAACGCCGCGTGGCCTTTGCCGGATTGATATCTGGCGGCCCACACGGCAGTGTTTTTTACCTGGCTAACGAAGAAGAAGACGACAAGATTGCAGGGTGATTGGTTGCGGGGCCGGGATTTGAACATATCCCCCTTACGTCCAACAAGTTTCATAAACTTCTAACTACGTGGAAAGACTACACGGTGAAAAGTCGCAAAGCCGGCTAATGTCGATCTTTGTGCATTAACTATCGTGAAGTTTTCGAGAAGTCCGAAGGGGCTCGCTCAAAAAAAAGGCCGCCGAGAGCTGGAACTCTCCTGCAAATCGATGGGACCGGCGCCAAGCTGCTTATTGAAGCTCTCAGCGAGCGATGGAGCTACGACACGGATCGTCGGGATAAAAGAACTGTTTGGTACCACGTTCGCCAACGCGTTTTCGCTTCTCGTCTCAACGATAGCGCCCATGCCGAGCAATGAACAAACCAAGGTGATCTCAAACTACGATAGGTGACTTGGCCGAAAAGACTTCCAGGGCTATGTGGAGGGACAAAACGCTGTCATTGAGTATCGATTTGCGGAGGGACATCGGCGTTGGAAGCTGGCATGGTCGGACCCTTCTGATAGGCAATCCCCGCTGGTGTCAAGTCTCCGTCTTCGTAGTAGAGCGAGGTCCTGTCGCTGCCGTCTTTCATCCATGGGGGAAGAGAGAACCAAGCATACCGCTCCACGAATGAGAGTGTCTCGAGCACCCTGATGGACTGCGATGCGAACTTTGCCTGCTGCTCCCAGCTAGGATAAGTGGGCGGGTCACTCCAGCGGATGAGACTATATTCCGTGAGCCAGATAGGAAGGCCGAACTTATGGTGTACGGCCAGAAGAAAATTCT
>DASWCL010000267.1:0-4068 GCA_036390135.1 Binatia bacterium
ATATTCTCTGCGTCGCCAAGGGCATCGCCAGCGGCATGCCGCTCGGGGCGATGATCGCGCGCGCCGAGGTCAGCACCTGGACGCCGGGCACGCACGGCAGCACCTTCGGTGGCAACCCGGTGGCGTGCGCCGCGGCATTAGCGACGATTGAGCTCTTGGAAGAAGGCCTGGTGGAAAACGCCGCCCAGGTCGGCGCGCGGCTCAAGGATCAGTTAATGGCGCTGCAAACGCGCCATGCGGCGATCGGCGAGGTGCGCGGTTTGGGGCTGATGATCGGCGTCGACTTCGAGCATAGCGACGACGGCCACGCGCCGGACGGAAAGTTGCGCGATCGCGTCATGCAGAAGTGCTTCGAAAGGGGGCTCTTGCTGTTGAGCTGCGGCGAGAGCACGCTGCGTTTTTGCCCGCCTTTGATCGTCACCGGGGAAGAAGCGGCGACCGCCGTGGGTCTGTTCGACGCCGCGGTCGGCGCATCGCAATAGCCATTTCGATTATTGGTCGGCTATTCCGTCGGCGGCGGAAAATTACTGCAGTTTGGTTTGCAGCTCTTCGACCAGCTGCGTCAGTTCCTGATCGCCGGGATTGAGCGCCAGCGCGCCACCAAATTCCTCCAGCGCTTTCTGAATCATTCCTTTGGTGAGATAGATCCGACCCAAATTGATGAACGGAAAATGGCGCGGGTCATAGCGTTTGGCAGACTTGGCGCGCTCGAGCCAGGGAATGGCGTCGTCAAAGTGCTGCTGCTGCATGAGATAAACGCCGATGTCGTTATAGGGATTGCCGAATTCGGGATCGAGCTGGATGGCAATTTCGCACTGGGCGATGGCCTCGTTGAGCCTGCCGACAAAACTGTATGTCCAACCCAGGTAGGTGTGCGCGTCGGCGGTGGGATAGACCGCGATGGATTCTTTGTAGAGGCGGATCGCCTCGTCGAATTCCTGCGCCATCTGATGCTGCATCGCGTTTTCAATCAGCTGCAGAGCGCGTTCTTGATCTTTGCTGATGGCCATTCTCGTTATCTCTAAATGCCGCTATATACCCCAAGCGCCGCTGAGTTGAAGATTAGCGCCGTTGACGTACCGCGCCTCATCCGAGAGCAAGAAACGCACGACGGAAACCGCGTCATCCACGGTGCCGACGTAGCCCGCGGGAATAAACTTGACCATCCGTTCAAGCTCTTCTTTTGGTGCGCTGCCGGAATCGATGAATCCCGGCGACACGCAATTCATCGTAATGCCGTCGACCGCAATCAGCTTGGCGAAGGAACGGGACAGCGCCAGCAAACCGACCTTGGAAATATAATGAGCCGTCAGCTGCGGTTGCGCGACGAGTTGTTCGGCGTTCGCCATGCTGAAGCAAACAATTCTACCCCACTTTTGCTCTTTCATGATCGGAATCACCGCGCGAGTCAAATAAAACACCGGATGAAGATTATTGTCGAACATCGAATGCCAACCTTCAAGGGTTTCCTGCAACAATGACACGCGGTGATACGGGCCAGCACCGTGAATGAGCGCGTCAATGCGGCCCCACTCCTGGTGCACTTGCTGAACCAGTGCGGTGGCGGCTTGAGGGTCGGAAACGTCGGCCTTGATCGCCATTCCGGCGCCGCCCGATTGGTTGACGCCATGGATGACGACGTCGGCTTCCTTGGCGCTGGTGCGATAGCAAATCGCCACCGCCCAACCATGAGCGGCGAGATCCAAAGCGACGCCGCGGCCGATTCCCTTGGCGCCACCGGAGATCAGAGCAACTTTCTGATTCGTCGCGCTCATGGGTTACCCTCGAGGCTCAGTAAAGAAGGTTGAACCGGCTCGCTGGTTACCGCCCCTTCGATCCACGGTCTAAATTTTTCGTACAGTTCTTTGAGCTTGGACTTGTAGTGTTCGATGTTTTCGTCGGGATGATGGGGATCCCATTGGGCTGCGAGCTTACAATTCTCGTTGATCTTCACTTTGGCTTTCGCGCCGGTGACATAATAAGAAATCTGGTCGCCGGACTGGTACGGCCGGTCGGCTTTGAGCGCAAGCTCGTAAAGCGCGGCGGGGTTACGCTTCTTGGCTTTCAGCTTTGCCTGATAAGTCTCCAACGAGTCCTGTAGCGCCTCGGTTTTCGCCAGCCAAGGAATGTCCCGTCGATGGTGTTCAATGTCGTCGAGGAAACGATTGTAGAGCTCGGGGATTTTCCCCTTCTCGTCTTTTAACAGCAGCAACAGCATTTCCTCCAGCCACTCGCGTTGAAAAAGCTCGAGGCCGCGGGAGCGCAATCCCGATCCCTTGATATGCAGCCGCCCCTGCTCGTCGAGCAGCGCGTAGTTTTTCATCTTGTAGCTAAACATCGACGGATAGCGGCCGTCGAGTTCGAGCTCGATGCCTTGGGGAAGAATCGCCGCGAGGTCGGTGATCAACCGCTCCTCGTCGGCGTCGCTCTTCACATCCTCGGGCGGCATGAAATAGATGCCGTCGGTATCGACTTCGATGATCTTGGCGTTGTTCTCTTTGAGCCAGGCGATCACAGACTGGATCAGCTCGCGGCCTTTGGCCGTGACTTGGTTCGCCGCGTCAAAATCATTGAAGTGTCCCATCTGGAAACCGAGATAGCCGTAAAAAGAGTTGATGAGGATTTTAAACGTCGACTGCAGCGCATTGAAATAAGTTCGATTTTCCTCGTCCTGGGCATCGCGTGCGAGCTCTTTGGCTTTCACGCGAAAGGTGCGCAGGTCGCGGAGCAAGCTCGCGAACATGCCGAGCTCGTCTTTTTTCGGCAAATAGTTGCACACCAGCATGATCGACGGGTAAAGCGACGTGACGTCGCAGTGCAGCACCCGCTGGGCGGTGCCTTGGAATTCCATATGGGTAAAGCCGCCGAGGACTTCGCGTCCTTCGTCGGCATAGGGCACCGCGCGTCGCCGGTGCAGATATTCGCGCAGGAGCAGCGCGTCGATTTTGGTCGCGTTGCCGCGCAACGGGATGTTCTGATAGCTGTATGGGAAAATCTGCGCTTCGACGAAATAGCTCGGCGAGAGAATTTCCGAGATGGCGCGGGTTTCACGCACATCATCGAGCGCGCAGCGAAACAGCGTGTCGGGGTCATGATCGAAGTACCAACTGGTTTTGTCCGCCGGCACGTAGGTTCGGTCCGCACCGGCGACGCCGAAGTGCCGGGCGATTTCTTTTAGGCTGAAGCTTTCCAGTTCGCGGGTGGCGATGTCGTAGTGCTGGGCGAGCATCCAGGTATCGATGATGTGGCGGCCGAAGATCTCATACTTGCGATAGCTAATCGTCCGCTCGGCGATTTGCATTCTCGACGCATGCCCGCCCAGTCGCGAGCCGTCGCGACCGAGGTCCAGTGCTACCTTGTGCCGCTTGGCGCGAGCTTCGATGTATTCCAAGTCGAAGCGAAACAGGTTGTGCCCTTCGATCACGTCCGGGTCGCGCTGTTGAATTTCTTTGACCATCTGACGCAGCATTTCGGCTTCGTCGCACTCTTTGCCGGAGATTAAGCGCTCCCAGCCGGTGGAATCCGACATGGCGATGGCCGTAACGCAGTCACTCTCTCGGGCCGAATTCGGGAAGGTGAAGCCGTCGGCGCAGTAGATTTCGATGTCGAGCTGCAGGCGCCGCAGGTCGCGAAAGGTCATGTCGAGAAAATGCGTCTTGCCGGAGAGTAAGAGATATTGCTGCAGCGGATCGCTGAAATACCAATAGGGCGCGTCGCCGGCGGACGGGGTCTTGCCGGTTTTTCTCTGCAGGTAAAATCTGGCGTCGTCGAGCTGTTTCAAATCGGCAAAGAGCGCCAGCTTATTGAACGCGCCTTGACCGGCGAGGGGCTCGACTTGCGCGTTACCTTGCCACCCTGTCAAGCCGTCGTCTCCCGCGAGCAGCATAAACGGTTGGAACGGCACCGTCTGAGACTGAGTCGCGCCGTCCTCGCGCGAGAAGATTTGTACGTTGCCGTCGCTGGTGATTTCAAATGTTACCAAGGCGGGCGTGCTGTCGTGGCCAAAGAGCACCTCATTCTTCTGAAACAGCGGTGGCAGCGGGTGTCGCGCGGCTTTCATAAAAACTT
>DASWCL010000268.1:0-2417 GCA_036390135.1 Binatia bacterium
TTGGCAGCACCCTCGGGATAAATGCTATTGGTGGGATGATCCTTCTCGAGACGCGCCACGATCACCGTTGAGTCGATAATGCACTCGCCGTTGTAATTCATCGAAGGAACCTTTCTCTGGCCGGTGTACTCGATCAACGACTTGCGATCGTCCTTGCGCACGTCGACAATCTCGTAGGGCACCTTTTTCAGCGCGAACACGATACGCACCTTCTCGCAAAACATCGATGTTTGAGATTGAAAAAGTTTTATTGCCATAGCTCCATCCTCCTTGGAAAGATCCTAAGCGTTTGTGCACGATTTCCTGTGGCGCCGCATTGCCTCCTGCTATCTGTTATCCATGCAACAAAATCGGAAATTTCTCAACTGCCGCTGCGCCAGTTATTGACCTACTCGAGGTTCGTGGATATCCTTTTCTGACCTGAAACGGGTGTAATGATTAGCGCGAGCACCAGGACTTTACGAGAAGAAGTCACAGCACGCTTCAAATTTAGCGATTGGAAGGAAACCAATGGCAAAGTATCTGCAATGCAGCGAGTGCGGCAAGCTCGCTTTTTACTATGATGACTTCGTCGGCACGGAAAAGCCTTTTTATCGCCGTTTCATGCGTTATCCAGAAGGCGAAACCAAATATGAACCGCCCCGATGCTTTAGTTGCGGCGGCGTGCCCCGCCTGATCCACGAAAACATCAAGGAAGAGAAAGCAGCGGCCAAGCATTAAACCGCAAGACTCGAAACTTAGGTTCCGTTCCCTCCGTATGCCTTCAGCGCAATTCTAGTCGCCGCGGTTGTGTCGAATAAATAGAAAATCGCCTTTGAGCGTCCGCTCCGACGGTAAGCCGATGTCACCGTTTCTCGATCGCTTGCGATACGGATGAACGGGAAAACAAGCCCCGCAAACCATCGCGTGCGTCTTTTTTGAAAATCACCAGGGCGACCGCTAAGACAACATATAAAAACGAATAATAAAACCTGAATCGAGGATCTGGAAGGAAGAGTTGCGTGGAGAATAGCGCAAACACGACGCCCGCTTCCAGCAGCGAAAACGAAAGATTTGCCAGAACCGCAACGGCAAAAATTGATTGCGCTGCCGTCAAAAACATCTCTTCGATCTGACGAGCGTCCATCTGCATTCCCCTCGCGTTCCCTGCGGACATCGAGTAAGCGATCGGGATCATGCCGATCAAGAGCGTCCATTGATTGACTTTCGATGATAACAGCGCGCCCATGCTGGTGCCGGGCTGCATTTTCAGAGCGAAAAGAATGGCGACAATGAACTCCGGCGACTCCGAAGCCAGCGGTGCGAGCCACTGAACCAGGATGAATTCTTCGATTCCGAAGGTCCTTCCCGTGGCCAAAAGTCCCTCGGCAAAAGGTTCGGCTGCGATGAAGATGGTAAAACCGGAGACGACGAAGAAAAGCGCGGTGCATAGGCGACGCGGACCCGTTCCCCAACTTTCGATCATCTCCGTCGGACCCTCGAGCTCCGGTTCGACATGTTCGGCTTTCGCAGCAGCGCGCATGTAGAAAATAAAAATAATGATCATCGCGGTCGCATCGACGAGATCAAGCTGCCCCTTGATCGGAATCATGAAGGAATACAGGGTCGCCAAGCCAAGGTAAAAGATTTCTATTCTATGCCCCAGGTGTAATCGTACTGCCTTCTTGCCCGTCTTGAGCCAATAGGTAAATACCACGGCGGCCCAGCCGACACCGATCAATAGACGGTTCGCGCCCGTCATGTTCGCCGTTGCAAAGGCTGCGTATTTAGGATCTTTTCCAGCCGTCCACGCAAAATACATGTCGACAGCATATTCGGGTAAAACCGCAATCAGCGCGAGCAGCGCGATGGCCAGTGCTTGCGGAATATCTTTTTGCGAGAGCTCAGCCGCCCAGGACAATAAGAACGCCGCACCGAAGATCGCGACGCCCGAACTCAACGACTGAAAATGCGGCGCCAGATGAAAACCGGCGAAGTGAATAAACGTCCACTGAAGACAAAGCAAAGTTGACGAGCAGAGCCAAAGCCAATTGATCATCCATCCCCCTGGGACAACAGAGCGTGATCTGGGAACTTATTCGGTCCCTATTTTCACGGCGAAATGTTTAAGTCAATCCCTGTCGAGCGTTACCGCTTCGGCACGATTGGAGGCGCCGAGTTTTGCAAAAATTGAGCTTGTATGAAATTTGACAGTGTGGGCGAAAATTTTAAGCCGAAATGCGATCTCCTTGTCGCCCAGACCTTGGGCTATCATACCCAGCACTGCGATCTCTCGCGGAGTGAGAATCTGACCTGAAGGATCGAGTTCGAGGATACGTGGTGAGATCGCTACCTGCCTGAGCAATCCAATTCGTCGGTCAGCACCGCTGAATTTTTCAACTGCTCACGCTAATCCGATTGGATACCGGCGCCTTGAA
>DASWCL010000269.1:0-9786 GCA_036390135.1 Binatia bacterium
CCGAGAAACATCGCCCAGGGATTGACCTCGCAACTGCACGGTCGGCCTTCATCTTTGGCGCGACGCAGCATTGCCAACCCTTCCGGCGTGCTCATGTGCAGAACATGCAGCCGCGCACCGAGCGCTTTCTGCATGCGAAACAGCGTGCTCATCGCCGTGTCCCAGATAATGCCGTCGTAGTCGCGGTACGCTTTGGCGTAAGCCTGGGGACTACGATCTTCGCGTTTCCAGTAACGCCCTTCGATCTCGTCCATCAAGTCCTGATCATGCGGATGAACCATCAAAGGCAAACCGGTTTGTCCGACGGTCTCGAAGCATTTGAACAGCTCGCCGTTGTTGTTGAGACCGATGCCGGGCATGTGCGGATAATCCCGCCCGGTGTCCTTGACCATGAAGATTTTGAACGCCAGCGGGCCTTCCTTAGCGAGGGCGGGAATTTCTTCGGGCACCGTGCCGGAAGGATTGTGATTGAAATCGACAATGGCGTTTTTGCTGTGATGTTCGACCAGCGCGCGGTAGCGTTCGACGGTAGTGGTCGGCGGATTGACATTGGGCATGCCGATGGAAAGGGTTACGCCGCCCGCAGCCGCCGCCATCGTGGCAGTGGTGATGTCTTCTTTGTGAGTAAATCCCGGGTCGCGATGATGCGTGTGGGTGTCAATCAAACCGGGGATGACTTTTTTCCCTTTGGCGTCGATCACTAAATTTGCGGTTTGCGGCAACACCGGTGGTTTGCCGAGCGCCACAATTTTGCCGCTCCTGACCGCGATGTCGGCAGCGACAAAGCCGCCGGGCGTCCAAACTTCGCCGTCCTTCACGAGTAACTCAACATTTTCCATTGCGTGCGGTCACTCCCTTTTCAGTATTCAAAAATTTCTTATAGGGTCAGCGATTCGCAGAGTCAACCTTGCTTGACTCGATAGGTGAAATCTGAAAATATTTCTGCGCTCTTAGCCAAAGAACGGCGTTGAGGGCAAAATCCGGAGGGTCCTCATGTTTAATCGAGCCTATTTTGTGTTCGCGCTTTTCGTCGCAACGATTTTTTGCGCGGCGCCGCTCTATAGCCAGAGCGCAAATCTGATTGCTGCCGGCAAGAAAGAAGGCAAAGCGGTCGTCTACGGATCGTTGGAGTCGGACGTTGCCGAGACGGCTTTCAATGCGTTCAAGAAAAAAACCGGCATCGAGGTCGACTACTGGCGCGCGTCGGCGACCAAAGTTATGGACCGCGCTTTGAGCGAATATCGCGCCGGCAAGCCGCTCTTCGATGTCATTCTCACCAACGACAACCCGATGCAGATCATATTTAAGGAAGGCCTTTTCGCCAAATACGACTCGCCATCGGCAAAGGACTTTACCAAAGAATCCATCGATCCGAATCTCGGGCCGCGCTATCGCAACGTGATCATCGGCGTGGTTTATAACAAAGACGTCATCAAGTCTGCAGACGCGCCGAAGTCGCTGGAAGATCTCGTCAAGCCGCAATATCGCGGCAAGCTCGTCATGCCCGATCCGACCCAGCACACCACGACGACGCAGTGGGTGGCGAGTCTCGATAAGCTCATGGGCAAAGAAAAGGCAGACAAGTTTATCCATGACTTGGCCGCGCAGAAACCAATCTTGGTTGAGTCTCTCTTGCCCGCTGCCGAGCGCGTCGCCACAGGTGAAACGCCGATTGCGATCACCTATATAAAGTACGCTTACATCTTCGGCCAACGAGGCGCGCCTTTGGATTACGTTCGGCTCGGTAAATTTATGGGCGATGGCCATTATCTGAGCTTAAACAACAAGGCGCCTCACGCCAATGCCGGCAAAGCATTCATCGATTATTTTCTTGGTGCTGAGAACATGGCGATGATCGCCAAGCTGGGCGAGTTCGTGAACCGCAAAGGCGTGAATCCGCCGCTGCCCGACGCCGATAAGATCCAGTTCGTTGAGATGTACGATCTCGATGCAAAGAAATTTGCCGAAAAAAAGAAGGAATACCAGCAGATCTTTTTGCGTTAATTTGGTTACTTTGTGCCTGCGGATGAAAGAGCACTGGCGCTCGGATCGTCGCCAACGACTGTCTGGAGCCGGACGCGGCTGGGAGCTTTTTTAAGCCAGCCGGTGAGCTGGGTTTTTCTCTTCGTCGGCGGCATCATCGCGTTTCTCAGTCTCTATCCAACCTTTTTCCTTTTTTACGGCAGCCTCACCGACGCGCCTTTGGGAGTGCCGGGGCATTTTACCCTGCAAAATTACGTCAGGGCTTATAGCGATCCCGAGGCTTATCCTTTACTCCTCAATTCATTCATCTTCGGTCTCGGCGCTTCGGGTTTGTCGCTCCTGTTTGCGCTCGCGTTGGCATGGATCACCATTCGCACCAACGCGCCATTTCGCCGCCTCTTCGAGCTAACCGCGATTATACCCAATATATTGCCACCGATCTTGGTTTCGATTTCCTGGGTGATGTTGCTCAATCCGAGCAACGGGTTAATCAACGCCTTGTTTGTGAAATTGTTGGGCATGGAAAAAGGTCCGTTCAATATCTATTCGATGCCGGGTCTGATCTTCGTGGAGTCCCTCACCTTGACGCCGTTGGCATTTTTAATCGTTGCGGCGGCTTTGAAAAGCATGGATCCGTCGCTTGAAGAATCCGCCAAAACTCTCGGCTCGAATGAGTTCGGCATTATGCGGCGGGTCACGTTCCCGCTGATTCGCCCCGCCATACTCGCCGCGGGCACGCTGAACTTCGTCCGCGCCGTGGAAAGCTTCGATACTCCGGCGATCATTGCGCTGCCGGCGCGCATTGAAGTCTTCACAACGAAAATCTGGCGCGAAGCGCTGGGATCGTTTCCGACCAATCATAACCTCGCCGCCGCGTACGGCGTGGGCATCCTCGCCGTCGCGCTTGTTTTTGTCTATCTCTACCGTCGTTTCACCTCTCAAGTCGAAAGCTTTTCGACCGTGACGGGCAAAGGCTTTCGGCCGCATCAGATCGACCTCGGCGGCTGGCGCTACGCGGCGTCGGGCGTGGCATTGCTGCTGCTCATTCTGTTGGTCGTGTTGCCGATCCTGGTTTTGCTGCTGGTGGCGTTGCTGCCCTATTATCACGTGCCTACTTGGCAAACCTGGCAGCATCTCACTCTCGATCATTTCCGCTACGTGTGGAATACGCCGCGTGTCCACAAAGCTTTCGGCAATAGTCTTTTCCTTGCATTGGTCGGCGCCACGGTCTGCATGATCCTCGCTTCATTGGCCGCCTACATCACCGTGCGCACGAAAATCGCCGCGCGCGGCATCATCGAGGGCCTGGTGTTTATTCCTTGGGCATTTCCCGGCACCGCGATGGCGTTGGGACTGCTGTGGGCTTACGTCGATTTTCCGATTCCAATTTACGCGACGATTTGGATTATCCTGATCGCCTACGTCACCCGTTTTCTACCGTACGGTCTGAGAGCCGTGACGAGTACGATCATTCAAGTTCATAAGGAGCTCGAAGAAGCGTCAATCGTCTGCGGCGCGGGTTTTTTGGCGACGTTTTGCCGCGTGCTGATGCCGATGATGCGACCCGGCGTGCTGGCGGGGTGGATCATCCTGGTGACAATCTTTCTGCGCGAGTTCAGCGCAACGTTGTTTCTTTATAGCCCCGGCTCCGAACCCCTCGGTCCGCTGCTTTATTTTCTTTATCTCGACGGCATGCGCGGCCGCGTGGCCGCCATCGGCCTCGTGATTTCGGTCATCTCGGTAATTCTGATCGCCATCGCCCAACACTACTCGCGCTGGGAGTCCAATTAGTCGAAGATCAACGAAGATCGATGATGACAACCTCGATCCTCCATCTTCTATCCTCGACCCAAAGAGTTAAAAAGGAGGAACTGTGGAGAAACTATTTTTAACCGTCGCCTGCGGCGATTACGATCGTACCAAACCGCTTCAGGACGGCTCGGTCGAGCCGGAGGGAATCAAATTAAACTACCTGGCGCTCCAGTCCGAAGAGATCTTTTGGCGTATGGGGCACTACCGAGAATTCGATGTCTCGGAGATGTCTCTATCGAACCATATAACCATGATGGGTCGAGGAGAATCCCCCTTCGTGGGTATTCCGATCTTTCCGTCGCGATTCTTTCGACATTCGTCCGTCTACTACAACGTCGAATCAGGAATCAAAAAACCCGAAGATTTCAGAGGTAAAAAAGTCGGCACTCCGGAGTACGCGATGACGGCAGCGGTGTGGATTCGTGGGTTTTTTAAGGATGACTACAGCGTGGGCCCGCAAGACATGAAGTGGTATCTCGGCGGCCAGGAAGACCCGGGTCGAAAAGAACGAGTCAAACTGGAGCTTCCGGCGGAAATCAGCGTCCAGTCGATACCCGATGACCGGACACTCAACAGCATGCTCGAGAGCGGCGAGATCGACGCGCTGATCTCGGCCCGCAGTCCCTCCTGTCTTGCCAACGGTTCGGGCAACGTACGCCGTCTTTTTCCCAACTACAAGGAAGTGGAAATCGAATATTACAAGCGCACGAAAATTTTTCCCATCATGCACATCCTCGTAATTCGCAAGGACGTGTACGAACGGCATCCCTGGGTCGCGCGCAGTCTCTACAAAGCTTTCTGTGATGCAAAAGACCGTGCGCTGAAGACCATGCATATTTCCAATGCCCATGCCTGCACGCTTCCGTGGCTCTCATGGGAAAGAGAGCAGCTCAGGGAAATCTTCGGTCCCGACTGGTGGCCCTACGGCATCGAGCCCAACCGCCACATCCTCGAATCTCTAATCCGCTACATGGGAGAGCAAGGACTGTTAAAAAGGCCACTGAAAGTAGAGGACATATTTGCGCCGAGCTCTTTGGGAGAATTCAAGCTGTAGAACTGACGATGGAGATCGAAGATGGAGCATCGATCCATTCTCCGGCCGCCATCTTCCATCCTCTCTTGTCGATCCTCATGCGGCTAAACCGAAACGCCTTACGCCTCATTCGCGCCGCCCGCATCGCGCATCTGGCGACCGCCGATGCCGCTGGCCGACCGTACGTCGTCCCCATTTGCTTTGTCTTCGACGGCAAGCATTTCTATTCACCGATTGATGAAAAGCCAAAACAAGTCGCGCCGCAAAAGCTCAAACGCTTAAAAAACATCCGCGAGAATCCGACTGTCTCACTCGTCATTGATCGTTACGACGAAGATTGGAACAAGCTCGCTTATCTGATCGTCTTCGGAACGGCGCGGACGCTGTCGAGCGGGACAAAGCACCACAATGCCGTGCGACGTCTGCGCCGTAAATATCCCCAATACCGCTTGATGGCGATCGATCGTCTGCCCATCATCTGCATTACAGTAAATCGGATTCGCTCCTGGGGCCGTTTTTGACGAGATAACTCATTAGCTTTCTGCGGCGCCATTGCAACGACGCGAGAGGATCATTAATTTAACCTCGTGGTGATTCGTCGCAAGACCCCAGCGTCAGCGCAATTCAATAACTTGATCAAGGCAAGCCCTTCGCCGCAGTTGGCAAAAAATCATTTTCTAGCCCTCCTCGATGTCGGCGGCGCCAACGTGAGCGTGCAAATTCCCCGCGCCGAATTAGCCCATTTGTTTCGCCTGCTTGGCAGCAGCGGCTTTCTGAGCGAGGTGCTGATTCGCCAGGGAAAAGAGTGGCCAAATACTTTTCTCCGTCAGATCAAGCTCAAACGGAAATCCATCGGCGAACACGCGGCGGAGCTAAAAGCGGCGATCAACCCCACGATGTCGTTTGCTGAGTTTTGCGCCGCGCTCCGACGGCATAAGCAGTGCGAGTATCTCCGCATCGGCGCGCGTGACCTCATGGCCGCGGTCACGATGGAGGACACGGTTCGAGAGCTGACGGCGCTGGCGGAAGCGTCTCTGGAAGCGGCTTACCGCTTCTGTCGCACCGAAGTCGAGCAGGATTAC
Organism: Binatia bacterium; assembly: GCA_036390135.1. Lineage (GTDB taxonomy): Bacteria > Desulfobacterota > Binatia > UBA9968 > UBA9968 > DP-20. The sequence continues at coordinate 5,911 of DASWCL010000269.1, forward strand.
GGTCTTCTCAATCTGCCTGAATCAAATAAGCAAAATCGTTTTGTGATTCTCGGCATGGGTAAGCTCGGCGGCGGAGAGCTCAATTTCAGCTCCGATATCGATGTCATCTTTCTTTACGAAAGCGATGACGGTGAGAGCACCGGTGGCTTTAAGGGGAAAGTCACTCCGAGAGAATTCTTCAGCGCACTTGGAAAGAAAATCATTCAAGCGATGGGTAACGTCACGGAAGACGGTTTCGTTTTTCGCATCGATCTCCGGCTTCGCCCCATGGGCAATAGCGGACCGTTAGTGCAATCGATCAACTCCTCCATGCTCTATTACGAGTCGTGGGGCCAGTGCTGGGAGCGCGCCGCATTGATCAAAGCCAGACCAGTGGCCGGCGATCGGGAACTAGGAGATGAATTTCTCAGAGAAGTGCAGCCGTTTATTTATCGGCGCTATCTCGACTACACGACCGTGGATGAACTGCGGCATATGAAGTTGCGCATCGAAAACGAACTGCTCACCGGCGGCGATAAAGAACGCAACCTCAAGCTTGGCTATGGCGGGATCCGCGAGATCGAATTTTTCACCCAGGCGCTGCAACTGGTGAACGGTGGTTATGTATCAGAAGTGCGCGGGCCAAGCACGTTGCCGGCTTTGCGCGAGTTGGCGCGGCATAAGTTCATTTCGCATGACGAACGCGACAAATTGACGGACGCCTATCGTTTCCTGCGGCAAGCCGAGCACAAAGTGCAAATCGTCCAGGAAGCGCACGCTCACTCGATTCCCATCGGCAAAGACAAAGAACAGGCATTCGCCCGGCGCCTCGGCTATAAGCGCAAGGCGAATCAAACTGAGCGCCAGCTTTTCTGGCGCGACCACCGGCGCCACACCCGCAACGTGCGGAGTATTTTCGACCGGCTTTTTTACGGCGCGCAAAAAGAGATCGAAGGCGGCGGCGCGACCGCTCTCTCGGTCTGGAATGATCTCGATCGTCGGGAAATCGTCACGGCGGAGTTGGTAAAAGTCGGCTTTAACGATCCCGCCAAGGCCTATGAAACTCTCATTGCCATCCGTGATGGCGAAGTCTTTGCGCCGCCGAGTCTGAAGCGAGTAAAAGTCATGCGGGCTCTTGGCCCCGCACTGATCGGCGAGATCGCCAAGTCCAGCGCGCCGGATCAAGCGTTGTTGAATCTCGCCAAGTTCAGTCATGGCATCGGCGGCCGCACTGGTTTTCTCACGCTTTTGGCGGAAAATCCGGAAACCATGCGGCTCCTCACCACGCTGTTTGCCGATAGCCAGTTTCTGACCGATCTCTTTCTCAACCGTCCGGAGCTGATCGACACCTTGATTCGCGTCGATCTGACGCGGATTGAGAAGAGCAGAAAGGAAATGCTGGAGGAACTCCGCGCCGCTCTCAGCGAGCACGACGACATTGAACCCAAGCTCAATGCTCTGCGCCGATACAAAACCGAAGAATTCATTCGCATCGGCTTGCACGATCTCGGCGGCGCCATTGAATTGCTCCAAGTGCTAAACCAGCTTTCCAGCCTTGCCGAAGCCTGTCTCGAAGCCGCCCTTGACTTGACCCTGGCGGAGCTTGGCCAAAAATACGGGCCGATCGTCAATGGACGCTTCTGTGTCATCGGCGGCGGCAAGTTAGGCGGCCGAGAGTTGGATTATAATTCCGACCTCGATTTGATCTTCGTTTACGATGCCGCTGAAGAAGCGCATAGCCGCGGCGGGACGCAGGGCGCGCTGCCGGTGCATGATTATTTTGTGCGCGCCGGTCAAAAGCTGCTTTCCTACCTGTCAGCGCCGACCGAAGAAGGCATCGCGTACAAGATCGATATGCAACTGCGTCCTTCCGGCAAGTCCGGCCCCCTGGTTTCGTCGCTCGCGGCCTTCCGCGAGTATCACAAGTCGAGTTCCCAACTATGGGAGAGGCAGGCACTGATCAAAACCCGCCATGTTGCGGGCGATGCGGCGCTGGGCGAAGAGGTTGAAAACATTACGGCAGCGTTCGCTTACGGCAAAGGCTTGGACCCCGAAGGCGTCGGTGAAATTCATCATCTGCGCATGCGCATGGAGCGCGAGCTGGCCGGCGAAGACAGGACCCGTTTCAATTTAAAAAAAGGCCGCGGCGGTTTGGTGGACATCGAATTTCTTACCCAGATGCTTCAACTCACGCGCGGCCATCGTTTTCCTAACTTGCGCCGGCGCGGAACTCTTGAAGCGCTGCAGGCGCTCTACCGGGAAAAAATTTTAAAGCGCGACGACTATCAGTTGCTCTCCGGCGGCTATTTGTTCTTACGTCGCCTAGACCACCGCTTGCGCTTGGAGCGAGACCAATCCATCGATGCCTTTGAGGCCGAACCCCGCCGGCTTGACGGCATTGCCAGAGCGCTCGGCTACGGCGCGCGCCGCACGCGGAGGAAAAGGTCCGAAACTAAATGCGGAGAGAAGCTGCTAAACGATTATCGCGCCCGCCGAGAGCGGATCCGCGCCTGTTATGAGCGTTATTTCCTCTCTCCTGCGGAACCAAACGAGCGATCGACCCGGCCGGATTAGTTTAACCGCGATGTGAAATCGAATATATCGTGTACTTTTTAAAATAAGATTATTGACAGTAGCACATTCGTGCGATATGTTCGGCGCATGAAAACACAATTGCTAAAGGGCATTGCCCTGGCTTCATTGGTTACCGTAATTGCTTCTCCCTTGTATGGGCAGGCGGCGGCGCCGAATAATCAGGCCGCTGAACAGCCTGTCGGAGAAGAGGCGGGTTACGGAGTAGGCGCGGCTATCGCGAGCGTTTTCTATATTCCGGTCAAGGTCACCTATGCGGGACTGGGCCTGCTCACGGGCGGACTCGGTTACCTAGCGAGTGGTGGCAAAGCCGACGTCGCGAACAACATTATCTACCCCGCAGTGCGCGGTAATTATGTCGTGACGCCGAGCAACCTAAAGGGTACCGAGCCGATCTACTTCGTCGGCGCGCCACCGCCCGAGACGAGCCCGCGGGCCGACGCAGCAGTTACAAACGCGACCCGCTAGCGCCAAAGCAAACACCTCGTTTCGATGTTTTAATAAAGTCCAACAGGGCCACGACATCCTGACTGGCCTTGTTGGATGCCTCTACTTCTTTGACCGCCAGCGCAAGATTGCGTTCTTTTCGAAATAGGATACGGAAAGCTTCGCGGATTTGACGGATTCTCGGTGCGTCGAATCCCGCTCTCTTCAATCCGACAACGTTGACACCCCGCACTGTATGCTGCCAGTCGATGATGGCGAAAGGTGGCACATCCCGGCTCGTGCCGCTGAGCCCGCGCATCAGCGCATAAGCGCCGATGCGCACGAACTGGTGCACCACGCAATTGCCGGAGATAAAAACATGGTCGCCGACCTCGACGTAGCCGCCGAGCAAGGCGCCGTTGGCCAAAATGACATTGCTGCCCAATCGGCAATTGTGGCCCACGTGGGCGGTGGCCATGAGAAAATTATTGTCACCGATCAAGGTTGAAGAACCCGCCGCGGTACCCCGATGAATTTGCACATGCTCGCGAATAATATTGTTGTTGCCGATCCGCAGGTAGGTCTCTTGGCCTTTGTAAGCCACGTCCTGAGGCGCGCCGCCAAGCACCGCGCCCGGATGAATTTCATTGTCTTCGCCGATCTCGGTGCAACCGGTGAGATAGGCATGCGCCATCACGCGAGTGCCGCGCTTGATCTTGACCTGTCCCTCGATAACGACGTAGGGACCGATCTCGACGCCGGAGTCGATCTCGGACTTGGGGTCTACAATGGCGGCGCGATGAATCGACATTATAAAAGAGCAGCCTAATTGACTTGCTTCTTTTCGTCGTCGTCATCGTCGGCGCGGTTGTAATCGAC
>DASWCL010000270.1:0-21876 GCA_036390135.1 Binatia bacterium
AAATTATTATGATCAACGATGAAAGAAAAGGGTCGCGTTGCTGGACTAAAAAGCTGATTGTCAGTCCGACGGGAGTTATCAATCCGGCGATTGAGGGAACGATCGCGTACGAAGTGGAAAATTTCGAAAGACAGCTGATCGCAGTCAGGTGGAACGACGGATCGATGACGTACGTCTTTCCCGACGAAATCGAAATAGCGGATGGCAATGCGCTTCGGTCACTGCACTAAATTCGCGGTCGGATCGAAACAGGGTACTTATTGGGAAAAAATGGCTATTGCCAAGTTACGGTATCCGTAATCACGATCTCTTCGGATGAGACCAGCGAGCGCGTGCCGTCATCCCAATGAACGTTAACCAGTTGTCCGCCCTCGCCTTCCAGCTCATAAATGATAGTGCCTTCCGTTGCCATGCCGATGGTGCCATCAATGTCTAGAATCTCGGTTGCCGCTCGGCAACGTAGTCCTTTTAGGCTGACGTCGATCATCTTCTCGCTCCCGCGAAATTTTCAATAGCAAGTCACTCCACCTTGATCTCGGAAACGAAATGTAGTCACGAATGAATGACCAAATCAACTATGACCGGATCATTTTTAGTGCGCGCAACTTGATCAACTCACCGGCCTAATTTGCGTTAGATTTGCGCTTATGTCTCGCCCACATCTTAAGAAATCAACGCCACTTGCAGATCCATAACGTTGGTCAAGGTCGGACCCGTGATCAACAGATCATTGGTTGTTTGGAGAAAATGATAGGAGTCATTTCTTCTTAGATAGCTCGTCGCGTCAATGCTATTGGCCCTGCCGCGCGCAAGCGTCGATCCATCGATGATTCCACCCGCTGCGTCGGTGGGTCCGTCCGTGCCATCGGTACCCGCGCTCAGTACGACTACATTTTCGAGTCCGTCGATTTCGATCGCTGCGGCCAACGCGAGCTCCTGGTTGCGGCCGCCTAAGCCATCGCCGCGAACCGTAACTGTGGTTTCACCGCCGGAGATCAGGCACGCCGGGCGAGAAACCGGATGGTTGGTTCGCGCAATTTCTTTCACGAGCGTTGACAAGGATTGCGCAACGACGCGGCTTTCCCCTTCCAGGGAATCCGAGAGAATCATCGTGTGATAACCGAGTTCCTCAGCGCGCCGGCTCGCCGCGGCTACCGCCATGCGGTTGCTGCCGATGAGAACATTCTGGACGCTTTCAAAAATTGCGCTCGACGGTTTGGGCGTTTCTTCTATTTCGCCCTTGGCGCCGCGCTCGAGGTAAGCGATCACTGCAGCAGGAATTTGCGATCGAAGACCATAACGACGAACGATCTGGAGACAATCGCCGTATGTGCTGCTGTCGGGAACCGTCGGACCGGAAGCAATCGCTTCCAGGGAATCACCGACGACGTCCGAAAGGACCAGCGAAATTAATCTCGCCGGCGCCGCAAGTTTCGCAAGCTGACCGCCCTTCAGCCGAGAGAGATGTTTCCGCAACGCATTCACTTCGCCAATCGTTGCGCCGCTCTTCAGCAAAGTCTCGGTAGTCTGCTGCTTATCTGCAAGCGACAAACCGTCCGCGGGAAACGGCAGCAGCGCTGAGCCGCCACCGGAAATTAGAAAAAAAATCAAGCCGCGCTCATCGCTCCTTTGCAAGAGCTCGACGATTCGACGCGCGCCATTAAGACCTGATTGATCGGGTATCGGGTGACCCGCTTCAACGACTACGACCTTTTTGAGAGGTAATCCGTGACCGTATTTAACGACGACCGCACCGGCGGAGATTCTCGCGTCGAGCAACTCCTCCATCGCGAGCGCCATCTTGGCCGCGGCTTTGCCGCATCCGGTGACGACGATTTTGCCGATTTGACTGAGATCGTATGAGCAATCAGCGACGTAAAGCTGATCATTTCGGAGTCGAACACATTGCTTGATAGCTTTGAGCGGATCCGCGGAAGCCAAACCGGCGAGGAATATTTCACGCGCATGGATGCGCATTTCGATCAGGGACGACATCTACGGTGCCCCAAGATTGACTGTCTGATACCGCAAATCCGGCATATCGATGCCAGAGAATCAGAAAACCGAAAACAATTTGCGCAATTATCTGGGTGTTAAGGGCTCGGGGCGGAGATCGAATAGCCGGAAGCCGCCGAAACCATATTCGCCGATCGGCTTTCCGGTGCCTCCATCATAGATGTCGATGAGCATGTTTTTTTCCGGATGTCCGGCTAAAAAGCGGGAGAATATCTCGACGAACTCTTCCTTTTCGGTCGCGTTGGCTCGCACGAACCCTTCGCCGACGTAGAGACGATGTGGTCTTTTGCTGCTGTCAAGCCTGACCCAATAGCGTGAGCCATTGGAGCCGACTTGATCCAACCATTTTCGGTATTCTGATACCCTCGATTCGATTTCTTTAAAGCTGAGATTTTCCGCACGCCCAATGACTGGAAAAAACAATGCGGATGCTAGGATGAAAGTCGAGATCTTTCCTAGCACCCGCATTGATCTAGCTCTGACTGCGTCAGATCTTATTAGTTGACTTTGATTTCGACGCGACGGTTTTTAGCGCGACCTTCGCGGGTCTTGTTGTCAGCGATCGGTTTGCTTTCGCCAAATCCCTGTCCCGCTACTCGACTGGCATCGACGCCCTTCTTCACCACGTAGTCTTTCACGGAATTGACGCGCCGCTCCGAGAGAGCTTGATTGTACGCCTCGGTACCGACATTGTCCGTGTGACCCGAGAGGCTCACCCTCTTGTCCTTGTTCTCGTTCATGAAGGCAACCAATCGATCTAAGATTGCTCCTGCCTCCGGCTTGACATTGCTTTTGTCGAAGTCAAAGAGAACATCGTCCAAGATGATCGTTCGCTCCACTTTTGGCGCCGGTGGTGGCGGAGGAGGAGGCGGTGGTGGCGGTGGCGCCGGTTTCGGCGCCGGTGGCGGTGGCGGTGGCGGTGGCGGAGGAGGAGGCGGCGGTGGTTTTGGCTCCTCGGTCATCAAATAGGCCAAACCGCCGCAAAGCAAAGCGCTGCCAATCGCGGCAGGTGCGGCCACCCACTTATCGTGGGTTCGGGTAGCGCCGACCCCGGCGCCCGCTGCTGTGCCGCAAAACGCACCCCCAACCAAAGCAGCCTGGGTTTTGGTCATCCCAGTACAGCCCGTAACAAAAAACCCAAGCGCCGCGAGCGCCAGTTGTTTACGAATTTTCATCTTCTTTGCCTCCCAGCAAATTAAGGTAAAATTTTCGCCCAAAGTATGACAAGGCGTTCTCGATGTCAAGGAAAAAAAATAGCCTTGTAGTAGCAACGTGATTATGACAGGGGCTAACGGCAACGTGATTATGTCAGGGTGGAAGGATGACAACCCTGACAATGCAAGACGAGAAGCGACTAGACGTAATCCAACGAGCGTATCGAAGCGAGCTGACCGTGGTGCAAGGCACACTGGTAATGGGATTCAGCGAACGGCAGTGCTACCGGGTCAAAGCCCAGGTCGGTAAAGCCGGAGCCAAGGGAGCCGTTCACGGCAACCGTGGACGGCCCTGTAAACGAAAGACCCAAGAGAAGACGATTAGACGGGTTGTGGAATTAATACCAAGGCCTCAATGACTTCCGTCGTTCTCCAAGATCTTCAAGCACCCATGGAGTGTTCCAGTCGATCTATAGCGACCGTCACTCGGTATTCTGGACCGACCGGGAACCGACGCTCGATGAGCAGTTGATCAACAGGAAACCAATCTCATCATGAAATTAGCCAAATTTTCAAGTGATTGAATCGCGAAACTCACTACTAAATTCGGGTCATCGGAGAGTTGAAATTGCCAACCGGAATTCGTCCAATAATCATTTAAGATCCGCCGTGCAATGGGCACATTTCATCGCCTTGACGGGAATCGCCGATAGACAATGGGGGCAGTCCTTGGTGATTGGAGCAGCGGCGGCGGGCGCCGGCTCGTGCAAGCGGTTGACTTGCTTGATGACCAGAAAAACCGCAAATGCGACAATCAAAAAATTGAGGATATTGTTAAGAAAGATGCCGTAATTCAACGTGGCCGCTCCGGCCGCTTTCGCAGCCGCAACGCTCGGATAATCCTTCGTCGAAAGATTGATAAACAAGTTGGAAAAATCGACCTTGCCCAATCCCAAGCCTATGGGCGGCATGAGAATATCTTCGACGAAGGACGTAACGATCTTGCCGAACGCGGCGCCGATCACCACACCCACGGCCAAATCCACCACGTTGCCGCGCATGATAAACTGCTTGAACTCTTTAAGCATGAGCCAGTCCTCCCCATTGCGTAGCGGTTAAGACCAAGGAGTTGATCGATCGATGTACTATTTCAATTTGCCGGATCGATCCCCATCACGACACTTTTACAATGCAAGGCACGATGACCCTGACGCTTATACGTCAGACAAAATTCTCAAGTCAAACCAACCAGCAAGTCTTGCGCGGGGCAAGCGGGGTTATGCGCTCAGTGAATGCTCGAGACGAACGATCCCTTTGACAAAAGGACCACCGACCGTTTCGAGAACCGGCAACTCAATGCGACGAGGAAACCTGAAGACCGTGGACGGCAGGGTTTTACGTTCCGCTCCGGCCCGCGCGATATTTAATATCGCTTGTGCCAGATAATATCGACACCTTTCGCCCCAGTGGTGCCACCGGTTGTACCGATCTTCCAATCCGGCGTGATCTGATACTCCATCGACGCTTCCTGTCCATGATCGCCGGAAAGTTGCTGGGACAGCGACACGTATGTATTGCTGCCGACATAGTGCCCAAACCCGACTCGGCCCCCGGAAAAATCGAACTCGCGAAGGTCGACGCCTAAGGTATCCAATCCGAGCGCGTCGGAAACCGAGCTGGCGATCTTTCCCGCCACAAAACCGCTAGTGATGCCGACCGCGCTTTGCTGCACTGACCCGCGCTCGTTTTGACTGAGCGCGTTGATGGGACGGCCAAACAGCAACAAGGCAAGAATGTCAGCCTGCTCCAAGCGAGGTTGACTCGTCAGCGTCAACGATGGCTTGTCGGTCGTGCCGCCGATGGCGGCGTCCACTTCATACTCGGGTAATTTATATTGCGCCACGATGTCGAGCGTCGGATTGATCTTATCGCCGCCGGTAAACTGTATCGCGCCTCGGGTCAGTTGAAATCTTCTCCCTTGAAAAACCAACGAACCTCGGGCGACGTCGATGCGGCCGGTGAGATCGACATTGCGCTCGGGTTTCTTTGTCGCATGGATATTTCCCGAAAGCTCGGCAACGAGATCGGGATGGCGAATCCAGAGGTTGCCCGGCGCGCGCAGCGTGAGATCGAGGCTGAGTTTTTTGAATAAATCGCTCTCGTTTGAACCCTTCTGCTCTTGCGCTTGCGGCTGCGCCGGGCCACCGCCACGGTGGCTGACGATCAGGATGGTCTCATCGCGCTTGAGCGGCACTTTGCTTTGCTCCAGGAAGGCAAGGTCCGGCCGCAAAGCTCCATCGATGATGGTCAGTTGTCCACTCATCCGCGGCGCGGTCAAAGATCCTTGCACGTCTACATTGCCGCCGATTCGAACCTGATGACTCTGGGTTTGGATCGCCGGCCAGCGCTGTGCCGTCAGCGAAAGCTTGACCGCGTTGACGTCGTAGTCTTTGAGTGCAAGCGAACCACTGCCGCGGATTTCGCCGTCCTTCGCTTTGACCACGAGCTCGCGCACGGTCACTGTGCGTGAATCCAAATTGCCTGCCAGTGAGACTTCATTGATGTCAACACCGAGGGGAACGACTTTGAGCTTGCCGTCACGCAAGCCAAACGTGCCGCGCAAATCCGGCTGCTTGACCGTGCCACGCGCAAGCAGATCGAGACTCACCTCACCGCCGATGTTTTCGACGGCTTTCCCGCTAAACGCATTGACAAATGCCAAGCTCAGGCCGGCGCTTTGCGCGCGCAACTCCATGCCGTTGGCCAATTCCGCGCGCCAGCCGTTGTGCCAACTCAAATCGAGCGGCACAGCGCCGCTCCCGTTCAACACGTGCGAGGAGTCTTGCTGCACGGCCAGACGCAGCGACGCGCGTTTGTCTTTGTAATTGGCTTCGGCGCTGGCGCCGGCGTAGGCTTGCCCGGCGATTGTCGCATTGCTCAACCGCACCGATGCGGTGACCTCAGGCGCGGCCGCCGTCCCGACAATCCGCGCCTGCGCGGCAAGTAACCCCGTCATTTTCGGCGGCTGGGACATAAAGCCCGTGACCGTTTCAACCGGCAGGCGGTCGACGCTCAACGACAAATCCTGCTTACCGGCGAACGCGAAACTCCCGTTCAGAGATAATTCCCGCTCGCCGTTTTTCAGCGCCAGCTGCGCGATCGACAAAGCGTCGTCGCGTTTGCTCACCGTCGCGGGACGCGCCAGCTTCCACGCGCCGTCCGGCCCTGACAGGGAAGCTTGGCTCAAGCGCAGCGTCAGCGCGTCGGGTAGTAAATCGAGCGTGCCGTTCAATTGGTGCTTGCGGTCCTGACTATCCTGCGCGCTCAAGTCGAGCTGAATCGAGTGCGCGGGCTGTCGCGAAAATTTGGCGGTGGCATCGAGCCGCCGCAAGGCGAGCCCGGCATCGATATCGGCCAGACGCGCAGTCACAACCCCCTGAGGAAAAAGTTGTTCCATGGAATTGCGCAGGGCGAAGCTGATGTTGCCGTCCTTTAATAATCCAATTCCTTCGACCTGAACGCCGGAAAGCCGCGCGGTGCCACGAGTCTCAAGATCGGCGAGATTTCCCTGAGCCTGTCCGGTGAGATCCACTGCGCCTGCCCCTTTGCGGTTGACCAACGACAGCCACGGCGCGACATCGGCCATTCGTAAACGATAGTCGAGCTTGCCGGCGATTTTGGCGTCAACTCCGACTTCACCACTTGCTGTCAGAGTTGAATTCCCAGCGATAAGCGTAGCGCGGGCTATTCGGAGCCGCTTTTCGCGCATCGTCACGTTAAAAGCGCCTTGCTTGATTTCCACCGCGCCAAGCGACGATGGCAGAATCTGGATTTCCGCGCTCCCGTTCATCGCGGCAAGAGTAAGTCCGGCGCCCGTAAGCTTGCCCTGAAGGCTGAGTTTGCCCTCGAGCGTTTTGCCTTTGGCGAAAGCCTTTTGAAGATCAAAGTCCTTAACCGCGAGCGCCAACTCGTAGCTCGGCTGCTTGGCGCCGAGCGTGATCTTTCCCGACCAATCTGCTCCGCCAAGTTTGCTCTTCAGCCGTCCGTTGAGAACAGCAATGCTTTTTTGCAGTCGTCCTTGCAGAGAGACAGCGCCCAATGCCCATCCCTGCGCTTCGGCGGATTGAACTTCAAAGCGCGCCTGCGCGGCGGTGTCTTGCAAAGCGAAGCCGGTTCCACTTGCGACAACGGTTCCGTTCACTATTCCGGCCAAGCTTTTGTCGCCCAGCCATTGGCGCAGATCGAAACCGGTCAGAGTTGCGGTCGTCGAATACGCCGGCGAATCCTGCGCCAGATTAGCTGCAAACTTCCCGTCAATTTTGGCGCCCGCGCCGGTCAGCTGCACAGTTCCATTGAGAGCATCGAGCGCGCCATCGACCGCAATCCTGCCGGCAAGATCTTGTTTGAGCGGCCATTGAGCGACGAAGTATGCGATGTCTGCACGCGCCAGCTTATCAAGCGCCGCATCGGCCTTTATCGTAACGGTCTCGCCGGTATTGATTTGGCCGTTGAGTTTCACCCGAGAATTGCTGCTCACCGCCCAAAGATTTTTTATTTTTACCAGCGCGGGGGCATTGGCGGGTTGCTGGTATTCAACGGCGCCCTTCAAACGAAGCTCGGGGTATTCCTTTGAAAGGAGACCGACGGTGACGTCGTGGGCATCGAAGCTGATGCCCGCAGGAAGAACGCCGACGCCACCGTCCAAATGGAGATTTTTCAATTGGTACGATCGTCGTCCATCGCCGGCGCCGAACCGGAGATCGATATCGCCATCCTCTAAGCGCAGTGATCGCACGAATATCGCGATGCCTGATGAGGTTTCCGGCTTTTGCTCCCGCGGTGACAAAGCCTCCGCGACGTTCCATTTTCCATCACGATCTTGGCTCAAGGAGGCGCGCGGCTGCGCTGCGGTGATCCCAGCAATTTTGACCTGACCCCAAATCAGCGGTAATAACGAAAACGAAACGTCCAGCCGAGGCACTTGAAGGATTTCTTGCTCCTCGTAGTGTAGTACCACCTTATAGAGTGTGAGGTGGCCCCAGATCGAGCCTTCCAACCGTTCGACGCTGATCGCGCCGCGAATCAGGTTATTGACCGCGGCAACGGATTCTTGCCGCGCCCAGCGGGTAAAATTTTCCGTGCGCGTATACAGTGCAATTCCAATGGCGCTCAAGAGGAGCAAAAATCCCAAGCCAAGAACCAGCCATTTCACTATGCGCAGGAAACTTTTCATGACTTAGAAAGAAGCGCCGATGCTGAAGTGAATTTGCCAGGGTTTATCGCCGCGCGGCGGCTTGATCGGAAAGCCAATGTCCAGTCTGATAGGACCAACGGGCGTTGCATAACTTACTCCGAAACCGCGCGAGAACCGCAAATTCCCGAAGGGAAGGTCGAATGAGCGCCTTGAAACCTGACCGAAGTCGACAAACAGCGCCCCGTTTAATTCTTTCCAGATTGGCCGGCGCAGTTCAAGGGAGCCCTCCACCAGACTCAGCCCGCCGAGCGGATCGTTGCCGGCGCTCAAGGGACCGAGGCGCCGTCGGCCGTAGCCGCGCACGCTTTTGTCTCCGCCCGAATAAAAGCGCTCAAATAATGGGAGGTTTTCTTCTGCGCCGATGGAGTCAGCCAAACCAAGTTTGAGGCGGCTGGCGAAAATCGTTTGCCAGCCGATGTCGATGTATTTCTTTGCTTCCGTGGTTATTTTGTAAAAACTGTACTGGCCGCCCCACCCTGCCTGATCGAATTGGAGGGTAATCACTTCCCCCTTCTTCGGGTTGAGCGGATCGTCTGCGGTATTCCATATCAATCCCAAGGTGGGTCCGGAAAGAATACCTTTGCGCCGAATGTCGCCAAGAGCGAGCTCGGTTGCCGCTTTGATTTCGTTGAGCTTATCGTATTCTACTCGGTATCCGACAAAGGCGCTGAGCGCGGCAGTAAAGTGATGCTCCAGTCGCGGAGCGAAGCGAGCCACGTTGCGCACATAGGTCTCTTCTTTTTCTTGGCTGTAGCCGACATTCGCCATTCCCTGGGTGCGTGGCGAGAGAAAATGTGGCTGAACGAAATTAATCTCTCCGGTAACCGCGAGGGACGAGTACTTCGCGAGAATCGACAGACGCCGCCCGCCGCCGAGCCAATTCAAATGGCGCCATTCCAATTGCGTGCGAAAATGATCCTCCGTCCCGTAACCCAAGCCGAGCCTAATTTCGCGGTGGGATTTTTCCGCCACTTCGACTTCCATGGGCACGACCGTGGAAGCGCCTTCGGTTTCCTGCGGAGCCACTCGGACAGTGCCAAAGAGATCTAAGGCTAATAACTTTTCCCGAGTCGCAGCGACTTTTGACTGCGAGAAAGTTTCACCGGCCTTATAGGCAAGCTCCCGGGTGATCAATTCCGGCTCCGCCGTACTCATGCCCTTCACTGTGGTCTCGCCGAAAACCGCGACCGGCCCCGGCTGAATCGTGTAGCTCACTCGCGCGCTTCGGGCGTCCGGGTCGACTTCCGCCTTGCGCTCGGTTTTTACATATGCGTAACCATGCTCGAGAAAAAAACTCCGTAAGACTTGTTCCGCCTGCTGGTAATCCGTTTCGCGGAAGACCGCGCCTTGCTTGATCGGTAACTCCTTTGGCAAGGGCGGCGGCTTTTGATCCGTCCGGTCGCCGGCGACTTGAACATCGACTTCTGAAACTAACACGGGCACAACCTCTCGCACCTCGATCCGCACAGAGATTAATCCGCCAGCATTATCTACGTCCAAGTCGTAGGTTATCGAGGTGCCGTAGTAACCGCGCGATTCATAGAATCGCCGCAGTCGTTCGAGATCGCTCGCGAAGGTAATCGGATCGATTACCGGCCGCTCCTCCCAGAAGCGATACCAGGGCCGCGCTTTGGTTAGGATCACATCACTCAGCTCGCCGGTGGAAACCGTGTTATTTCCGGAAAACTCAATTCGCTCGACTTTCCATTGACGCGCCGGGTCGAGAGCATCGAGCAAAACCGCAGCAGCGCCGTCGGCAAAAAGACCCACTGCGGCCAGCGCCACCACGAGTATTTTGCAAAGTCGTGCCACCCGTTAATTTCTAGCACGGAAACAGCCCGCTGTAACATGCGATTCGTGGATCGACGATGAAAGAAATGCTTAAGTGGTATGGAATTTCATGCTTGATTCTAAGCTTCAGCGTAAAATCACGCGATTGGATTGACCCAGTGAAATTAACGGAGGCAGACGCCATGCAACGAAAATTGTCACGACGATGGGCTATCGGGTTGGTTGTTTCTACTGTCGCTGAATTTTTTGCCGCTCTGCTATTTGCGCAATCGATCCGAGGAACTTACACGACCACCACCGATGTCTCGTTGAGATCAGGGCCGGGAATGAATTATGGGATCGTCACGACTCTTCCAAAAGGGATCAAAATCAACGTTGTCGGCCGAGAAGGTTACTGGTTGAAAGTCGAATCGAAGCACGGCGGCGCGCCGGGCTTTATCGATGAGCAATTTGCGCAGCCCGAAACCTCCCCACAAAGCACTGCTTCGAACATCAGGACGACATCAGTGAACGGCGCCTATCGCACGCTCGTCGACGTCGAACTTCGCGAAGGTCCTGGAACGAAATATCCGCTGGTCGCGAGACTCCCGTCCGACATCAAAGTCAACGTCGTCCGTGCCGAAGGCGACTGGCTGCGCGTCGAATCCAAAAAGGGCGGCAAGCCGGGTTACGTAGAAAAAAGATTCATGGAACGCTGGCCGGACAATTAACTAACTAACGAAATCCGACAGAGCCCCAGACTGCGGCGTTGCGTTACAACACCTCAGTCAAAAAAGTTGCGTGAAGCGCGGCTCGCATGGGCACCGGATTTGACGCGGTCAATCCACCTAAGACTTGCCTTTCTCTTCAACGATCATCTGAAGAACTTTTTTGCGCACGTCTTGGTCGACACGGGCAACCTCGAATATTTGCTTATAGCTCTCTTCGTTCAGTCCCTCTTTGGTCAGCGCCTCCTGAAATTTCGATTCTGCTTCCTGTTGAATTTGCTTGCCCTCCTCGGGACCCGGTGCTTGTTTCGCGCGCGGTGCGTAAGTTTCCCGTATCTTCTCAACTTGCACGTAGACTTTAGCAAAGGATCTAAGTTGCTGATCATCCACCTTGGCTGGCTCATTGGGCGCAATCTGCGCCATGGCTTGCGCTGCGACGGCGACACTTAGAAGCCCAGCGCTGAAAATCGCAACCAGAACCATCGGAATTACTCTTTTCATGATCAATCTCCTTTGCACAGAATAATATCGAAATCGGCGCAAATCATGTGCCAAAATAATGCTGCGTACATTTTTTCAGCAAGTTATGGAAATCTTTTTGGTCGTGAAAATCTCCGTGCATGACTTCCCATGCAGTGAGACAAGCAGAATCGTCAGCGAGTGAAGAGTAATCCTACAGAACAAAGTAAAATCGGACTAGAGCAGTCGAAGGACTTGTCATCGTGGATGTTGGAAGGTAGACGTCGGTCTGCCCGTATCTCGATTCGACCCCGCTTTGACGCATTCCAGAATCGTGAGGCACGGACTGAACTGCAATTATTTAGGACCCCTTTCCCAGCTCCTGCGACCTCCTCGTAGCCTTCACAACTGCGTCCATCACCGTGCCGCGAAATCCCTTTTGCTCCAGCGCGTAGAGTCCGGCGATGGTCGTGCCGCCGGGAGAAGTTACTTCATCTTTCAGTTCGGCCAAATGCTTGTTGCCGTCGATCGCCATGCGCGCGGCGCCATAAACCGTTTGCATGGCAAGTTTGAGCGCAACGTCACGCGTTAGCCCCATTTGAACGCCGCCGTCAGCCAGCGCTTCCATAAATAGGAAAACATAAGCCGGACCGCTGCCGCTTAGCCCCGTGACCGCATCCAAATACTTTTCTTCAACCGTCACGCCGATACCGAAGCTATTGAGAATCGCGCCGATCTTTTCCAAATCCGCCGCCGTCGCGTGTGCGCCGCCGGCGTAACCTGCCGCGCCTGCGCCAACGACACAGGGAATATTCGGCATCACGCGCACCACGCGCGCGCCGGGCTCCAAGTGTGTTTGGATGCGCACCAACGGAACTCCAGCTGCAACCGAAACCAGCAGCTTTGCTTTGCCGAGCTTTTTGGAGATCTCTCTGGCCACGGGATCGACAATCTGCGGCTTGACAGCGAGGATGACGATATCCGCGAAGGTACACAGCTCGACGTTATCCGCCGTAACTTTGATGCCGAGTTCATTCGCGATTCCCTGCCGCAGCGCGTCGCTGACGTCGCTGGCCATAACGTTTTCTTTAACCGCCAATCCGGCTTGAATGATCCCGCGAGCGATGGCCGAACCTATTTTACCCGCCCCGATAACGCCAATCTTATCATTTAACACTTGCGCACCTCCTTGACCCTGAACCGTGGACGATAGCATAAAGGGTCACTGCCGGAACTTCAAAGTCGATTTATCGCGACGCGCAAACAAAAAGGCCTCCGGTCATTTTTTTGCCGGAGGCCTTTTTGATGTCAGATTTTCCCGATGCTAATACCGTTTGCCAAGATCTTGCAGCGCCTTCAAAGCGTCGGCGTCGTCGGGTGCAAGCGAGAGAATTTCGCGATATTTTTGTTCGGCTTCTTTAGTCCTTCCCAGCTGGGCATAGGCCTGCCCCAACGAAAAGCGCAGATCGTTTCTTCTGCGCCGCATGCGCAGGGCTTCGGAATACTCCTGTACCGCCTTTTCCCATATGCCGAGCTTGTAATACACCGCCGCCAGCTCGGTATGGATCGTCGCCGACTTTTCCTCGCCCTTGGATCTAGATTTTTCCAGCAGAGCGCGCGCTTCCTGGAATTGTTTCTTGGTTTCTCCCTCGTCTTTTGACAGCTGGGCTTTCGCCGCCGTCAAGCGTGCCCATGCGAGCAACACCGCGGGATGGTCGGCTTGAATATCGCGGGCTTGAATGAACCATTTTTCGGCTTCCTGGAGATCGCCGGAATGAAGCGCGATGTTTCCCAAGCCAAGATAAGGCAACACTTCTTTGTTCCCCATCTCGATCACTTTGCGATAAATCACCTGGGCTTCCGGTAAATAGAATTCATCGCTCATGGTCAAAACATCGGGAATGTATTCCTTGCCTGCTTCAAGCACCGCGAGCGCCTCTTTGGATCCCTCGACACTCTTGTCTTGCTCGAGAAAAATTCTCATCTTCAAAAGGTGAAATTTAGGATTCTTAGGATCGAGGCGGATCGCCTCATCGATTTCGTTCGTCGCCCGGCCCCGCGCCAGGCTCGCCAGATACGATTGCGCCATATAATAGTGATGCATCGCCTCGGGGACCGGCCATGGCTTTGACTTCAGCCACGGCGGCGTTTCGAGCAGGAATGGGCTCATAATTTTGCGATTCAGCTCGGTGGTTGCCCGGCGAAGATTTTTCGGCGCGGAAAATTCCAGCTGGGCGCCGTCGTCGGTATTGATCGACGCGCCTTTGGAAAACGACAAAAATCCGTCGCGATTCATGCGGTAAAAACCCTGGACCGCGTAGACGTCGGAGAGCCCGAGGTATTCGAAATCCGATTGCAACATCTTGTTGTCGTCGTAGATCTTTTTCACCGCGGGATAATCGAAGACCTGCGCTTTCTTGCTCCCGACCAGAAGAAAATCACTCTCTTTCATGCTCCACAGCGACACGTAAGGAAAGGCTTCGACAAAAGTCCGAAAAACCATCCGGAAGTCGTCCGGTGACATGGAGTAGTTGTGAAACCACTGGGCGAAAATGCCGTCGTCTTTGATCTTCGACTTAACGACTTGATAGAATTCGCGCGTGTACAGATTGGCGATGCCGGCGATCCACGGATTGGATGGCTCGGCGGTGATCACGTCATAATGTTCGGGCGTGGCCAAAATATAATTTTTCCCGTCGGTCGGGATCACGCGCACCCGCGGGTCTTCCAACACGCCCGAATGGCGCGAGTTGCGTGAGTTGCGCGAGAGCCGGTCGATGGCGCCGCGGTAATCGAGATCTTCCGAACGTTTCATCAGCTCGGCGCGCGCCGCTTGCGTCATCACACCCTTGTAATAGAGCTGTTTTTCTTTGGCGTTGTACCAGATGCGGCTCTCGGGGCTATCGCTCACCGAATCATAGACAAACCCACGATGTGGCGGGGCGCTCGATGGAAAAGAAACCCCTGCGGGCAGTTTTTCGAGAGCCACCGAGGTCCGGTCAAAGAATTTGCTCGCCGCAATCATCGCCGGCTCGATTTCGATAATCTCGATACTCTTCAGCGATTTAAAAGTCGCCAATGCCTTGGCCGACATGCCGCTGCCAAGGCCGATGGTCAGCGCCCTCTCGGCGGTCGGATGGAGCAGCATCGCGATGTAGCTCGTCATCAACTGACTGAGCGCATCGCCGTAAGAACCGTCGATCTTGCCGTTGGATCGAAAATAAACGTAGTCGCTCCCCGGAATGCTATGCACGCTCACGGTGGTGGTTAAGCCTTCACGGTAATAAAGCACGTCGTCGCGTTTCATTTCCTCAATGCGCAATGAATCCGTCGGCAGAGATTCAAATCGATCGGCATAAACCGTCACGCCGCTGGTGAGAATATGCGGATCCCAACGGTGAACCTTGAACGGCACAATGATCGCCAACACCAGCACGGCCAAACCGAGCGCGTAGCGCGGTATGATGGAAAGTTTTGGATCGCTGATCACCAGCCATGCGCCGATCAGGAGATTCATCACCACCGCGAAGATAATCGTATTCTGAACGCCGAGATTGGGAATCAAGATGAATCCGCCGGCAAATGCCCCGAGAACCGCGCCCACGGTATTGGCGGCGTAGGAGCTGCCGACTCCGCTCCCGACTCGATAAAGGCTTTGGGTGAACAATCGCGCGACCAAGGGGAACGTCATCCCCAAGAGAACCGTTGGCACAAACATCACCAGCGCCGATAAAAAAATCTGCAGATAAAGAAACACGGTAAAGGTATCGCCAAAACCGTGCAGCAGCCGGACAAATATCAGCGGTAACCGTTCAAACAAAGGAATGGTGGCCAGGGCCGATAAGCCGACCCAGAGCTCAATCAAGCCAAACGTGCTTAAGCGCGCGGTGCGCCCGCCGAGGGCACGCGCGTAAATGAACCCGCCGAGAGCCAAACCGATGAGAAAAGTCACGAGCATCGTGGAAAAAGAATAAATCGAGCTGCCGATCACCAGAGTTAGAGAGCGTGTCCACGCGTTTTCGTAAACCAAAGATGCGAAACCCGAGAGCCCAAACGACGTCAACAGCACCCAAGCCAACGCCGCCGAGCTTTGAGTCTCTGGAGTGTTAGTTTCCTCTGCAACAGGCGCTTCTTCGACCGGTTCCAGCGGCGTTTTGTCGCGCATTCGATCGACGATCAGAATCACCGCCGCAATCACCAGATTGACTCCTGCGGCGACGTAAACCGTCATTCGCATGCCCACCGTCGGAATCAGGAAAAAGCCACCCGCCGCGCAGCCGATCACCGCGCCGAGCGTATTGGTCGCATAGAGGTCGCCGACGCGGCGGCCAAACTGCGCGAAGCTACGGACAAAGAACCGGCTGAGCACCGGCAGGGTCGCGCCCATCAGCATCGTCGGAAAAACCAACAAGACAAATGATAGAAAGAAAAGCACCAGGTTGAAAAGAAAAGGAAAGTTCTGGTTCAAGCCAAAAATGGGTCCGTAAACTTTTTGCGCCGTCTTAAAAATCCACGGCACCAAAAAACCGTACACGCCGACGCCGGCTTCGAGAACACCGTACAACAAAAAATCGTTCTTGCCGCGGTCAGCAATCTGTCCGAAAAGATAGCTGCCGATGGCCAAGCCCGCCATGAACGCGGACAAGACAGTCGCGATGGCATAGGTGGTGTTGCCGAAAATCTGCGTCAGCATGCGCGTCCATACCACCTGGTAAATGAGACCCGCAGCGCCGGAGAAAAAGAAACAGAAAAGCCCGACGAGAAGCAGCCAATCTTGTTTGGAGCGCTGAGCACTGTCCGTCATAGGTTCTCCCAAGCCAATCGAAAAACAATTCAAGCAGTGATAGCAAGCCGGTAGCAAACTGTAAAGGGTGGCGGCGCCAAAACACGGGCCGCAGCGCCGCTATAAGACGCGATTGACAACCCGCCGCGCGTGCATGAAACGGGAATTGCCGTCGACGCGTTCGTTGACTTTGGAAATGATGTCGTATAAGCGTAAATTCTGTCCAGGCGTTCTGACTGAATCTGAAAATTCTCTCCCTGTAACCGTTAACCGATTGGCTGTTAAACGCTCACGGATTTGCTGATCGGAAAAATTTTTTTGCAGAAAAAAGCAACAGCCGAACACATCGTAAACGATTTGGAGGAAAGCAATGGCAAACGCAAAAAGAGACGGTGCAGCACCCGAAGAAGTGAGAGATCTTCGGCGCGCAATCGAATGGATGAAGAAGGAAGGCGACATCATTGTCACCGACAAGGAAGTCGATCCCAACCTGGAGATCACCGGCATCCAGAAACAATTGGACGGCAGCTGCCCCATCCTGTTCAACAACGTCAAGGGCAAGCCGCATCACCGCTGCATCACCAACCTGTTCGGCGACATGAACGTGATCAACAAAATGTTCGGTTGGAAAGATCATGCCGATCGAACCAGGAAGCTGGCCTACGCCGTCACTCATCCAATTCCACCGGTCATGGTTGATCAAAAAGACGCGGCCGTGCAGGAAGAAGTCTACGAAAAGCCTGCGGAGGCCAATGATTATGTCGTGCCAATCCGCCACACCAACGTCGAGCCGGAGCTGACCGTCGGGTCCGGCAACCGTCTCATCTCAGGCGAATACTTCAACGGTGGCACGGATCTCGGCTACAACCGCATGAACTTTCGCTGGGGTAACGTCGGCACGTTTCAAATTTCTCCCGGCTCGCATATGTGGCAGGTCGTGAGCAAATACTACAAAGATAACAAGATGGTGCCGATCACCATGAACTTCGGTTTACCGCCGGCAGGCTCGCTGCTCGCCGGCGCCGGATTCGACTATGTCATCCTGCCGCAAGGCTGCGACGAAGTCGGTATCGCCGGAGCCGTGCAAGGCGCGCCCATGCGTCTGGTTAAAGCGCGCACCGTGGACGCTTATAGCTTGGCCGACGCCGAGGTCAGCTTGGAAGGCTACGTCAATCCGCGCGACCGCCGCTTTGAAACCGCGGAGTCTGAAAAAGCCGGCGTGCAAGGCCGCTTTCACTTCCATCCTGAGTGGGCGGGATACATGGGCAAGGCCTACAAAGCTCCGACGTTCCATGTCACCGCGGTAACGACCCGTAAGCGCGAAGGCAAGCCGATCATTTTTACGCTCGGCGTGCATACCCTCGACGATCACAACATCGACACGACGGTGCGCGAAGCGGCGATGTTCGAGCTCTGCGAAAGAATGCAGCCCGGCATCATCATGGACGTCAATATTCCTTATTGCATGACCGATTGGGGCGGAGCGATCATTCAGGTGAAGAAGCGCAACCGCATCGAGGAAGGATGGCAGCGCAATTTCATGGCGGCGATCCTCGCGACCTCGCAAGGCTCGCGCTTGGTCATCGCGGTCAGCGAAGACGCCGACCCCTACGACATGGACGACATCATTTGGAATCTCACCACCCGCGTCAATCCGAAAACCGACATCATCAATCCGCTACCGGGCGGTCGCGGCCAAACCTTCATGCCGGCCGAACGCATGACCGCCGGCGAAAAAGAGTGGACGGCATCGAATACCAGTTTCGAAGGCGGCATGGGTATCGACGCCACCGTTCCTTTCGGCTACGAGAGCGACTTTATGCGTCCGGTGTATCCGGTTGATAGAGTCGAGCTCAACAAGTGGTTCAGCGACAAAGACATCCAGAACGCCAAGAGCCGCATGCAAGGTTGGGTGCACTCCTTGGCCCGCACGGGAAGATAAGCACCGCCGAATTTCGCTAAGGAAGAAAGGGCAAGGATGAAAATCCTTGCCCTTTCTTTTTGCGAGATCGATCCAAGAAAGCGTCGGCCGATTTTTTTCCGACGGAGAACGAAGAATATTTGGCAATTTGCAAGCATCCACTCGGACTCTAGAGAAAATGAAGAATCACACGACGATTTCTTCCTCGGCGCGTTGACATAGCTAACACGATTTGCTCCTCAGGCAGGAGCTTTCACAGCGAATCACTTGCTTTCGTGTTTTCAAATCGGAGCCCCAACGTATAAAGTTTGCCGGCCTGGTTCTTGACGCTTATCAACGCTACCAAAACGCCAAGCACCCGGCTTTCTAATTGGCTCTTTCTTGTTCTTTACTCCTGCCGCTGTCCAATTTGCTCTAAAACATGTTCTCGCCCAAGCGCGATGACATGCGGCGCTCTCATGCCCTGCGCAGGGAAGCACGGTCAACGGGTTGCCGAGGTGCGGTGTAATAGCAATAGCGCCGATTCTCATGTTAAAAAGACTCCATCGGCCGATCAAAAGCTCGCGCAGGACGGAAAACGATGTTGCTCACCCAGGAAGCATGGAACGAAATCTCCCGGCACGCCCAGGAGACATTTCCCGAAGAGTGCTGCGGCGTGATTTTTTTAGCAGGCCCGTCGGACCGCGCGCAGCGCTTGGCGAATATGCAGAACAAACTGCATGCGCTCGATCCACAGACTTTTCCCCGTACCGCGGAAATCGCTTACGCGATGGATCCCTTGGAGCTCGACTCGGTGATTCAGCACGCTGAATCGGATGGGCAAACGCTCAAAGCCTTTTATCACTCACACCCCAATCACGATGCCTATTTTTCCGCCGAGGATAAAGCGTTCGCCAGCCCGTTTGGTGAGCCCACTTACCCCGATGCCGCGCAAATCGTGATTTCTGTTTATCATCGCGCGGTGAAAGTCATCCGCGCCTTTGCTTGGTCCGCGGAAAAAAATGACTTCATAGAAGTTCCGATCGACCGGATCCCATGACCGAGCCACGGGAAAAATTCGTCGATGCTCACGGACTGCCGATTCATTGTCTCGAGTGGGGCGAGCCTGGTGGCGAGCCGCTCGTGCTTGTGCACGGCTATCTTGATCTAGCGCAGAGCTGGCGCGCATTCGTCACTGAACTGACTAAGAAACAGAGACCGACTCCGTGGGTGATCGCGCCCGACTGCCGCGGCCACGGCGACAGCGGTTGGATCGGCGCCGGCGGCTACTACCATTTTCCCGACTACGTGTTTGATCTCGATTGCGTCATTCGAAGCTTTGGCGCGCCGACCTTCAAGCTCGTCGGTCACTCCATGGGTGGAACCATTTCACTCCATTACGCCGGCACGTTTCCCAAGCGGGTGACGAAACTCGTGCTGATCGAAGGCATTGGGCCCGTCGGCATGATCTTCTCGGACGCGCCGATCCGAATGGAAAAGTGGCTTACCGAAGTGCGCGAGCGCGGACGTCATCATTTTCGCGAATACACGAGCATCGAGACTGGCGCGAATCAACTGCGCCAAACCAATCCGAGATTGAATGAAAGATCGGCACTCGTTCTGGCCCGCGCCGCAATGAAGCAAACCGACCGGGGTAAATGGATTTGGAAATTCGATCCGCTCCACCGCACCACGGCGCCGCAACCGTTCTACACGGCGCAGGCTCTCGAATTTCTTCGGCGTATCGAATGTCCCGTGCTGATCGTCGACGGGAAAGAAAGCCGGCAGACCCGGCGCACCGACAAACAAGAACGCTACGACGCGATCGCCATGCACCAGCGCGTTACGATTGACCGTGCCGGCCACATGGTACACCAGGACAATCCGGTAGAGCTGGCGGACGTGGTCACGACCTTCCTGGGTTCCTAACGTGCTGTTCGTCAAACGCTGATGGAATACAAACGATCGGTTGGCGTAAATCGTTTCGGTTTCACCACCGCGCGTGGTGACGAGCGTGAATACAGAAGGCTATGGGGCGCCGTCAACTCGCAACGCGCTCCGGGTCTTCGACCTCACTGCTCTTGGCGCTGTCGCCAATCTGCTCCCAGCGGAATTTGACGATCTCCGGCACGCGCCACACGGTTAACAGCGTCATGACCGATATGATCATGCCGCCGGCGAAAGTCGCTTCGCGCGCGCCGATGAGGGGCACGATAAATCCGGTTTCCGTTTGCCCGAGCGGGTGGAGACCGCGGTTGCTGAGTTGAAACACGCCCATAACCCGGCCGCGAAACTTTTCCGGCGTGAGCATCTGTAAGATCGTGCCACGGGAGGCGCCCCAGACCGTGTCGGCGGCGCCGACGAAGGTCAGCAATGCCAACGCTATTGGAAAGGACGGCGAAAGTCCGAATAGCGCGAAGCCGGCGCCGTAAAGAATCGCCGACCCGAAAAGAATCTTGCCTTGGCTCTGGCGGTGGCCCATGGCGATAAAAAAGCTCGAGCCGATCACGGCGCCGAGCCCACGCGCCGATTGCAAAAAGCCGAAGCCCTCAGCGCCGACGCGAAACACGTCGCTGGCGAGGATCGTCAACATCGCGTGGTCGAGACCGAAAACCGAACCGAAAGCCTCCATGACCGTGAGCCCGAGAATAATCGGGCGGGCGACGATATAAGAAAATCCTTCCTGGGTTTCAGTGAAAAAGTGGCGCCGTTTTTCCGCCGGCGGAGATGACGCGCGCATCAGCAGCAAGGCGATGACGACTGCCAAAAAGCTTGCGGCGTTGGCGTAAAACGCGCCCGCGGTGCCCATGGCAGCAATGGCAATGCCTCCGAGGGTGGGACCGAGCAAGGCTGCTCCCTTCCAAAGCAGGGAGTTTAGCGCTACGGCGTTGGGCAACACCGAGCGCGGTACGAGCGAGGGAAATAGCGCTTGGCGCGCCGGGCCGTCAAAGGATCCCACCGATGAGCTGATAAACGTGAACAGATAAATTTGCCAGGCTTGGATATGGCCGACGTGATCGAGAATGCCAAGCGCTAAACTCAGCGCGCCGAGTATGAGCTGGGTCCAGAGCATGAGCCAGCGCCGATCGTAACGATCCGCAAAAGTGCCGCTGATCAAGCCCAGCGTGATCGCCGGGATGGCGCGAAACACGCCGTTCAGTCCGAGCTGCACCGGAGAATTGGTCAATTGATAGAGCAACCAATTGGTCGCTGTCATCTGCATCCAGGTGCCGATGTTGGAAATAAATAGGCTTATCCAAAAGAGGCGAAAGTCGCGGTAGCGAAAAGCGGCAAGCCGGCCGGGTGGTGTAGCTGCAGAACTCGATGGGTCGCTCATCAACAGTTTCTTGTACACGAACGTGGAACGGGACGAAAGAGCGGCGAGGGCTTCGCCGCGATGGCGAAACCGATGCGGCGGCGCGAGAGGCGCTGCCTAACTTTGCCGCGTCCCCTGCCGAAGATGGTCGGAGGGGTGAAAAAGATTTTTCACGATTCGATGGTAGGGTTGCCGACGCGGAAGGAACGGATGCGTTGGAGGTGTCGTTCTGAAACGCAGGCGAAGAATCTTCCGATACTTCGCCGTACTGGTCGATCGAGATCCTTTGTCGGTCGAGATCCTTCGCTACCGCTCAGGACGAGATTCGAAAAAAAACGGTGAGACGCCAGCCTTTCAATTAATTCAAATCCCAGTAGGCAAATCCCATGGCGCAGCCGACGCCGGTAGAGGTTCGGTAAAGCGGAAAATAATCGAGCATAGTTCCTCGTCGATCGGACGCCGCGGCAGTGATGATCCAATTGCGGATCTCGGAAGT
>DASWCL010000271.1:0-6186 GCA_036390135.1 Binatia bacterium
CACGGTCGATGGGTTCTTAAAGAACCAAGCGATCAAGATCTTGATGCCGAAATCGTTGCAGACTATTGAGAAGCCGCTTCGGATGGTCGGCTACGGTCCGCAGATCGACGAATTCGTCGTCGGCATGAATCGGGCGGCGGAAAAGGCAGTGCCTTTTGCCAAAGACATTTTTTGGGCCGCGATCGGCGCGATGAGCTTCGACGACGCGCGCAAAATACTTAATGGCAATGACACGGCGGCGACGGATTATTTCAAATCAAAGACTTCCAAGAAACTTCAAACCACCTTCCTGCCGTCCGTGAAAGAAGTCATGGATGAGGTTGGGGTCAATCGACAGTACAACGATCTTATCGGCAAATATAAGAACGTTCCGTTTTCGAAAAATATCACCTTCGATAGCAACCAATATGTAACCGAAAAAGCCACTGACGGAATCTTTTTTGTCGTCGGTCAAGAAGAGAAAAAGATCAGAACCAATCCCGCGGCGCGGGCGACCGATCTTTTGAAAGAAGTGTTTGGCAGCAAGAAATAGCTGTTAACAGATTAACTGCGCGAACGCCGCCGTCTCGGCGACGTCGAGATCTTTTTGGACGAGATCCTTCGCTGGCGCTCAGGGTGAACCAGTCGCTTGAGCGCCTGAGTCAATTCACCAGCGACGCCATCAAACGGCCGAATCCCGTCACGTTCTGCTTAACCTTAGCCATCTTCAGCGCGTGCCATATATATGCCTGGCAGCTCGTGACCACCGGTTTGCCGATCTCCCGTTCGAGCAAATCGACGTCTGTGATCGTCGGCCAACGCGGGCAGGGAACGAAGACGCCATCGGCTTCGGATGCCTGTTCGTAAAGCCGCTTGGCAATCTTGTATGCCGAGTGCTCGTCCATGGCGGTCAGGTCGGCGTTTTTTCTAACGCCATAGCCTTGAATTTTCAACACGTTAAAACCCGAAGCTTCGAGAAATGCTTTCATACGCTCATTGAGTGTGTCTTCGTGCGGTGTCGCGACGACGAGTTTCTTGATGTTAAGCGATTTCAGCGCTTCGATCTCGCCGGTGATGCCCGGCGCAATTGGAACTCCGAACTTGGCGGTGAGTTTTTTGCCCATCTCGATATCACTGCCTTGGCCGAGCTTGGTAAAGAGAGGCGAGCCGCCGATGATGATCGAGTCGCATTTGTTGTCGACCAGATCCGCCGCGGCTTCCTCGATGCGCTGCAGTTGCCGTTCGAAGTCGGCGTCGACCAGTTGCCGGATCGTGCCGGTGCTGTTCAGAATCATAAAGCCCGTGGGCAGCATCTGATAGAACTCGTACACCAATGTATCGCCGCGTGAGGGTGCGACGTGACCGATTTTCGCTCGCCAACCGTACATTTCTTAAGACCTCCTTCGTCGGTCGTTCAATGTTCAAACGTTCAAGAGTTCAAAGTAAATTCGGAAACGTTGAACCTTGAACCTTTGAACTTTTGAACGGCCTTTTCTTCACCAATTCAGCCACGCTCCGTTCACGTGGATCGTTTGGCCGGTTATGTATTTATTCTCGTCGGTAACCAGAAATAGCACGGCGCTGGCGATCTCGTCGGGGGTTCCCGTTCGTCCCATGGGAATTTGCGCCACGGCGGCAGCCCACGCTTCGTCAGTGTAGTGCCCGCGCACCCGCGGTGTTTCGATCCGGCCGGGAGCGATAGCATTGACGTTTAAACCGTCTTTCGCATGCTCGAGCGCGAGGGTTTTAGTAAACACCGCGACGCCGGCTTTGGCGGCGGCGTAACTCGACCGCGTCGCGTTACCGGTGAAACCGTAGATCGACGATATGTTGACGATCTTGCCGTATTTTCGTGTGAGCATTGTTGGCAGCACTGCTTGCGAACAAAGAAACACGGATTTCAGATTCATATCGATGATGCGGTCCCAATCGTCAGCGGTCATGTCGACGACGAGCTTCCGATCGGCGCCGCCGGCGACGTTGGCAAGAATATCGATCCTGCCCCAGCGGTTGAGCGTCGTTTGAACCATCTCCTGGACAGATTGTTTGTTTGTCACGTCGGCGACGACCGTGATGACATCAGTTTTCTTGGCGGTCAACTCCGTGGCGATGGTTTTGGCAGCGTCGGCATCGATGTCGACAAGCGACAGGTGTGCACCTTCGCGCGCGAAGCGGCGCGCGATAGCGCCGCCGATGCCGCCCGCACCGCCGGTGACGACGGCGACTTTGTTATCGACGACCCTCATGAAAACCCCTTGCGTGAATTCTACCCATTGGCAACGCAATCAAAGAGCTCATCCAGTTCACGGATTCGACACACCCGCGGATGCTCGAAGGCTTGATTGTAGGGTCGGTGCGGCATGAGCACCAAGGCGTCGGTCTCCGTCGCAACGTCGGCACAATTTTCGTGTCGGTCGTCGACAAAAAGCTCGATTTTTAATTGTTGCACGAGCACTGACTTGTTTTCCTGAGTGAAGTAAACCACGGGATCGGCGACCCCATGGCGGCGCAGCCAATCGCAGGTGACTCGATGGATATCATAGCTGTCGCGCACCCAGCGGTGCGTAATAAACACGACTTCGTGCTCCGCGCTGATTCGATTCAACGTCTGCCACTGCGCGGGAGTCGGCAGTGGCGCCAGTGTGCGCCAAAACTCTGGATCGTAAGACGCCGCTTCCATGCATTCGGAGATAAGTTCGCGGGTTAAAAACGGATGCTGCATGAAATTTGGATCCGTGATCGATGCCGGATCGATGGAACCGCTGTTGGTACGTCGTTCGAGCAGGTGCAAGAAGGGCGTGATGAAATCTGCGAGCACGCCGTCGATGTCTAAGCCAATCATCATGAAACACTCAATCTAGGCAAATTAACCCGAGCCGTCAACACGCATTGTTGTCACGGGTTCCGGCTCTGTGATACAAAAAAATCTCCACTTCAAAACTTCGCAAGAAAATTCAAAGGAGCACGTAATGGAAGAAGTCCTACAACAGGTCGATCGGGAAAGAATCGTCGAGGTGGCGTGCAATCTGGCCAATATCGTCAGCATCACCGGCGAGGAGGAAGAGGTTGCCAAATATCTCGGTAGTGAATTCGAAAAACTGGGCATGCAAGTTGAATATCAGTACGTCGAAGACGGCAGACCCAATGTCGTCGGCATGCTGAAAGGCACCGGGGGCGGCGCGACTTTGATGTTCAACGCGCACATGGATCATTTCGACAATCCCCAGGAAACCGTAGTCGACGACGACCGCATCTACGGTCGTGGCTTGGTGAATATGAAGGCAGCTTTTCCCTGCTACATTGAGGCGGTGGCTGCGATTCAAAAAGCGGACGTGAAGCTCAAGGGCGACTTGATCATCGCCGGCGTCGTCGGGGAAATCGAAAAGGCGCAGATTGGAAGGTTTCAGGGAAAAACGTATCGCGGTGCGGGGGTCGGCGCGCGCTATTTGATGGATCACGGCGTGATGGCCGACATGTGCATCATCGGCGAGCCTACCGGACTGCAGTTGCAAATCGGCAATAGCGGTCTGCTCTGGGCGCGTGTCAGCGTCGACGGTAGAGCGACGAAGTTCGTTCTCGCGGCCTGCAAGGTGGCACAGGCGATTCAAGAATGGGAAAAAGAATATCAGCGCAAAAACCCGCACAAGTTTATGTTGCCGACTCTGCAGATCGGCGCCATTGAAGGTGGCAACCCGTTCAAACCCGGTACACGGCCGACGACCGAGATTTTTGTCATCGTGAAAATGCTCCCTGGCGCGGTGCCGTTAGCGATCAAGCGCGATATCGAACAGGTGTGCCAGCGAGTGCGTAAACGGGAACCCGATATTCTTGATATTCGCGTCGATCTTTATCTCACCACGCCCGGCTATGAAATTTCCAAGAGCGAGCCGGTGGTGAAAGCGATGGAGCGGGCGCACCGGATGGTATTCGGTAAGCCGGTGCCCTACGCCAAGCCGATCCGCTACGGTATCACCAGTGACGGCTCACGCATCAATGCTTACGGAGTTCCGGCGATCACTTATGGCCCGGGGTTCGGAACGCATCTGGTCGATCCGACGGAAACCAAAGCGGGGGAGGAATGGGACTCGCCATCCGGAATCCGGCGCGGCGTTGGGATCAGCAACATGGTGAACTGCGCCAAGGTTTATGCGATGGCGGCGCTGGATGTCTGCAACAGAAAAAAGGAAGAAGTTGCGAAGTCGTAAAAACGCGTTCAAGGTTCAAAAGTTCAAAGTTCAAGGTTTCGGTCACAGGAGAGTTTCCGAACGTTGAACCTTGAACTTTGAACGAGAGGGCGGATTTCTTGAACGGTACAATTGCGACGTTCCACTTTGGGGAATGAAATGGACATTACGTTCGCGCACTATCGTAATCGTTTTTGCATGTTTCGCACTTACTATGCTCTGGCCGTGGGGAAAGTGAAGCCCGACGGCATCAACATGAAAGTCATCGAGCTGGCCGATCCGCCGAGCAAGGAGCAAGAAGAAGCATTGATCCGCGGCGACGTGCAAGCGGCGAATTTATATTTGCCCAATTTTCTCCGGCGCAAGCTCCAAGGCGCGCCGATCATCGGATTGGCGACGGAGTGGAAGTCGACGATGAAAGGCAACGGCGTGTTTGTGCGCTCGGATGGACCGATCAAAACGCCCAAAGATCTCGAAGGCAGGCTCATCGCAACGCATCAAGGAGTGCACGCGATTCACCGATACCTCTTGCGGCACGTCTATGGCGTTGACGATAAAACACTGCGCTGGGAATCCTATCCGCAGGAAAAACTTCTCGATGTGTTGCAGAGCGGCAAAGCCGATGCGGTGGTGCTGCTCGATCATTTCTTTTTCCGCGGCGACGTTACCCAAGGGGTGCGCTGTTTGTATACCGACGGTGATGCGTGGAAGGAACTTCACGGCTTCGACGAAATGATCAAGCACATGGTCGCGGCGCGCGAGGATTTGTTGCGACAGCATCCAGGCATCAAAGATACTTTGCTCAAAGCGTTCCGCGCGTCGTTCGCCTACAGCGAAGCGCATCTCGAAGATATCGCCGACGCTTTCATCGGCCGTTACGGCGGCGAGAGGGAAGCATTGCTCGCTTCCGCTCGCTATCCACGAATCGAATTCACCTTCACGGAAAAAGAGCAGCAAATCGCTGAAGCAGAAATGGCGCTGCTCGTCGACGTAGGGCAGATCCCGCGCAAAGCGCCGCTTTCGACGCTGTTCGCAATGTGATTTCGTTGCAACTCCGTTTTCCAATGCGCCCCACCAAGGATTCACGGCGCTTCGGGCTTCGAGTTTGGAGCGGTCTTGCCGCAGCGATTCTGACAGTTCTTGTTTTTTCGTCTTGTGCAACGATCCAACCTTCCAGCACAGGAACCGATGCGCGACTAAGACAAACAGCGAACCTTGTCGATGACGTCAAAGCGTTCGGCATAACTCTCGGCATCGAGCCGACGGCGGCACTCGGCCGGACAACTGAAGAGAGTCCGGCGTTGTCGATGTTGTGGCTCTGGATGCAACGCGCTGGCACGCTGGCGCTGCACAAACCCATCGACATACGCACGGCAATCGGTTTCAGCGCGGAGAAAGAGCGACTCAAAGTCGAGCAGGTTTACCGGGTCGACGGTTATAGCGTTTACTATCGACAGGGAAACGAGTTCGCCGATTCCCGTTCGGTAGCGACGATCGGCTTTGCAGCTCAGCCCATTGTGCGGCGGGTGATGGTCGTTTTGCACGAGGATCTGCACGGCGACGCCAATTTCGCGCTGCCCTGGGAAATCGAGGAGGCGATCGTCACGCCGTTGGGTTCACTTGCGGCGGTCGCTTATTTTCGGCAAAAGGGCGATGATCCCAATTGGCAAAACGCGGTCGAGTCGTTGAGCGAGGAGCGCAAACTTTCCCGTGAGCTGAACGCTCTGGCGTCGGAGGCCGAGAAGCTGTTTGCCTCGCTGCCGATAGACGACGCCAAGCAGAAGGTTTTGCAGCAGTTGTCTCGTTATCCGACGTATCGACGCCAATTCGAACGCCAAATTCAAGGTCAACATCCGCCAACCGTGCTGGAAGCAAAGCTGAGTCACGACCTGGCTTACTACCGTTTTTTCGACCAGATCGCCGCGCTCGCCGAGCTGGCGCCGAATTTGAAGCTTCTCATCGACGACTTGAAGACACTCCCTCCCGAGGCCACCGCGGATCGCGCTGAAAGATTCTTACGGGA
>DASWCL010000272.1:0-3131 GCA_036390135.1 Binatia bacterium
GAGATAAGGCGCCAACAAATCAGAAATCCTGACCGGCTTGGAGCAAATCGAGGAAGGGGAAAAATTATGGCAACGCGTTGGTTGTTTAAGACGGAACCGAGTGTTTATTCTTATCAGCAGCTGGTCAAAGACAAGAAAACCGTTTGGGACGGCGTGGCGAATAATCTGGCGCTGAAAAATTTGCGCGATATCAAAAAGGACGATTTGGTTTTTATTTATCATACCGGCGACGAAAAGCAGGCCGTCGGGATCGCGCGAGCGTTGGGTGGAGCCTACCCCGATCCGAGCAAGAAAGATCCCAAGCTATTGGTCGTCGACGTCGAGCCGGTAAAAGCGCTGCCCAAGCCCGTGACGCTGGCGCAAGTGAAAGCCGATAAGAAACTTGCCAACTTTGATCTCGTGCGCAACTCGCGTCTGTCGATCATGAAAGTGACCGACGAGCAGTGGGAAATCATGGAAGGGATGGCGCGACAGTAGTCGGCTGGAACAAAAAGTCCGTCGAATAATTAGAGCCAGCGAATCAGCGTCAGGCCGGTGAAAACCAGCGTCCAGAAAGGGCGTATATCATACGCCCCTACTTAAATTCCTGGATTCCGGGTCGCGGTCGCTATCGCCAGCTTGCCCGGAGTGACGATTAGATTTCGTTGCGAACTTTAGTTCCAGGACACTAGTTTTTCTCATGAGTTTTGAAGCGGCTTCCCCGATTGATAAACCACCACGCGGTCGCGGCCGGCGTTTTTGGCGGCATACAAGGCCGTGTCGGCTGCCCGGAGTAATTCGCCGGGGTTGGCGGTGTGATCATCCGCCTGCGCAACGCCGGCCGATACAGTCAGCGCCCTGAGCACCTGGTCGCCATGGGGAATCCGCAGTTCCTTGATCTGCGAGCGGATCTGTTCTATTCGCTGCTTGGCGTCGGCTAGCGATGAATCAGGCAGAACTAGAACGAACTCCTCGCCGCCGTAGCGGCATGAGATATCGCTCTTACGTAGTTTCCCAAGCAGCAGTCGTCCCAACTCGCGCAACAACGAGTCACCCGCGTCGTGCCCATAGGTATCGTTGAAGCGCTTGAAATCATCTAAATCGAGCATCGCGACACAGAGCGGGGCATGGGCGCGCCGGGCGCGGTGCAGCTCGCGCGGCAGAGTTTCTTCCAGATAGCGCCGGTTAAATAACCCGGTCAGCGGATCGTGAATCGCTTCTGCGCGCAGTTCCTCACGGAGCTTCAAATTGGACAAGGACAATTTGATCGCTTCGCTCACCGTCACGGCCAATTGCATTTGGCTGACCTGATGTTGACTCCTCTTGGTAGGAGCGCCGACGAGACAAAATACACCCAATGTCTCGCCTTGCACGGTCAACGGCACGCACAGATAACCGGTCGCCGGTTGCTCGACAAAATGACGGCACAGCAAGCCCGTCTGAGGCTCGGCGATTTCGTGGACTTGACCGCGGCGCAGCGCCCAACAATCCTCCATTGAAAAGATCGACTCGCCGAGGGGCCCGTCGCCCCAGCGCGTAACCATCTCAAGATATTGACCCGAGGCATGCAAGACCGCCAGGCATCCGGTTTGCCCGTTGAAGAGTTCACTGGTTGCAAGGCCAACGACCTTGTAAGCTTCCTCTTGGGTGGTGCAGCTTTGCAGGAGATCATCCATACTGCTGAGCGCCTGCATCTCACTGTCACGGTGCCGCAGTTCAGCAACCAGCGCCATCAGTTCGTCATGGGTCTTCCGTACGCTTTCCGTTGCCTGTTTGGGTCCCGTGACGTCGCGCACAATGGCAATCACCATGTTGTCGCTTTCCGTAGTCATCGGACTCAGCATAATGTCTACGGGGAATTCGCTTTTGTCTTTGCGCTGACCGAACAGTTCCAAGCTGACGCCCATGGGCCGCATGTGCGGGTCGGCAATGTAGCCGGTGATGTGTTTGACATGGCGTTCTCTGAACCGCTGGGGGATTAAGAACTCTACGGGTTTGTCCTGCAGTTCGTTACGGTTGTAGCCGAAGATAGCCTCCACCTGAGCATTCATCTGAGTAATTCTTCCGTGACGGTCGATCACTGCGATGGCGTCGGGAAACGCTTCAAACAGCCCTCTGGCGATTTCCGCAAACCTAACGTCGGTGAGATTGCGGGTGATCAACGAAAAGCCCGCCACGGTTCCTTTTGCGCTGCGCATTGCGGTGATGATCACGTTGGCAAAAAAGCGCGAGCCGTCTTTCCGAACACGCCAAGTTTGTTCTTCATGGCGACCTTGAGCGGCTGCCGTCTTGAGGACAAACTCCGGCCGGCGGCGCTGGATCTCCTCGGCGGAATAGAAGCAGGAGAAGTGTTTGCCGATAATCTCTTCTTGCCGATAACCCTTGAGCCGCTCGGCGCCCACGTTCCAGCTCGCCACGCCTCCTCTCGGATCGAGCGCGAAGATGGCGTAGTCCTTCGCGTTTTCGATAAGGAGTCGGAAGGGCTCATCGGATCTTTCCGTCGTCAATTTCTCCCGCCTTCGGGAAGTTCGCGAGGCCGGCGCTTTGCTTACTTCTTTCAGGGCTGACTTTTTCCTCGGCGGTTTCACGTTCGGCTTCCTCTCGCAGTCAGTCGGTCGAATGAAAAATTCGGCTGAGAGCTAACCCAATCGAGCTCTATCTCCGGGAAAATCGAAATTGGAGTGGCTCGACCATCAAGCGAGCTGCGCGAGTCGATGGCGATTGCGAGATAAGTTGATTTTTTCACACTCATGAACAAGCGAACGGGATTCCTGTCCGAAGGGCAACCCGCTCGCTAACCTTTCTATCAAAAGGCCATTCAGTTTCCGAGTCCCGATCTAAAAAATCGTGAGTCGCAATAGCTGGCAATCTAAACGCCTTGAACGAAGACGGTAATCTGGGATAACTTTAAGCGAGTCAGTGAGTCAAACGCTGGCATAACTCTCAAGAAATCGGGAAACAAAAATATGGCGGACGAACACAAACACGAGCACAAGGGCGAGCACGCGCACAGTCACGACCAAGATCACGCCCACGAGCACGGTCATTCTCACGCCCACGAGCACGAACATACGCACGTGCCCGACCACAGTCACGAGCACGATGCCCAGCACAGTCACGAGCACGATCACGAACACGATGCCCAGCACGCT
>DASWCL010000273.1:0-5016 GCA_036390135.1 Binatia bacterium
GGGGAGAATTGAGCGAAGGTTTCCTCGGAAATCTCTCCAGGACGTGTAAACGGCCGCGGGATAGAGCAGCGGCGGAAGAAACAGGTTAAAGACCAGTTGAGGATCGAGGTGAATCGCAGGAAGGCCGGGAACCAGAGCGAGGACCACACCACCGATGGTCAGCAGAATTGGATATGGGATTCGGATCTTCCGCGCAACGATCGCCAGCAGAGCGACCGCAACGAGACAAATCAGAATTAATTCGGTTTTGTCTACCATGGTTCCGATTGCGTCCGAGCCTCGCCGAATTAAATCAGGCGTCCAGGCACGAGTAAAGTGATCCGGGATCACGAAAATGGGGTCGCGTCTTGGGCCGAATCTAGCTTTTGATATTTGGCCTTGGACTCTCGAAGTTCGACAAGCTCAACTCTGGCTCAAAGACGATCCGCCTTCCCAACGCTTCCATCTACGCCAAGCCTACGACCCGACGAGTCGGCGCGACGACAAGCCTGGAAGACAGCGCCGTGCACATTAGACGTCTGCGGTCCCCCCACGGCGAGTGAACTGCGATCGGCGGTCAGCCAGGTTCTTATTGCCAACAAGAATCGCACATGGTTGTCTCCCACGGAGCATGGCCAGACAATTCAAACCGGTGCGTTTTTTTGTGTTGATGGCGGTGGTGGCGTTCGTCGTGTGTGGCGTGACGGCGTTTTACACTCATCGCGCGGCTCACGGCAGAACCGCGGAGGAGCGGGCGGCTTATGCAATCGGGGAGAAGGCAGGAGAGGAGGCGCCGGCGGAGGCAAAGTTGCCGACGGATGCTGACTTGAACATGATGGCTCAGAAGTATTTCAAGCAGCAGGGGTCCGGCGAACAGCAGAGTTGGGACCTGGCCTTCGAGAACGGTTACACGGACGGGTTCAAGAAGACGCATCACCGGCAGTGACCTGCTCAATGAAACTTTGTTGGCCACGGATTAACACAGATTCGCACGGACACGACTGGCTACTGAAGCCTGTATCTGTGTTCGATCTGTGTCCATCTGTGGCTAAGATCTGAGCTGGCTGCAATGAACCCGCCACCTTTACCCGTTCAGAAACGCTTCCCCTGGATTCTCTATTGGATCGTTCTCTTCCTCATCGTTCTCGTCGCATTTGCGCCGGTAGGGTCTGTGGTGGCGTGTGGTTTAATCGCTAGCGCACACGGCTGCCGCGTGGATGAAGGCTCGGTGCATCCCTGCCTGATCAACGGAAAAGACTATGGGCAGCTGCTTTATACGCTTGGTGTGATGGGCTGGCTGATGCTCGTCACGCTACCAGCCGGAGTATTCGCATTCGTTCTTTGGCTGATCGTTCTTATTTTTCATCGAGCAAATTGGCGAAGGCGTACCGCGGCTAATCTCTAATAGCGCGGCGGCAGTGCCGACCGCCTGTTTTCTCGAAGAAATCGGCGCGGTTTAATTGGCTGCGAAGCGGAGCAGTTGAGGTATTTCTTTATCAGCTAGCCGTGATGTCGATCGTCACAACTTATCTCGAGATGCATTCGCCGGATCAGCTTCGCCCAAAGCGATGCGCAGATAGACGGTTTCAAATCCGGGAGAAGAAAGAACGGAACTGGCGGTTCAATCGGGATCTCTATTTTGCCGTCGGGGAAATGTGGTCGTGGGACGACAAACGCGTGTGGACTGACGAGCAATGGAAGGAATACGGTCTCGCACCAGAGTTACGGACTTTTGGCGCGTATTACGACAATTCGCTGGCAGGTTATTACGAATTGCGTCGCGACGATGAAGGCGGTGTCGAGATCGCTTATTTTGGTTTGTTGCCGGAGTTTATCGATCGCGGATTCGGAGGCGCATTACTCACCAGCGCAATCGAGGAAGCATGGCGGATGTCGCCTTCCATCACTCGCGTTTGGGTGCATACCTGCACGCTTGATCATCCCCGTGCGCTGGCCAATTACCAAGCCCGCGGCATGGTGATTTACAAGCGAGAAGCAGCAGAAAGCTAAATGGAGCCGCATGGGACGCGCGACATAGAAGGGTCCGTGGCCGGACTGGCCGCAGGGACGAGGTGGGAGCGAGTTAGTCGCGAAACGAACGAGCTTCAAAAACTGAAATGCCGAAAGAGAAAACCGAACCGCAGATATCATGCATCGTAAGCGGCCTATGATGCGGAGAATTCAGCGAATTTCTTTCCGTGTCGGAGATTCTTTGACAGGACAGCGAGATTGCATGGCTGCTTTGCTCCCTCAGTATGCGTCTGATAAAGACAAGTTACGCCACTGCGCTATAATGCTCATTTCGCCGTTATGACCAAGGTCCACGAACTCCGCCTCGCCGAGCGCATGGCACGTCTCGGCACCGAGACCGCCTTCGAAGTACTGTTGAAGGCGCGAGCGCTGGAGGCAACGGGCCGCGACATCGTCCATCTCGAGATCGGCGAGCCGGATTTCGATACCCCGGGCAACATCATCGAGGCGGCTACCGACGCGCTGCACAAAGGCTTTACCCACTATGGACCTTCGGCCGGCTTGCCGCAGCTGCGCGAGACTATCGCTCAGTACGTGAGTGAGACACGCCGAGTAAGCGCAACACCCGAAGAAGTGGTCGTCGTCCCCGGTGGTAAGCCCGTCATCTTTTTCACCATCCTCGCGCTGGTTGAAGAAGGGGATGAGGTCATTTACCCCAATCCCGGATTTCCCATCTATGAATCGATGATCAATTACATGGGCGCGAAAGCTGTGCCGATTCGGTTGCGCGAGGAGATGGATTTCCGTCTCGACGTCGACGAACTCGGGGGGCTGATCAATAATCGCACAAAGCTGATTATCATGAATTCGCCGCAGAACCCGACCGGCGGCGTGCTGACGAAGAATGACATCGACGGCATCGCGCGCGCGATCGGTAACCGCGACATCATGGTGTTGAGCGACGAGATCTACAGCCGCCTCGTCTTCGAGGGTGAGCATCACTCCATCATGTCGGTGGCCGGCATGAAGGAGCGCTGCATTTTGCTCGACGGCTTCTCCAAGACTTATGCCATGACCGGCTGGCGCATGGGCTATGGCGTAATGCGCGCGGACCTGGCGACGCACGTCGCTCGCCTAATGACAAACTCCAACTCCTGCACCGCCACCTTTACGCAGGTCGCTGGCATCGAGGCGCTGAGCGGACCGCAGAAGTCAGTCGAGGCGATGTGTGCCGAGTTCAAGAAACGCCGCGAGGTTATGGTCGCCGGCCTCAACAAGATCAAAGATTTCTCCTGCCGCTTGCCGAAGGGCGCGTTCTACGTTTTCCCCAACATCAAGGAGACCGGGTGGTCATCAAAGAAATTGGCCGACGCGCTGCTCGACGACGCCGGCGTCGCCGCGCTGTCCGGTACGGCCTTCGGCGACTTCGGCGAAGGCTATTTGCGCTTCAGCGTGGCCAACTCAATCGAGAACATTGAGAAGGCACTCGATCGCGTCGGCGCCTGGGCGACGAAGAATCTGTAGGACAACCGCTGCGCTGATTCGCGCCTTCAGCGCTTGTTTTTTCGAAAACAACTTTTCCCTGGGGCGTTGCCCCAGGCTTAAAATGAGCCGCGCCTTGGCGCTAAACACATACGCTCCCAATGGAAGAAGGCAGGAGAGGAAGCCTGAACGCGTTCGCCACGATTAATTGTCGCGGCGGTAAACACGTGCTTCCATTCTCCCAGCCATGGCTGACAATAAACGCTTCCGAATCTTTGCCACCTCCCGCATCGGCGATCCTGCCGAGAATCGCTTGCGCAAGCGCGGCTACGAGCTCGAAGTTTTCCAAGGCCCCGAGGCGCCGCCGAAAAAGTTGATCATCGAGAAAGTGAAGAGCGGTATCGACGGCTTGATCACCACGCTGCGCGATCCGATCGACGCCGAGATCTTCGAAGCCGGGAAGGGCTCGCTCAAAGTCGTGGCGCAGATCGCCGTCGGCTTCGACAACATCAACCGCGCCGACGCGAACAAATACAAGATCCCATTTACGAACACCGCCGACGTGCTCACCGAAGCGACGGCCGAGTTTGCTTTTTTCATGATGGGAATGCTGGCGCGCAAAATGTGGCAGAGTGAGCGCCTGGTGCGTGACCAGAAGTGGCCATCGTGGCACCCGTTCCTGCCGTTCCTTGGAGACGAGGTCACAGGCAAGACCATCGCTATCATCGGTACCGGACGGATCGGCCTGGCGATAATCAAGAAGTGCTCAGGTTTCGACATGAACATGCTGTGCTACGACCCGGCGTATCACAATGACAATTACATCGCTTCCACCCAGAAGTTAATGGACCTGCGCTACGGGCTCGGCATTCAGAAGGAGAAGACCTGGATCAAGTACGTGGAGTTCGAGGCGGCACTTAGTGGCGCCGACTACGTGACCATTCACGTGCCGCTATTGCGCGAGGGCGAAACCGACAAGCCGACGTACCACCTCATCAACGAGAGGACGCTCAAACTCATGAAGCCGACGGCGTACCTGGTGAATAGCTCACGCGGGCCGGTTGTGGATGAGAAGGCTCTCGCCAAAGCGCTGAAAGATAAAATCATCGCCGGGGCGGCGCTCGACGTCTTTGAGAAAGAGCCGCTGCCACCGGATTCGCCGCTCCTCGATCCCGCAATCGCCGATCGCACGCGACTGTTCCATCACTTTGCCAGTGGTGCGGAGATCACGCGGCTCTCGGTCGATCCCGACAAAGGGATGGCCGGGCGCACTGCTCAGGCGCTGATCGACGTGCTAGAAGGCAACTACAGCGGCGACGCGACCAAGATGCCATACGTCGTCAATAAAGAGGCCTTCGAGAAAACGAAGAGCTAAAAAGAGATCTCTCTCCTTGACAGCTTAGGAGAGATTGCGCTAATCTCCTAATTAACTTAGGAGAACACATGAGTGACGAAGCCGATCTTCTTCCGGGCACACTTGATCTTCTCATTCTGAAAGCGGTTTCGCTTGGTCCTCTTCATGGCTACGCCGTGCTTTCCCGGATCGAGCAGATCACCGGAGGAGCGTTGCTCATCGAGCAAGGA
>DASWCL010000274.1:0-13178 GCA_036390135.1 Binatia bacterium
CCGTCAAGCTGGGGTGTTGCTTGATGAGTGATGAAGAATTGACTGCCGTTGGTATTCGGTCCGGCATTGGCCATCGAAAGTATACCCGCCTTATTATGACGTAGCTCAGGATTGAATTCATCTTCAAATTTGTAACCCGGACCGCCGGTGCCGTTACCCAGCGGATCGCCCCCTTGGATCATGAAACCGGGAATGACCCGATGAAAAATCGTGCCGTTATAAAGTGGTTTTTTCACCTTCTCACCGGTCTTGGGATCGGTCCACTCCTTGGTGCCGCTTGCCAGACCGATGAAATTCGCCACCGTCTTGGGCGCTTTGTCTTCGAACAATTGGATGACGATGTCACCCATGCTGGTCTTCAGCGTAGCATAGACCGGCCCTTTCTTTTCAGGACTTTCCGCTGCGATGGCGATCGTTGCGCTGAGAAGTAATGCGGCTGCGAGTAACGTTTTTCCTAACATGAGTTCCTCACTTTTTTTCTAATTCGGCCATAACTTCTTTAACAAAGCGCAAGTCCATGTACTCGCGCACCGGCCGCTTGGGTTGCACATTCAACGCGACGGACTGCCAGTGCGCCATGAGCTCAACGCCATTCTCCGTGGGCACGGGAATCAACGCTTCTTTAACAAGGTTATACGCGTCCACCGAAACATCGCGTTCCATGCGCCAGTGCTTCATCATGGTTTGAATGGCATCTTCCGGATAATCCCGGCTGTGAATCACGCCGCGAACGATGGCGCGCACCATGCGCTTGACGAATTGGGGATTCTCTTTGATCGTTTTTCCAGTGGCGGCCAGGCCGCTGAAAGAAGTGTCCTTAAATAGATCGGCTAAATTGACCAGGCGCTTGAAGCCGGCTTTGAGCGCGACATAATCCGACGGCGGCGCGAGCAAAGCCGCCTGGATGATGCCTTGCTGCATCGCGGCGATCTTCGGCTGACTGCCGGGAATGCTAACGTACTGGACGTCTTTATCGGGGTTCATCTTGTAGAGCTCCAGGACCGCCTTCGTGCCGGCGAAAGTCGAGCCACCGAAACTCACCCCAATCTTTTTGCCCTTGAGATCGGGTATTTTTTGAATGTCCGGCGTGACCATCAGGGAAAAAGTCGGCCGGCCGATCATCTGGGCGAGTAAAATAATATCGGCGCCTTCCCAGATGGAAGGCATCTGCGGCCCGACCGAGAATATGAAATGGATTTGATTCCCCAGTAGCGCCTGCACAGCGGTCACCGCGCTGCGCACGGAAATCAGCTCGACGTCGAGCCCCTCGCGTTTGTAAAAACCTTTTTCCAAGGCGACGAAGGCCGGGAGAAATTGCACGTTGGCCGATGGATACGCGCCGCGGACGGGTTCAGCCTTGACGCCGTTCGCGCCGAGCATCAGTGAAAGGATTGCCGCAAAGATGATTTGCCGCATAGTGGCTCCTTTGAAACGGCCTGCGCTCAACGCGACTCCGCTTTGAGTTCCTGAATCAAAGAGAGATCAAAAAATTTGTACGGCGGGATAGTGCCGAACGCCGGGTCTTCATAACTCATGGTGCGCAGCACGTTGACGATCGCCTCTTCGGTGGGAAAAAGATCGGGACGCGAATCGGCGCGCATGGTTTTATAAGCATATTCCAAGCTGTCGGCGTCGTCGATTCGCAGCACTTGCGCCATCACGGCGATGGTCGAAGCTTTATCCGTCATCATGAGCCGGACAGAATCCGAGAGCCCGCGCAGATAGTTTTTGACGATCTCACGATTTTTGCTCAGGTACGAACGCCGGGTCAGATTGATGCCCCAAATATATTCAAGTGGCACCGGGATCACGGTGAGCCCGAGTTTCTCGGCTTGGCGCCCTTGCAGCGAAGAGATGAGCGTGGCGTCGAGGTTGCCGGAAACGACTGCCGCGAGGCGCACGGAGGAGCCGCCGGACAGGGGAAGGATCTGCGCGTCGGTGCGATAGTCGAGCCCGACTTTGGCGAGCATGAACCGAATGTACGCATCGGCGCGGCCACCGGCGCCACTGGAGGCGATCTTTCGTCCTTTTAATTCTTTCAAGTCTTTTATCTTGAGACGACTTGCAAGACTGTAGGGCGACGAATTGTTCCACGACGCGAGTCCGACCGCGTCCAGGCCTTGTTTGCCGAGGTAGAAGAGTCCCGTGGAGCTCGAAGTGAGAAACTGCACGCTATCGGACATCAGCGCCTGCATGTTCATCTGTTCATTGCGCGTGGCGATGACCTCGACGCTGAGTCCATACTTGCCGAACACGCCTTTTTTCGCGCCGAGATAGATCGGCAAAGCGCCGGTCAACGCGCCCGGCGTGGCAACCCGGAGCAAGGTTTCGGCCGGCGCCGCGCGGGCAGTGGCAAACCATAAAATGACGCCGAGGGCGATGAGCAGATGTCGGTGGCGCATATTAGCGACCTAAGCTAAACAAACTCGCCTAGTTGGTCAAGGTCGCGCGCCAACATCCGGAAGCGGACAACTCAAAAACGGGGTAGTCAGAGGAAATGGAATACGAGCAGCTAAACTGCGCTGTCCTGAGTTTTTCTGGAAAGAAGACTGTAGATTTCAAAAGCGCAAACTTCGGCTAAGTGTTTTGACAATAAGATGCGCGGATGCTATAGCAAATTTTGCTCAAATAGGCGGTAAGGAAACTATATGGCTTGGTTTGATCGAAATCCTGGCGGAAAAAAGGATCCAGCGGTAGAGCCGGAAAAGGTTCCGCAAGCTCCGAAGCCGCCGGTTCAGCCGGCTCCGGTGGCAACAGCACCGGTTGCCGAGCCCAAACCTGTGCCTAAGGAGGTCGCTCCACCTCAGCCCTCTGAACCGGGACTCATAGGGCATCTTTATAAAGGCAGCCGAATCAGTGGCCAGTTGAACTTTCAAGGCTCGGCCAGGATCGACGGCTCGGTGGAAGGCGAAATTCACTGCCAAGGCACCTTGACGATCGGTGAGGGGGCGGAAGTTAAAGCCAAAGTTTCCGGGCAAATAGTCATTATCCGTGGCAAGGTTGAAGGTAACGTGACCGCCAAAGAGAAGGTGCAACTGGCGGCACCCGCAAGGCTGATTGGCAATATCGATACTCCGCAGTTGGTCATCACCGAGGGCGTGGTGTTTGAGGGTGATTGCTCCATGAGAGTGGCAAAGCAAAAGGGTGGAGTCGCAAGTTCACAAGTTGTAGGTGCGGACAAAGCTGCAGTGGCTCAAGCGCCAAAGCTGCAAGCCGATTCCAAAAACTAGACTTCGGTTCGCCGTTTAGTCCATCCCGAGATCCTACGTTCGTCAGCGAAGGTAGGTTTTTTTATTATCTGGGCCGTGGGTTTCGCCTTGCCGAGGCGAGTGAAACGCTCGCGAGAGGTGAGTCAAGAGCGGAAGTTGACGAATGATTTCCTTAGACTTTAGCATCCTCT
Source organism: Binatia bacterium (assembly GCA_036390135.1). GTDB lineage: Bacteria > Desulfobacterota > Binatia > UBA9968 > UBA9968 > DP-20. The sequence goes on from DASWCL010000274.1 coordinate 3,401, forward strand.
ATCAGATTGTCCTGTTCGTCGTTCTTTGGCTGATCCTCAATAAGATTTTGTTTCAGCCTTATCTGCATTTGCTCGAAGAGCGCGAAAGTAAAACCAGCGGCGCGGAGCACGATTCCGCCGCACTGGAGCATGAAGGGGCCAGGTTGCGGGCGCAATACGAAGAAAAAATTGCCCAAGCCCAGGCCGCCGGCTACGCTGCCAAAGATGCGATCTTGCAGGATGCCCGCCAGCAGCGAGAGAAAATATTGAGCCAAGCGCGGCAGGACGCAACGAGCGTGCTCGAACGAGTTCGGCGCGAGGTGGCGACCGCAATGGCGACCGAAAAACAGCTTGCCGCTGCTGAAGCCGCTCTCGTCGCGAGCGAAATGGTCAGCAAAGTGCTCGGGAGGAAGGTCGGGTGAGCGTGCTCGAATTTTTCACCACGGCCGAAGCTTGGGCAGCTGCGGCGGCGGAAGCCGAACATCACGCGCCGTCGATCAACGATATCTGGTTCCCGCTCGCCAACTTTCTCATCTACGCGTTTATCATCGTCAAGTTTGCGCTTCCGCTAGTCCGCGACTTCCTTAAAGCCCGCCACGAAGAAGTGGTCGGCAAAATTAAGCAAGCGGCGGCCAAGAAACAGGCCGCCGAGGCGCTGGTTAACGAATACAGGGTGAAATTGTCGGGTCTCGACAAAGAAGTTCAGTCGATGCACGCGGCGCTGCGCGAGGACGGGGAAAGAGAAAAAAACAAGCTCATCCGCGAAGCTCAGGCGACGGCGGTAAAAATCAAGGAAGACACCAGTTTTCTCGCCGACCAAGAGGTCAAAATGGCGCGGCAAAAACTGCGCGAAGAGATGGCGGAGCTAGCCGCGGCAACGGCTCGGCAACTGGTCGAGCGCAATCTTTCCAGCGCGGATCAAAGCCGGCTCGCGGATGACTTCATTCAGACGATCGGACAAACTCGATGATCGAAGGCAGCTTAAGTCGGCGATACACCAAGGCATTATTTCAATTGGCCCGGGAAGCGGGTCAAGAAGAGAAGATCGGCCAAGAGGTCGAGCAGTTTTATGCAGCCTATGGCGGCTCCGATCTGCGCCAGGTCCTCACTAACCCGGCCTTTGCGATCGACGCGCGCAAAAAGATTCTCAATCAGGTGACCGCGAGCCAGCAACTTTCGCCGTTGACGAGACATTTTCTTGCTCTGCTTTTGGATCGCGATCGCCTGCCCCATTTAGCCGCAATCGTCAGCTGTTATCGCCGGCTTCTCAATGAAGTCAAAGGGCGGATCGACGCCAAGGTCGTCAGCGCCAGCGCCCTTGAGCCGGCCAGGGTAGAGCAAATGCGCGATCGCCTGCGCGGCATTTCCGGCAAAGACGTGGTTTTGCAGCAGGAAACCGATCCAAGCCTGCTCGGCGGTTTGCTCGTCGAGTTGGAAGGCAAAATTTACGACGGCAGCATTCGAACCCAGCTCGATAATATGAAACAGCGCATCGCGCGCGGTTACTAAAGGAGTCAACGATGGAAATCGGCACAGCGGAGATCAGCCGGATCATCAAGGAACAGATCCGCGACTACGAAAAGACGGTTGAGATCCAGGAGGTTGGCACGGTGCTGTCGACCGGCGATGGCATCGCGCGCATCCACGGGCTCGATAAAGTCGCTGCCGGCGAGCTGTTGGAATTTCCCCATAATATTTTCGGTATCGCGCTCAACCTCGAAGAAGACAATGTCGGCGCCGCGCTATTCGGCGAAACCCACATGATCAAAGAAGGCGATACGGTCAAACGCACCGGCCGCATCGCCGAAGTTCCCGTCGGTAAAGAGCTTATCGGTCGGGTGGTGGATGCGTTAGGCGAACCGATCGATGGCCGCGGGCCAATCGCATCAAAGGAGCGAAGACGCATCGAGCTCAAAGCTCCCGGTATCGTCGCGCGCCAGCCGGTCAAAGAGCCGCTGCAGACCGGTTTGAAAGCGATCGACGGCATGATCCCCATCGGCCGCGGCCAGCGCGAGCTGATCATCGGCGACCGCCAGACGGGCAAGACCGCGGTCGCCATCGACGCGATCATCAATCAAAAGGGCGGCAACGTGATCTGTATTTACGTCGCCATCGGCCAGAAGCGCTCCACGGTGGCGCAAGTCGTCGACAGACTGCGAGAGGCCGGTGCCATGGAGTATTCCATCATCGTGGCGGCGACGGCGTCCGAATCCGCGCCGTTGCAATTCATCGCCCCCTATTCCGGCTGCACCATGGGCGAACACTTCCGCGATAACGGCGGCCACGCTTTGGTGATCTACGACGATTTATCGAAGCACGCCGTTGCTTACCGCCAGCTGTCACTACTCTTGCGCCGGCCGCCGGGACGCGAGGCGTACCCCGGCGATGTTTTCTATTTGCATTCCCGGCTGCTCGAGCGTGCCGCGAAAATGAGCGATGCGCGCGGCGGCGGCTCACTGACCGCGCTGCCGATCATCGAGACGCAAGCGGGCGATGTTTCGGCTTACATTCCGACCAACGTGATCTCGATCACCGATGGCCAGATCTTTTTGGAAAGCGATCTTTTTTATTCCGGCGTGCGGCCGGCGATCAATGTCGGCATTTCAGTCTCCCGGGTCGGCGGCAACGCGCAGATCAAAGCGATGAAGCAGGTTGCCGGCACTCTGCGCCTCGAACTGGCGCAGTACCGTGAAATGGCAGCCTTCGCCCAGTTTGGCTCCGATCTCGATCAAGCGACCCAACGGCAGCTCAGCCGCGGCTCGCGCCTGGTCGAATTGCTAAAACAAGGACAGTATCAGCCGCTGGCAGTGGAGCAGCAGATTCTGATTATTTACGCCGGCACCAACGGTTTCGTCGACGAACTGCCGCTGACGGCATTAAAAAAATACGAGCAGGAACTCAATTCTTTCATCGAGTCGAAACATCCCGATATTTTTGCCGATATCCTCAAGAAGCGCGAATTGGACGGCGATTTGCGCGCCAAGCTGAACAAGGCGTTGGAAGAATTTAAAGGGGTGTTCAAGCCATAGTTTCGAGTTTCGGGTTTTGACTTTCGTGTTAACCCGAAACCCTGAACTCGCAACCCGGAACAGCAAAAAAAATGGCGACACTAAAAATAATACGCAAGCGGATCAGCTCGGTGCGCAACACCCAGCAGATCACCAAAGCCATGAAGATGGTTTCGGCGGCCAAGCTGCGCCGAGCACAAGACGCCGCGGTGGCGGCACGGCCCTACGCTGAAAAAATGACCGAGCTTTTGAAAAACGTCGCGGCGCGGGTGTCGAGCGAAGCGCATCCGCTCCTCGAGGCGCGCGAGGAGAAGAAAGTTCAATTAGTTTTGTTCACTTCGGACCGCGGCCTGTGCGGTGGTTATAATGCGAATCTGATTCGCGCAGCGGAAGCATTTATACGGAAAAACGCCGCTGAAAAAGAAGTTGAAGTGACTCTCGTTGGCCGCAAAGGCGCGGATCATTTTCGCCGCCGCCGCGCCACTATCGTCGACCGTTACATCGGCATTCTGGCGCCGCCCGCGGATGAGTTGGCAGCAGAGATCGGCCAGAAACTCATGGCGCGTTTTATCAACGGCGAGACCGATGCGGTCTACATACTTTACAGCCGCTTTCGCTCCGCTCTCTCACAGGTCCCGACCTTGGAAAAGCTTCTGCCGGTCGCGTTGACTGAAGCCAGGAGTACCGAGGCGGAGCAACTTACGGAATACTTGTACGAGCCGGGAATCGAGCAACTCCTGGCGAGCCTTTTGCCGAGGATTACCGACGTGGCGATGCAGCGGGCACTGCTCGAAGCGACGGCGAGCGAGCACGGCGCGCGCATGACCGCGATGGATTCGGCCACCAGTAATGCCTCGAAGATGATCGGCAGCCTGACCCTGCAGATGAACCGCGCGCGCCAAGCCTCGATCACTCGCGAGCTGATGGAGATCGTCGGCACGGCGGAAGCGTTGAAATAAGAAAACGCCGTGATCGTGAAACGTGTTCGTGTTCGCCAGGACCAGGAACACGAAACCACGGACACGAATCACGAGCACGGACACGATTTTGGAGGTTTTAAAATTATGGGCATGGGCAAAATCACCCAGGTTCTCGGCGCAGTCGTCGATATCGAGTTCTCCGAAGCCTCGCTGCCGCCGATTTACAACGCCTTGAAAGTTTCCAACCCGGCGATCAGCGACCAGCAGTGGAACCTGGTTGTGGAAGTCGCACAGCACTTGGGTGAGAACACCGTACGCTGCATTGCCATGGATAGTACGGAAGGGTTGGTGCGCGGCATGGACGCCATGGACACTGGCGCCGGTATCACCGTCCCGGTCGGCGAAGAAACCCTGGGACGGGTGCTCAACGTCATTGGTGAGCCGGTCGACGAAATGGGCCCGGTCAACGCCAAGAAGAGCTATCCGATTCATCGGCCGACGCCGGAATTCGTCGATCAGGAGACCAAAGTTCAATCGTTCGAAACCGGCATCAAAGTCGTCGATTTACTCGCGCCATACGCGCGCGGCGGCAAGATCGGCTTGTTCGGCGGCGCGGGCGTGGGCAAGACTGTCATTCTCATGGAGCTGATCAACAACGTGGCCATGAAACACGGCGGCTATTCGGTCTTCGGCGGGGTCGGCGAGCGCACCCGCGAAGGCAACGATCTTTGGCTGGAAATGAAAGAGTCGGGCGTTATTAACAAAGCCTCGCTAGTTTATGGGCAGATGAACGAGCCGCCCGGCGCGCGCGCCCGCGTCGCTTTGACCGCCCTGACCTTGGCGGAATTCTTCCGGGACGATGAAGGGCGTGACGTGCTGTTGTTCCTAGATAATATTTTCCGTTTCACCCAGGCGAATTCGGAAGTTTCAACGTTGCTCGGCCGCATGCCTTCGGCCGTCGGTTATCAGCCGACTTTGGCAACCGATCTGGGCGAGCTGCAAGAACGAATTACCACGACGCGCAAGGGCTCGATTACGTCCGTGCAAGCGATTTACGTGCCCGCTGATGACTTGACCGATCCGGCGCCGGCGACGACGTTTGCTCATTTGGACGCGACCACCGTTCTCTCGCGCCAGATCGCCGAGTTGGGAATTTATCCCGCCGTGGACCCGCTCGATTCGACTTCGCGTATTCTTGATCCCCACGTTGTCGGCGCGGAGCATTATGATGTCGCCCGGCAAGTGCAAGTGATTTTACAGCGCTATAAAGATCTGCAAGACATCATCGCGATTCTCGGCATGGACGAGTTGTCCGAAGACGACCGCATGACCGTGGCGCGGGCGCGCAAGATTCAACGCTTTTTGTCGCAGCCGTTCCACGTCGCCGAAGCGTTTACCGGCACCCCCGGCGCGTACGTAGAATTGAAAGACACGATCCGCGGCTTCAAAGAAGTCGTCGACGGCAAGCACGACGATATTCCGGAACAGGCTTTCTACATGGTCGGCACGATCGAGCAGGCGGTCGAAAAGGCCAAGAAGATGGCAGCGAATTAGGAAGGCATTAGGCAATAGTTAGGAGCGCGGGGGGAAGGTACTAATGCCTAGTGGCTGATGCCTTTTGCCTAGGACTTTGTAATGGCAGACAAGATCAGACTTAGAGTAGTGACACCGATCCGGCTGGTTCTGGACGAAGAGGTCGATGAGGTGACCGCACACGGCGAGTTGGGTGAGTTCGGTGTGCTGCCCGATCACATTGCTTTCCTATCGACCCTCGTCGCGGGTGAACTGAGCTATAAGCAGGGCGCCACAAAAAAACTGCTCGCCGTAGGCGGCGGTTATGCCGAGGTCTTGGATAATGTTATGACTGTGCTGGCGCCGACGGCTGAATTCGCCGCTGAAATCGACGTTGCGCGGGCGCAACGCGCCAAGGAACGTGCCGAAAAGCAGTTGGCTCAGCTTAATCAGGAAGAAAAGGATTGGCAGACGGCCGAGACCGCGTTGCAGAGGGCTCGGGTGCGGCTGCAGGTTGCCAGTCAAGACGCAAGACGATAAGTTAAGATAAGAAATAAACTGGAGGACAAGTGATATGGCCGACGCCGCCAAACAAGAACCCGTCATTACGATGTGGAGCAAGGAATTCACCTACGACCGATGGATGAAAACGAAGGGGATTCCCATTCACCGGGGTTATTTTATTGAAGATCTACGCACGATCGAGCTGGAATGGTGGGAAGAGCGCGGCTGCAAATCGGCGTTTATCCAGCTGCTCGGCCAAGAAGGCGTGAGCGCGTCGCGGGTCACAGAGGTCCCTCCCGGAAAATCCCTGCCGCCGGTGAAATTTGCCCTCGATGAAATCGTTTACGTGTTGTCCGGCCGCGGCCTGACGACGGTTTGGGCGAGCGAAGGCAAGCCGAAAAAGAACTTCGAGTGGCAAGAGCACTCGATGTTTCTAGTGCCGCGCAATCATTGGCATGTGTTCAGCAATATGCAGGGCGACAAACCGATCCGGCTCTTTCATTACAGTTATATGCCGATGGCCATGTCGGCTTTGCCTGAACCCGACATGTATTTTAATAACCCGTACGAATCGAAAATTACCGTCGCGGATGGCGACTTTTACTCCGAAGCGAAGATGGTGCAAGCCAAGGACGCGGACGAAGGGCTCGGCATGCGCGCTTTCTGGTACGGTAACTTCTTCCCGGATATGCGCGCTTGGAACAAGCTCGACGCCAACGAGCGGCGTGGCGCCGGCGGTAAGAGCGTGTTCATGCAGTTCCCCAATTCCGAACTGACCGCGCATATGTCTGTGTTCGCGCCGAAGACCTACAAGAAGGCGCATCGTCACGGCCCGGGCCGCGCGATTATTATTCCCGCGGGCGAAGGCTATTCGATCATGTGGGAAGAGGGCAAAGAAAAAATAGTCTGTCCTTGGCACGAGTGCAGCATGATCACGCCGCCGGACAAATGGTTTCACCAGCACTTTAATGCCGGCGGCGACATGGCGCGCTATTTGGCGCTGCATCCGCCGATGCAGTTCCATGGCCACGCGGAAAAAGTCGAAGACCGAGCCAAGGATCAGATCGAATACCCGAGGGAAGATCCTTTCATCCGGCGGAAGTTCGAGGACGAGTTGGCAAAGCGAGGCATCAAGAGTGAAATGCCCGCCGAGTGTTACTCGAACGCCGACTACGAGTGGTCGAAAGCGATGGGTAAACAATAATTTTAAGGACCATAATTTCCCAAAGTTGGTTGATGGAATCCCCGCTCCAGCGAGCGGGGATTCCTATTTATGAAGGAATCCAATAATGGCGGACAGAGGCAAACTCATGCACGATGATATTTACGATCATGACCATCCCGATAATTTTATCATCAAGGAAGACGAGATCGTCACCGACATCGAGGGGTTGGAAATGTTCTCGCTCAAAAGCGTGGGCATCGACATCGGCTCTTCGACTTCGCATCTGATTTTTTCGCTGATTACGTTGCGCCGCGAAGGCGCCTCGCTCTCGGGAAAGTTTAGAGTCACTGCCCGCGAAGTGCTTTATCGCTCGCCGATCATGCTGACGCCGTACATTTCGGCGACTAAAATCGACACGGATAAGGTCAACGACTTCATCCACGCGGCATACAAGGAAGCCGGCTTGACTCCCGAAGACGTCGACACCGGCGCGGTGATCATCACCGGCGAGGCTTTGAAAAAAGAAAACGCTCAACCGATCGTCGAAAACTTCGCCAAATACTCCGGCAAGTTTATCTGCGCCGCGGCGGGACACAATCATGAAGCTTTGCTCGCGGCTTACGGCTGCGGCGCGGTGGATCTATCCAAGAGCGAACACAAGACGGTGCTCAACGTCGACATGGGTGGGGGCACAACCAAGTTTTCCCTTGTCGAAGACGGCGTGGTGAGCCAAACGGCTTCGATCAATGTCGGCGCGCGGCTGATCGCCTTTGACGAGGACGATAAGATCACCCGAATCGAAGGTGCCGGTCGGACGATGATGAAAGAGGTTGGCTACAAAGTTGAGATCGGTCAGAAGATCACCGACAAGATGAAAGAAGATTTCGGCGCTTACATGGCGAAAATCCTCTTCGAGGTCATCGAAGAAGCGCCTCATTCGGCGATGGCGCGCTCGCTGATGGTGACCCCGCCCTTCGCTAATTACCGTGGCTTCAAGCAGATTCAGCATATCGTTTTTTCCGGCGGCGTTTCCGAGCATGTTTATGATCGCGATCCGAAAGCCTACGGCGACATCGGGCCGGTGCTCGGCAAGAACATGCGCGAGTACCTTAAAAAGCTACCCAAGGACGTTTTGCGCGAACCCATCGAGGGGATCCGCGCCACGGTCATCGGCGCCGGTGAATATACGATCCAGGCGAGCGGCAATACGAGCTATGTTTCCAACGAAAAAACGCTTCCGGTGCACGGCCTAAAAGTCATTCAAGCGCCGATTCACGACGGCGAATCGGTGAATGAAGCGCTCAAGCAAGCGCTGCGCAAGTTCGATCTGCCGCGTTTCACGTCTGGATTAGCATTATCTCTGACCGTGAGCGGTGTGCCGGATTATCAGTCGGTAAGGCGAATTGCCGAAGGTGTGGCGCAGATTCTCAAAGACGCCGACGATCCAAAATGTCCGCTCTATCTGACTTTGGATCTCGACATTGCCAAATCGCTCGGCGGTATTCTCAAAGACGAGTTCAAAGTGGCGCGTGAAATTATTGCCATCGATGGCATCGAAGTCGGCGATTTGGATTATATCGACATAGGCGAATGCTTAGGGATCACCGAGGTTATCCCCGTCACCGTCAAGTCGCTGATGTTTCCGACGACGCATGCCGATTAGCTGAGTTCTGATTCGTTCATTGACGGTTGAAAGGCCTCGCTGCATGCGCGGGGCCTTTGTTTTTCGAGGTGGATTGGCGGTCCTGAATTTGCCATTGCCTCGCGGCACACCGTTCGCGGTCGATTTGTTTCGATTTTCAATGGTGATATGAATTGACAGACGAATTTATTTTGGAGGATCGCGTCATGTCCAAGCCGATGCCAACAGAACGAAAAATGTGGAGCAAGACTTTTACCTACGATGAATGGATGGAAGCCCAGGGCATCCCCATTCATCGCGGCTACTACATCGAGGATCTGAGGACGCTAGAGCTGGGTTGGTGGGACGCGCGCCAGTGCAACGCCGCGTTTATGCAGCTCGTCGGCCAGGAAGGCATCACGTCTGCGCGGGTGACGGAAATTCCGCCCGGGAAGACTCTGCCGCCGTTGAAATTCGCTCTCGATGAAATCATCTATGTTGTCGAAGGCCGCGGCCTGACGACGATCTGGTCTGGCGAGAAGCGACCGAAAAAAACCTTCGAGTGGCAGAAGCACAGCATGTTCCTGGTGCCGCATAATTACACGCATCAGTTCGCCAACATGCAGGGCGACAAGCCGGTGCGTTTGCTACACTACAACTACCTGCCGCTGACTTTGTCCGGCGTGCGCGATGTCAATTTCATCTTCGGCAATCTCTACGAAGCCCCCGACATCCAGAACGAGATGGACTTCTACTCCGAAGCCAAGATGATCTCGCAAGATAGCTTGGATGAATCGTGGGGACGTCGTGCCTATTGGTACGGCAACTTTTTTCCCGACATGCGCGCCTGGGACAAGCTCGACGCCAACGTCCGGCGCGGTGCCGGCGGGCGGAGCGTTTATATCCAGTTTGCCGACTCGGAAATGTCCTGTCACATGTCGGTTTTCGATGCGCGTTTATATAAGAAAGCGCACCGCCACGGGCCGGGTCGCGTGATCGTCATTCCCGCCGGTGAAGGCTACTCGATCATGTGGGAGGAAGGAAAAGACAAAGTCGTCGTGCCCTGGCA
>DASWCL010000275.1:0-4144 GCA_036390135.1 Binatia bacterium
TTTGGGCGGCAATCTCTGTTTTGCCGAGCCGCATTCCGACCCCGCGACGCTGCTGACCGCCCTCGGCGCGAAAGTATCTGTGCAAGGCAAAGCGGGAACACGAACGATAGGCGTCGACAAGCTCATCACCGGCGCGTATGAGACTTCACTCGCGGTCGACGAGATTTTAGCCGCCGTCGAGATACCGTTGCCAGCGAAAAGTCAGCATGCTGCTTATTTGAAATTTCAACTGAAAGAACGCCCCACTTTGGGCTTGGCACTCGTGCTCGATGTCGACGGCGATGTTATCAAGAACGCGGTGGCCGTCGTCGGCAGCGTCAGCGCGGTGCCGACGCAGTCGGAAGAAGCGAACCGACTTCTGATCGGCGCCAAAGCACAGGTGGAAAAAAAGCTCGGCGATGCCGCCGAAGCGCTGGCGCAAGCCGCCGATCCAGTGGATGATCTCGAAGGCGGCGCTGATTATAAACGCCACTTGATCGGTGTCTTTCTACGAAGAGCCTTCATCAAGGCGCTAGCCTAGCGTTCAATTCGCCGACTCCACGTTTCACTCGACGCCGCGTCGAGGCAATGATTGGCCTTCCGCCGTATCAGGCGCAATTACCCATTGGCGGCTCACTTTGAGTCGCGCGTCGCTTAGAGATTGGCCGGTCACGACGTTGATCCTGATTGTTCTCATTTACGGGGCAGGTCGACAAAAACATCTTGGCCGACATCATCTTTGACCGATGCGATCTTCACGGCGTCTGTTTCTTCCCGACGGTTGCCGACAATCTAGACCGCGATCAACGACTTTGCGTTCACCAACGCGCTTGATCGTTTATCCAAGTCTGCGCTAGTCTCGCCCGAAAGTTAGAGTCGTTCGCTTATTCACGCGTGTCCATTCACGAGCGCGGAAATTTTGAGGAAAAAAAATGGCCGGCGAAAAAACCGTTGACGACATCACCTTTAGAATTCGACATACGATGATGCTCGTAAGCGACCTCGATCGCAGCATCGATTTTTACACGCGTCTGCTCGGCATGGACGTGCAGCGCATCCGGCCCAACCCGGAGAAACACGAGCGCGTCGGCTATCTGGGTTACGGCAGCGAAGATGAATATCCCGGCCTCGAGCTCATCGAAACCGGCGGGCCCGGACGCCTGAAAGAAATGCCGAAATGGTACGGCCACGTTGCGCTCTACGTGTCCAATCTTTATTCGCTCAGCGAAAAGTTGAAATCAGCAGGTGTGAAATTTACTCTTGAACCGCAGCCCAACCGGACCGGCAGCCAAGATAAAGTTGCCTTCATCGAAGATCCGGATGGTTATACACTGGAGCTCACCGAACGCCACTCGAAGAGCGGGCCGCCGGTGAAGGTGAGCTGAAACAGCTCTCAGTCGCTCCCTGAACAGCGCCTGGGATTCCTGACAATTTTGCCTGGGGCATTGCCGCGCTAGCGCACGCGCACGAACAGCGATTCGTATTGTCGGGTGTAATCCGCCAGCTTCTCCGCGAGTTGAACCCGACTCGGTGCGACTTTTAAATTGGCGGGGTACCCTTCAGGCTTCAGTCCCGGCTTCGCCGACTCGCGGCCGCGCTGAACGAAAAGCTTTTGCCCTTCGTCCGATAATGCAAAGTCGATAAACAGCTTCGCGGCATTTGGGTGCGGCGCCTTTTCGACAATGCTGATCGGATGGAGCGCCACGATGGCGGGCTCCAAGCCAACCCAGTCGACCGGCGCGCCCTGTTTTTTCATCAGGTGCGGGCGATACCAGTAGGCGACGATCTGCAAGTCATATTCACCCGCACCGAGCAGTTGCGTGACCAATGAGCGTCCGCCGCGGATCGCGATGTCCTGCTTGGCCAGCGCCAGCATGAACTCCAGTCCTTTCTTCTCGCCCATCAGGTAGACCAGATTGGCAAACCAACGATCCTCGTTTTGATCGAGCACCATGCGGCCTTTCCAGCGCGGCTGGAGCAGGTCTTCGTAGCGCTTGGGAATCTCCTCGCGCTTGACTCTCGTCGTGTTAAAAGCCGTGACAATAAGATTGTCGTAAAGATCGGTCCAATAGCCGTTGGGATCTTTGAACCCTTCCGGATACGCCACGGCTTGCGGCGATTTGTACGGTGCGATGAATCCCCGTCTCTGCAAGTGAAAAGTCTCGAATTCACCAACGCTCACGACGTCCGCCGTGAAAGTGCCGGTCTGGCGCTCGACGTTCATGCGGCTAAGAACCTTATCGTGGGTCGAGCGAAAAATATCGGTCTTGAGAAACGGATATTTGGCTTCGAAGGCGGCGGTCAACGATCTTGCGAACTCGGTCTCTACCGAAGTGTAGAAGACCATTTTCCCATCTTTCCTAGCGCCCTCGAGCAGCGCTGCCGACCGCGAGTCCGCTTCCGCGCTGTAAGCCACCCGGTGCCAATCGGGCAGCAGCAAAAGACAAAGCAACGCGACTTTTATCTGCATTTCCACCTCCCATCCAAAAGCGCGAGCTCGCTCGTTGCTTCGGCGACAGTTCGCCAGTCATGGTAGCGGTTGACGCGCTCATGCTGGACGTCGGACTGATTCCACGGACAATCGATCAGAGCTACCGGCAACTTCATTTCACCGGCTAAAAACTGCGCTATCGGCAGCGAGTCTTCCACCGCCCAACAAAATTGCCGCTTCGCCAATTCGGCCAATGTGATTGCATTGGTGTTTTCCGTGGCAAAGCGTGAGTACTTGTCGACCACGGTGAATGAGCTGTGGGGTATCTCGTGCTGGGCCAACCACGTGAGCGACACTTCGTAGCTTTCCGGCGGGCGGCCCGTGACGATGGCGACGTCAAATCCCTCTAGACGCCAACGCTTTAGAACTTCGATGGCCTCCGCAATCGGGACCATTCGCAGCAGTTCGTCCGGCCGATGCACGATGCGATACAACTCGTCGCGCTCGCGGAGCGTTAACCCGCAAGAATGACCGACGTCGAAATTGGTCAATTGCTCGTAAGCGATTTGTTTGCCGAACTCGCGTTCGATGATAACCAGGAAATGGCGCGCCGCCTGGCACAGCACGTCGTCGAGATCGACGTAAATCGTCGTCGGTAATACAGCCATTGGCGCTAAGATTCAAAAATCTGCTTCAAGCGTTGGGTAAGATCTCTGCGCAACTTATGAGTTTGCCCGGCTTCGTAGCGGGTGGTTTTCCACTGCGCCACGTCGAAAGGCAGTTTGTCCAGCGGCGTCGAGCAAATATGCACACACGGCTTTTTCAAGGCGTGAGCGAACCCGGCCTCGTAGAGTACGTTGGGTTTCGACTCCGACAGGTCGACGATCACCGCAGTCGATTTGCGAATCAGCCGGTGCACCTCGTCGACCACATTGCCTTGAAACTCACGCCGGTCCACTCGATCACAAACCGCGCCGACCTGTTCTGCGGCATAGCTCATCGCCACGAAAAAAACATCTTCGTATTGCGGCGCGAACGGCATGGCCGCGAAGATGAGTTTATCGACTTTCGTCACCTCGGCAGAATGGCCGCGCGTTTTTGTCTCCTGAAATTCGGCTTGAAGCGCCGGCACGAGTCCATCGATCGTTACAACACCTTTAGACGGCAAGTTTCGCTTCAGTCCGGCGATCACGATGAAGGCGCCATCAGCCTTTGCCGTATCCTGGTAATGCTGCGCCTGTCGGCTGGCTTCCGTCGTCAATCCCGGGAAGTCCCAGTTGCGCGTCTCGACGACAAACTGGCGCCCGTCCGGCGCGTACACGATGAAATCTGGCGCGAGTCCGCCGATCGCTCGCTCCGTCGCAAATTTTAATCCCGCTTCGCGCAACCGTTCGGCAATAACCTCTTCGAGTTCCTTTTCTTGTGACTCCGCCACAGTCCGTCTTAGCTCCCGCCTCGCCGCCGGCATCGAGCCGGCGTATCTCATCATTCAGCGTTGTGTCGAACGAACTAACCAATCTGCAGGACGACCCGACCGGTCTTGCTGTCAATTTCTAGATAGGCCGCTTGAAGAAACACTATTCCCAATATGCCGATTACCTGTGCGTTCTGTTCGCGGCTTTTCTCCAGCAAAGCAGGCACGCCGACGCATTCTATGACCTGCTCGAAACAATCGTCAGCGCCGCTCGCAGTCTTAGCCGGCAAACGCACCTTGGCGAGATATTGCTGCAGCGT
>DASWCL010000276.1:0-5990 GCA_036390135.1 Binatia bacterium
TGGGTGGCTGCAACCGCGGGGATATAAATGAGATCCGCTTCTATACCGTACTTTGAGAGATAGCCTGCTTCTTTTGCTATCCAAGGAGCGACCTGCCCCGCGTTCAGAGCCGCATAGGCGAACTTGATCGGTTGAGCGAAGACCTCTGCGGTGAAACCTAGCAGGATCAGGATCGGCGCGAGCAGTCTAAAGAACGCGAGCCGGCCCGGTCGAGAAACAGAAATTCGAAATGCAACCGACGTCTGGGCACGACCGAAGAATTTCATTTCACCATCCTCCTCTCTGAGCTTGCTTTCAATTCAACTATCTTCACCTCGCCGCAATTCCAAGTTCCCGCTGCGCATCTTTGAGAATCGAAAGATCCGCAACTTCCGATAGCGAAATCTCGCGCTCCACCTTGCCTAGCTTTTTCAGTTCGTCGATCACCAGGAGCATTCCCTTTTCGGGCACGCTGCCGTCATCGTTAAAGAGCTTCACAACGCTTTCATAGGTGGCTGTGGTCATCTCCTTATCAATCTTCGCCCACTCCATCATGAACTGAATCGTGCCTTCGCGATTCTGACGAATATTGCGCGTGGCTTTGATCCCTGCCTTGATCACCCGCTTGACCTCATCGGGTTTTTCTTTGATCTTCTTCACGCTAGCGACCACGCCGCTGGTCGGGTAACTGAAAAGTTCGTACGCCCTGGCAAGCACGACAAATCCCATCTTCTTGCCGAGAAAATCCAGCGGAGGAGAGCCCATCGTGCCGGCGGTCAATCCCTGCTTCATCGCAGAGAAGCGGCGTTCGTTCGTGCCCAAAGGAAGAAACTTTATCTCTTTGTCGGGATCAACGCCGAAATGCTTGAAGATCAACCGTGCCGTGGACTCAAGAGCGCCGCCGGATGTATTGAGTCCAATTGCTTTTCCCCTAAGCTCCGGAACCGTCTTAAACTCTGAGCGAGCGATCAGCGCGCTCGGGGAGCCAGGCACGTAACAGGCCAGGACCCTAAGCGGCGCTCCCTGGATCGCTGCCGCGACCGAATTTCCAATCACCGTCCAGTAGTCAAGTTCTCCGCTGACTAATGCGGCAAGTGCAACAGTGGGATTAATGCGGATGATCTCACCTTGAAGACCATCCTCTTTAAAGAAGCCCCGCTTTTCTCCTAAAGCCAGAGGAAGAAATTGGGCGTTGAGCTCCGGAACTCCGATCCTGATCTTATCTGCAGCATGAGTCGAAGCGTGAAGCAGGATAATTATCAGCGAAGCCAAAATGATCTTCATAATCCACCTCCTGTGGCTGTAGCTTTAGCAATCTCCTCCTTGCTGTAGCGATAGGCGCGAAATACCCGATTGTTCTGCCCGGTCGGTCCCTCACCAAAATAAGGATTGACGAATTCCCAAACCACTTCGCCATCGGCCGTCACCTCGAAGAGACGGCCGAAATCACCCTCGCAGATCAGCGTGTTGCCGTTCGGTAAACGCTGTGCGTTGGAAATCCGCGGGCTGAAGAATTCATACTCGCGTTTCTCCTGATACTTCCAGACGATTTTCTTGGTCGCTAACTCGACCTCGATGATCCTTGAAAACGGCATGGGATGATCCAAACGGTGCGGGCCGTTGTCGAAGAGAAGCAGATTGCCGTTCGGAAGCGGCATAGGAGCGTGTTGACCAGATAAAGGCGGCGCGCCGAGCTTCCAGATGACCTTGCCGATTTTCCGGTCGATGATGATGACGGTGGAGATAACGCGAAAGCTAACGACGACATCGCCATTGGGCAACTCGGCCAGGCCGTTTCCATGTGTCCACTCGTCGCGCCGCTCTTGCATCGCCGTGATGCAGTCGGTATCGGGATTCAAGTGCTCCCAACTACGCCATTCCCAGACGACTCTGCCTGCAGTGGTCATCTCAACCAAATAATCGCCGTATATCTCGCCGTGATGTTCCGTCCCTGGCATTCCGCCCTTGATCTTCGGCAGGAGATCCGCCGGAAGCTGAGCCAGACAAAGCAGCAGCACGTTGCCGTTGCGCAATCGTATGCCGTCGTGATGGTGGTCTGGGTGACGCACCTCCCAGAGAACGCGTCCGTTCCAATCCGCTTCCAGTGCAGCTCCGCCTTTCCATGGCTGGCCGCTAATAAATCGCGCTGAGTTCTCGATAATTTTGCCGTTGAAAAACAGCGTGCCGCGCTCGGTCAGATAGCCGTAGTTGCCAGGAGGGTGGGGCATCTGCCAGGTGTGAGCAACGTTGCCCTCGATGTCGATGAGATAAACTTTGCCGCCGCCGCTTTGTGGAGCAAACAACGTGAAACCGGGAAATGCTCGTTCGTGATCACAAGCGCGCAATCCAATGCCGGCGCGCTTGGCCTTTATCTGCTCAATGGGAGGCATGAGCTCTTCTTACCTTCCTATCATCCCTAGCTCCCTTTGCGCTTCCCTGAGAAGCGACGTATCTGCGATTTCACCGAGGGCAACTTCGCGGGTCAAATTGGCGGCCTTTTTCGCCTCGTCGATCAGTAGCCGAAACCCGCTATCGGGCAAGGTCAAATTATCGCCGTAGGTCTTCACGACGGAATCGTAGGTGGCTGCGGCCATCTCTCGGTCAATTTTCATCCACTCCGTCATGGCCTGAATCGTGGCCTCGCGATTCTGATTGATGTAACGGTTGGCTCTGATGCCCGCTTTAAGCATTCGCTTGATCTCGTCCGGCTTCTCTTTAATCTTCTTTGCGTTCACGATCAAACCGCTTGAAGGGTAGCTGAATAGCTCGTTGGCTCTCGCCAGGACAATAAAGCCCAGCTTCTTTCCCAAAAAATCTATCGGCGGAGAGCCCAACGTGGCGGCGGTCAATCCTTGCTTCAAAGCGGTGAGCCGAGACTCGACGCCGCCGGTGGCGAGAAATTTTATGTCCTTGTCAGGGTCAAAGCCAAAATGCTTGAACATCAATCTCGCCTGGCCCTCAAGACCGCCGCCGTAGCTGTTGAGTCCGATGGTCTTGCCCCTGAGCGCTTCGACGGAATTAAACTCCGGCCGGGCGATCAGCAAAGTGGCAACCGTCGGCGTGTAACAGGCCACGATTTTCACGGGAACTCCCCGGATCGCCGCTGCGATGCCGGGGCCGAGGACCGTGTGATAATCGAGCTCACCGCTCACCAACGCAGTCAACGCAACGATGGACCTGATTCTGATGAACTCGGCTTGAATTCCTTCCTGTTGAAAAAAGCCCGGCTTCTGTCCCAGAGGGAGCGAAAGAAACGGCGAAGAGAAATCTGGAAATCCGATCCTAATTTTATCTGCCGCACGCACTGAGGGGTAAAAGAAACAAACAACGAGCATAGCGCCGAGAAATTTCTTCATAAGGCACCTCTCGGTTCGTCATCGCCGGCCATAGCTTGCAGTGTGAATTGAACACTTGTAGTTTCCGCTTCACTCGAAAATCCAAAATCTGCTCCAGGCGCCTCGACTCTGTTTTAGGACGAAGTCTGCCGTAGGATCCAAAATCTAAAATTATTTGATCCCCAACTCACGTTGCGCATCTTTGAGAATCGACAAATCGGCTACTTCGCTGAGGGAAACCTCTCGGCTCACCTTGGCGACCCTCTTCGCCTCGTCGATCAGCAGGCGCAGGCCGCCATCGGGGAGACTCAGATCCTCACTAAACGTTTTCACGGAAGAATCGTACGTCGCCGCCGCCATCGCGCTATCGATCTTCAGCCATTCCGCCATGATCGGCAGCGTGCCATCGCGATTCTGGCGAATATAACGGTTGGCCTTGATGCCCGCTTTAATCGCCCGCCTGATCTCATCCGGCCTTTCTTTTATTTTTTTCGCGTTGGCGATCAATCCGCTAACCGGAAAATTGAATAATTCATTGGCGCGGGCTAGCACGACAAACCCCAACTTCTTGCCAAGAAAGTCGGTAGGCGGCGAGCCTAGAGTGGCATGAGTCAATCCTTGCTTCATCGCACCGAACCTAGAGTCGAGCGGCCCGGTTGCGAGAAACTTGATCTGCGTGTCGGGATCGATGTTGAAATGTCGCAGCATCAGCCGGGCGATTCCCTCAAGAGCCCCACCATAAGCGTTAACGCCGATGGTTTTACCTTTTAATTCGACGACGGACTTTATTTCCGGTCGGGCAAGGAGCGCAGTCGGAGCGACCGGAACATAAGCGGCAACAATCTTAACCGGAACGCCGCGAATCCCGGCGGCCGCTCCGGGCCCAAGAACCGTATAATAATCGATCTCGCCGCCGACCAACGCTTGAAACGCAATGGCAGGATTTATTCTGATGAACTCTCCCTGGAGTCCTTCTTCTTGGAAAAAACCGCGCTTGTCCGCAATGGCCAGCGGAACGAACGTTGCGACGAGGTCCGGGAATCCGATCCGGATCTTCTCAACTGCGAGGGCTGGCGTCTCGAGAACAAGTACCGCGAGCAGGGCCAAAAGACTCTTCCGCATCGGAATCCTCCCGACTATCGCGCAGTCGCTTTGTATCAGCTTCCTTTGCAACGGTCCCAGTGGCGACGGCGCGGTCTTTGAACGCCTCTACTTGAACTCCGCCTTTTTGCTCAAATAGAACTTGCGCATCGCCGGGCGATACTTATCCATCATCTCCCGGTTCAGGTCAACGGGCGGCTTGGCGCCGGGAGGCAGCAAGGAAAAATATTTGATCTCCTTAGTGTCGAGCTCAAATTGTTTCTTCGCAGCCGCGAGCAACTCCGGTGACGTCAGCAAATCGAGGATCGACGCCGCCATCACTTTGGCGCCCACCACTGCGCCTTTATGGGCAATTGACGTAGTCGGCGCGATGCCGGCGGTCCAATGATGCGCTTGGACTCCCGGTATGGCGGAAGGAAAGCGCAGCGATCCCATCGGCACGTTCCAAGTATAGTCACCGATATCGTTGGAGGAAGTGTTTTGCGTGTCCGACCGAAGCGGCGACACTTGGCTCGCTAATCCCACTTCTTTCGTGCCGATCGACTTTTGCACTTCCTTGGCGAACTTAGTCTCGTCTTCGGTCCACTTTGGCATTCCGACCATTTCGATATTTTTCTGGATTGCCTCGGCGATCGCCTTATTTGCAAGCGACGGCCACGCCGCGCCGAACGGCTCCATCTCCATCGTCGTGCCCGTCATCAGCGCTGCGCCGCGCGCGATGTTCACCAACTTTTCGAAATTTTCTTTTGCCCAGGGTCCGTTGGCGTCGCGGATAAACCACCAGATCTGGCCGACGTCGGGAATGATGTTCGGCTGCACGCCGCCGATCGTGATCGTCCGATGACCGCGATACGTCGGCCTCAAATGCTCGCGCAGTTTGTCGAACCCGATATCCATCAACTCCACCGCATCCACCGCGTCGATGCCGTCCCAAGGATTGACGGCGCCGTGCGCGGTACGGCCCTTGAAAGTGAACTTGGCGCCGATCAGCGCATAGTTTTGCAAGCCGTAGCCGGTCGAGAGACTGTTTTGAATATGCGTGATGATCCCCGCATCGACGTCTTTGAGGTAGCCTTCGCGCACAAGATAAGGTCGGCTCATCAATTGCTCCTCGGCGGGACCGATCGAGAGAATCACCGTGCCGGGAATTTTGAATTGCTCCATCGCCTTTTTGACTGCGTGCGCCGCGCCCACCGACATCGCCGCCATCACATTGTGCCCTTCCATGTGTCCCGGCGCGCCCTCGACGAGCGGCTTGCGTGGAATACTTCCCGGCGTTTGCGAGCCCTCGGGAAGAGCGTCCATCTCGGTGGCGATCACAATCACCGGCTTACCCGATCCCCATTTAGCCCAGACGTTGGTCGGCAACCCGGCGCCGCCGAGCTCGACCTTAAAGCCGATTTGCTCCAGTGTTGCTTTCAAATACTTCGAGCTCTCGTATTCCTGCATCCCCGGCTCGCCGAAGTAGTAAAGCACGTCGCCGACCGTCGCGATCGCCTCGGCATTGCGATCGACCGCCTCGAACGCAACCCGCTTGGGATCCGAGGGAGAGTCGGCGGTTACTGACCTACAAAC
>DASWCL010000277.1:0-8868 GCA_036390135.1 Binatia bacterium
TTCGGTACGACCTTACCGAAGGCTTGATCATCGGCGCGCTGGTAACGCATCGGGAGCTGGAAACCTCGGCGCTGGTCAAAGAGAAATTTCCAATTCTTTGCGAGGCCGAAAGAGAGGTCGCCAATATTCGCGTGCGCAACATGGGCACCGTTGGCGGCAATCTCGCCTCCGGCGAGCCGCTGACGGATCTGTCGCAGATTTTTATTGCGCTTGACGGTAAAGTGAGAATCGCTGGGCCGAACGGAGCGCGAACGATTGCCGTCGAACAGCTGTTCCTCGACTTTTACACGACGAGCCTCGCTGAAGATGAAATCATCACGCAGGTGGTGTTGCCGCCGTGTCGACCACGGTCCGGTATCGAGTACCTGCGCTTTTCCAGCAGCTCCGTAGTCGACAAGCCTTCCGTTGGTGTCGCGGTACGCCTGACATTAAATACCGGTGATGAAACGATTCAAGCCGCGCGCATCGTGCTTGGCTGCATCGGCGCGACTCCGGTGCGCGCGAGCAAGGCGGAAGAAAGTCTAATCGGGAAAATTGTTGCACCCGATGTGGCTGCTCAAGCGGGCAAGATCGCAGCGCAAGAGTGCGATCCGACCGCCGACCTACGCGGGTCGGAGCCATACAAGCGAGCGATCGTCGGAACTTTGGTGCGTCGGGCCGTCGGCAAGGCATTTGAGCGAGCGGTGGGAAGTGGATAATTGGAGTATTGGAGTGATGGAGTATTGGAGGAACAGACTTTGGAACGGATCCGCGACTATTCAATAGTTGGATGAAGAAAACAGTTTCACTTAGAGTCAACGGTATGGAGCGGAGCGCTGAGGTTGAGCCGCGGACGACGCTATTGGACCTCGTCCGTGAACAGTTTGGTTTGACCGGCGCCAAGCTCGGTTGCGACATTCAAGTCTGCGGCGCCTGCACGCTACTTCTGGATGGCAAACCGGTAAGCGCTTGCTCGTTTTTGGCCGTCGACGCCGACGGCCGCGAAGTTTTGACGGTGGAAGGATTGACCGTTAACGGCAAGCTCCATCCGGTGCAGGAAGCCTTCATGGAGTTCGGCGCGCTGCAGTGCGGCTATTGTACCTCCGGTTTTATTCTCACGGCAAAAGCGTTGCTCGACGAATGCCCGCGGCCTTCGGAAGAGCAAATTCGCGATTACCTGGCAGGTAATTTTTGCCGCTGTGGTTGTTACCAGGAAATCATGGAGGCAGTGAAGAACGTGGTGAGTCGGAAGTCAGGAGTAAATAGTCAGGAGTAACGCGAGTTGGGAAGGTGAGGGACACCTTACTCCTTACTTTTCACTCCTTACCAAGTTCACTTACTGCGCCAAGAAAAGAAACGGAAACAGTCAATGGAACCAGCCGATATCGGCAAAACCTTTCGCCGCTTGGATTACGAAACCAAGGTCACCGGCCGGGCGCAGTATCTGGCGGATATGAGCGTGCCGGGGATGTGCCACGGCAAAATTCTTCGCAGCCCCTACCCGCATGCGCGCATCAAACGCATCGATGCTTCGAAGGCGCAAAAAGTTGCCGGCGTCGTGGCGGTGCTGACGCGCGACGATATTCTGCACGACGAAGGCATCGAACCCTATTACGGCCCGGTGTTCAGAGATCAGACGATCGTCGCGGTCGAAAAGGTTCGCCATGTCGGCGATCCGGTGGCGGCTGTCGCGGCCTTGACTGTGGACGCGGCGGAGGAAGCGCTAAAGCTGATCGAAGTAGACTACGAAGAGCTGCCCGCGGTGCTCAACGTTCAGGACGCGATCAAGCAAGACCCCACGCTGGTGCACGAGAAAGTGCGAATACCGGAATCCGGCTTTGCCGATCTGGCCGAGCTCAAGCCAATCGACGGCACCAATATCTGCACGCACTTCAAACTCAACCGCGGCGATATCGACAGAGGTTTTGCCGAAGCGGATCAGATTTTCGAGGACACGTTTACGCTGCCGGCAACCCAGCATAGCTTCTTAGAAACCCACGCTTGTATTGCTGCCGTGGAGCCGCGCGGGCGGATCACGGTCTGGGCAACGACGCAGAATCCCTTCGTCGTGCGCACGCAGCTTGCCAATATTTTCAAAGTGCCGGTTTCTAAAGTGCGCGTCATCGTGCCCTATCTCGGCGGCGGCTATGGCGGCAAGGTTTATCCGAAAGTCGAACCGATCACGGTGGCGCTAGCGCAAAAAGCGGGAAGACCCGTGCGTGTCGTGCTGTCACGCGAAGAAGTCTTTTACACGATCACCAAGCACGCCGCGGTGATTCGCATGAAAACCGGCGTCAAGAAAGACGGTACATTGATCGCGCGCGAATGCGAGATTCATCTCGACACCGGCGCCTACGCGGAGATCGGGCCGCGGGTGGCGAAGAAGTCGGGTTACACGGCGGCGGGGCCGTATCGGATTCCCAATTTGAAAATAGATTCCTATTCCGTTTACACCAACAAACCGCCGGCGGGTGCATTACGCGGCTTCGGTGTTTCCCAATCCGCGTGGGCGGTGGAATCGCAGATGGACATTATTGCTGCGGCGCTCAAGATGGATCCGCTCGATCTGCGCAAGCAGAATGGTTACAACGAGGGTGATAAATTCGTTACGGATGAGACGCTGCACGCGGTCGGGCTTAAAGAATGCTTGGACGAAGTCGCCAAGTCGATCGGTTGGGAAAACAAATCGTTCAAAGGTTCAAACCTTCAAGGTTCAACTGGAACAAGCCTTCGGCGCGGCAAGGGCTTGGCCTGCATGATCAAAGCGACGATCACGCCGTCGATCTCGTGCGCGGTGGTGAAGCTCAACGAGGACGCGAGCCTATCCATATATGCCGGAACCGTAGAGATGGGGCAGGGTTCGGAAACGGTACTGGCGCAGATCGCCGGCAAGGAGCTAGGTATCCCGTTGCAAACGATTCAAGTTCTCGGTGTCGACACCGATGTGGTGCCCTACGATCTGACGACTTCATCGAGCCGCTCGACTTTCCATATGGGCAAAGCCGTGCAGTTGGCGGCGCAGGATATTTTGCGCCAGCTCAAACAGATTGTCGTCAAAGAATACAATGTGCCCGAAGGCAGAGTCAGCTTCGCCGATGGCAAGATTCGTCTCCCCGAAACTCAGCTCGATTACGCCGAGGTGATGTTCAAGCGGTTTGGCATGCAGGGCGGCACGCTGGTCGGCGAAGGGCAGGTGAAGACTTCTACCAAGGATGAATTTGGCGAGAAAAGTACTTCGGCGTTTTGGTTTCTCGCTGCCGGTGCTGCCGAAGTTGAAGTTGACGTCGACACCGGCAAGTTTAAACTGATCAAGTACGCCACTGCGGTCGATGTTGGCAAAGCGCTCAATCCACTCGGTTGCCGCCAGCAGCTATCGGGCGCGGCGATTACCGGTATGGGCCAGGCGATGTTTGAAGAGATCGCCTACGACAACGGGCAATTGATCAATCCCAACCTCGTCGATTACGTCCTGCCGTCGTTAGGCGATATGCCGGCAGTGATTGATCCGATCTGCGTCGAAACGCCGGATCGCAACGGTCCGTTCGGCGCCAAAGGCATCGGCGAAAGCGCGCTGATTCCGGTGGCGCCGGCGATCGCCAACGCAATCTACGACGCCGTCGGTGTGCGCATCAAAGACTTGCCGATCAAGGCGGAAAAAATTTTTCTTGGGCTGGCGGATATAAAATCGTAAGTGGCTATCCGGTATTCGTGATGACCCATATCTCCAATGCTATTGTTCTCGTTATCGTTTTCGCCCTGATTACGTCGTTGTCGGCTTGCAATTCGGAAGTTCTTGAACGCCAAGCAGAGCAGCTCCGCCAGCAAGAAGCGGAGATCGTCCGCCAGCGCAAAGAGTTGGAATCGCTCGCCGCTGGGCAGCAAGTTCAGGATCAAAAGCAACAGGATTGCAGGCGCGCCTTTCGCGACTATTTTGATAAGGCGCAACTTTCGACCGATCGGGATCAGGTAATCTCGCTCTATCGCGACGGCTTGGTGATCTGTCCGGATGATGACGTCGCGCATTATGAATTGGGTCGTGCCCTTGCCGATACCGGGCGCCGCGACGAAGCGGAAAAAGAATTCGCCGCGGCTCTGAAGATCAATCCCGACTTTGGCGACGCCCGCCGCCAGCTCGACGCAATCCGCGCCAACCGCTAGCTTCTCTCAGTGTTCCACGTCAGGTTTAATTGGACGGTGAATGATGAAGAACGTTGCTGTTTTATCGTTCTCGCTGATGTTATTGGGCGTCCCACGCGTGGGTTGGACAAAAAATTCGTTGATCTGGCTTATCCCTTCAGCGAAGAGACTCCTTACTGACCCAACGCCAAGCCATTTCATCTGGAAAAAGTAAACGAGGGAAGGACGGGCTGCTACGAATCATTGCACTCCTATCCTAAGACAGCTCATTCACAGCACAATTCTTCTACACATTTGAAAGCCGCAAATTAGGAATTTCCTGGGCTTTGCTTTCAATCAGCAAAAACAATATATTTTGCCGTCGCCGATCACGGAGGAACCATATGACCCTAGAGGAACTATATGACCCGAAACGTTAGTCACCGGTCGCGCTTGACTGCTAGTATCCTGGGATGCTGGCTGGGTTTTGCGACCCCGGTGTTGGCGGCGGAAATTCAGATGCAAGTTCAAGCACCGGCTTCGAGTCCGACTTCACCGTCGCCGACGGGTAAGCTGCTGACCATTGAAGACGCGGTGCGCATCGGACTCGACAATCACCCCCGGATCAAAGCGGCCGGCGAGAGAATCGGCTCTCAAGCGGCGATCCTTGGCCAGCAAATGGGAGCCTACTACCCGACGATTTCCTCCACCAGTTTCTATCGTACCGGCACCGCCGGCTCGACCGGTGTTGTCAATCCCTTCGCCGCTGATGCTTACAGCAGCCAACTAAATTTTAATTTTACGCTTTACAATTTCGGCAAGCGTGAAGGTAATGTCCAGGCAGCGCGGGAAACCTTGGACGCAACGAAGCAGGATTACGAGACGACTAACCAAGACATCATTCTCGCGATTAAACAAGCTTACTACGTTTACTTGGGGGCGCAGGCCATTGTAAACGTGCGCAAGGATACCGTGCGCAACCGCGATCTTTTGGTAAAGCAAGCTCAAGGGTTTTACCAAGTAGGCACGCGCGCAAGAATCGACGTCGCCCGCGCTGAGGCCAACCTTTATACAGCGCAGGCCGATTTGATCGCGGCGGAAAATGCCGTCAAGATCGCATGGGTGACGCTGCGTAACGCGATGGGCTCGCCGCGCCTGCCGGAGCAGCCGGTCGCGGAAGATTCGCCCGAAATCACGTTTTCGATGAATTTAGCCGGCGCGCGGGATGTCGCCTTCGACACGCGTACGGAGCTCAAAAGTTTTGACGCGCTAAAACGCGCTGCCGATCAGCTCATCGCGGTAGCGCGACGGGGTCATTTGCCCGATATCATCTTCGACTCGTTTTATGGACGGACGCACAAGAGTGGCGATACAGCCTTTCCCGAAACCTTCCCTTTGAAACCGGTCTGGCAGGTGCAACTGAGTTTAGTCATTCCGATCTTTGACGGTTTCCGCACGACGAATCGCGTCGAGGAGACTTTGCATAATTATTACAACATCAAGGCCCAGGAAGAGGACCGCAGGCAGCAGATTGCGCTGGAGGTGGAGCAGAGTTACCTTAGGGTCGTGGAAACCCAGGAGCGCATCAACGCCACCGAATCGGCGGCCAAAGCGGCGAAGGAAAACGTCGATCTGGCTCGGGGGCGTTACGAAGTGGGTGTAGGCTCGATCATCGAAGTGACAGATGCCGAAAGCATTTACACGGACGCACAAACGACCTATATACGGACAATTTATGACTACAAGATCGCAGATGCTCAATTGGCGCGGGCTATGGGTGATACCCGCGTTGGCGTGTTAAAGCCGGGATCCATTAAATGACTGTAAAGAGGTTACCGGAAAGGGTCTAAAGAGGTCCGAATATGAGACGTTCGTTCTGGATCATTGGATTCCTCATCGTGGTGGGCGGCTTTGCCGGCTTCCAGCAGTACTCTTCTTGGTCCCTCAACAAACCCCAAGAAAATGCGCAAACCAAATCTGGTGAACCGGGCAACAGTCAGGGACAAACTGGCGGCGGTCAAACGCAAGGGCGCGGCGAGACGGGTCGGTCGCGCGGCGGCGAAGCTGTGCCGGTCACCGTAGCAACCGCAGTGCAGAAAAACGTCCCGGTGCAAATCCAAGCCGTTGGCAATGTCGAGCCCTATTCAACCGTTTCGATCAAGAGTCAAGTTACCGGCGTGATCAACGAAGCGCACTTCAAAGAAGGGCAGGACGTTAAAAAAGGGCAACTGCTCTTCACCATCGATCCTCGTCCGCTGGAAGCGGCGTTGAAACAGGCTGAAGCGAACTTGGCGCGTGATACGGCGCAGTTAAATAATTCGCGCGAGCAGGTCAAGCGTTACGCAGAATTGGTCGCCAAGCAATACGTATCGAGGGAGCAATACGATCAGATCAAGACCAACGCCGATGCCGCCGAGGCGGTCGTGGCAGCCGACAAAGCCTCGGTGGATAACGCCAAGGTTCAGCTCAGCTATTGCTACATTTACTCGCCGGTGAACGGGCGGGTCGGCACGCTGCTGGTCAATGAAGGGAATCTAATTCGGTCCAATGACGCCGCGCCGCTGTTGGTCATCAACCAATTGGTTCCGATCTTTGTCACCTTCAACGTACCGGAACAATACTTGGCGGATATTAAACGGCGCATGGCCGACGGCAAGCTGACCGTCGACGCGAAATTTCCATCCGATCAAGACCGATCAGAGCAAGGTGTTTTGGCGTTTGTCGATAACACGGTCGATCGCACGACCGGCACCATCAAACTTAAGGCCGAATTCAAAAACCTAGAATTGCGGCTCTGGCCGGGTCAGTTCATCAATGTCGCGTTGACGCTTTCGACCCAGGGAAATGCCGTCGTGGTTCCATCGGACGCCATTCAAGTCGGTCCCGACGGCCAACAGGTTTTCGTGGTAAAGGAGGACAAGCGAATCGAGATCAGACCCGTCATCGTTGGCCAGGCTCAAGCCGGCGAGTCGGTAATCACCAAAGGATTGGCACCAGGCGAAACGGTTGTGCGCGAAGGACAATTCCTACTCGGTCCCGGTTCCCGCGTCGATATCAAAGAAACCGCTAGCAGCGATAACCCCAAAGACGGAGCGCGCGGCGAGGGCCGAAAAGGTCGCAGCGAGCGCGGCAAGAGCAAGGCCGACGAGCGGAGTGCATCATGAACATTTCCGGGCTCTTTATTCGTCGACCTGTCACCACCACGCTCGTCATGGTCGGCATCCTTATTTTCGGTATTCTCGGTTATAAATCACTTGCGGTAAGCGATCTGCCGACGGTCGATTTTCCGACGATTACGGTCAGTGCCAATTTGTCGGGAGCGAGCGCCGAGACGATGGCTTCTTCCGTCGCGACTCCTTTAGAAAAAAACTTTGCCACCATCGCCGGCCTCGATTCGATGAGCTCGCAGAGCACTCTCGGACGCACGCAGATCACGCTACAATTTATTCTCAGCCGCAACATCGATGCCGCGGCGCAGGATGTGCAGTCGATGATCGCGCGCTCGGCGCGCGACTTGCCGCCCAGCATGACGACGCCGCCTTCCTATCGCAAAGTTAACCCGGCGAACAATTCGATCCTGCTGCTGGCATTGACTTCGGATACCCTGCCCTTGTCGACGGTCGATGAGTTTGCCGAGACGATTTTGGCGCAGCGTATTTCGATGGTGAACGGCGTCGCGCAAGTCGACGTGAACGGCGCGCAAAAATACGCCGTTCGGGTGCAGCTCGATCCGAATCAAATGGGAGTCAGACAAATCGGTCTCGACGACGTGGTCGCGGCGATTCAGCGGGGCAACGTCGATCTCCCCGTCGGGACGCTGAACGCGCCCACGCGCGCCTATACGCTCGTTTCCGAGGGCCAGCTGACCAATGGGGCGGCGTTCCAGCCGCTTGTCGTCACCTACCGCAACGGCGCCCCGGTGCGGATCCAAGATATCGGCAGAGCGGTCGACTCGGTCGAAAACAATCAAGTCGGTAGCTGGTTCAAAGACAAGAAGGCGGTGATTCTCGGCGTTCAGCGCCAGCCAGGGGCCAATGTGGTTGACGTCGTCAACGCAATCAAAGAGATTCTTCCGGGCTTACGCACGCAAATACCGCAGTCGGTCAAGCTCGACGTATTTTTCGACCGTACCCAGTCGATTCGCGAATCGGTCCACGACGTTCAATTGACGCTTATCGGCACGATCGTCCTGGTTATCCTGGTGATTTTTCTCTTTCTGCGCAACGTCTCGGCGACGATCATTCCGAGCTTGGCGCTGCCCATGTCAATCGTCGGCACATTCGCCGTCATGTATCTGCTCGACTATAGCCTGGATAACCTGTCGTTGATGGCATTGACCCTGGCGGTCGGATTCGTCGTCGACGACGCGATCGTGGTTTTGGAAAACATCGTGCGCCACATGGAAGAGGGCGAAAAACCCTACGAGGCTGCGGTCAAAGGCGCCCAGGAAATCGGCTTCACCATCGTTTCGATGACCATCTCGCTGGTCGCTGCGTTCATTCCCGTGCTGTTCATGAGTGGCATGCTCGGGCGGCTCTTACGTGAGTTCGCCGTGACGATTTGCGTCGCCATTCTTGTGTCGGGTTTTATCTCGCTCAGTCTTACGCCCATGCTCTGCAGTCGCTATTTGCGGCCACCCTCGGAAGAGAAACACGGTTGGTTATATCAATTTCTCGGGCGCGGCTTGGATCTCATGAACAAAGGCTACGAAGTTTCTCTGGCGTGGGTAATGCGGCATCACGTGACCACGATGGTGGCATCGCTCGTTATCCT
>DASWCL010000278.1:0-6540 GCA_036390135.1 Binatia bacterium
GTGCTGCAAATCATGGGTAAAGAAAAGGGGTTGAAGTACATGAAGGAGCTGGCCAAGCAGAAAATTATGAACCGCATCGGTCACGATTTGATCGCCCAGTTGGTGGCAGCCGGCGAGGCATCCTTGGATATCGATATTCCAGCTCCGTCCGTGGATCGGGTGCGCAAACGCGGCGCGCCCATCGATTGGGTGGCTTTTCCGCCCGCGCCCGCTTCGCTGATCGGAATCGGCATCGCGTCTCAGCCGGTACATCCCAATGCGGCGCGGCTCTACGTGGATTTTGTCTTGTCGCTGGAGGGACAGAAAACGCTCGCGGAACTCGGGCGCTATCTCGCGCGCGCGGAGCTCATGCAGGAACAGGCGGCTAAGGCCAAAGGACTGCAAATGATCCCCGTGAGCCCTGAGCTCGGCGAAAACATCGTCGAGTACGTCAAGCTGATGCGAGAAATCTTCGGCCAATGAGGATTTTTATTGGCAGGTAGCCATGTCGCCACCGAAGTGTGAGCATTGCCGCATTGTGTAGGACAGATCGCAATTCTTCAATCTGAAATCTGCAATGTAAAATTTTGGATTCCTCGCGTCGCGAGAAAAGGGGAGGCACGACGATGCGCATTATGATCTTGAATCACCAGTCTAAACGTGAAGGAAGCCCGGCATACGAAGCCCGCGTGGCGGCGCTGCTCCAGAGTTATACTTCGCCGGGCACGACGATCGAGGTGCACTATCCGGAAGACCTCGGCGGCAGCGAGGTCACGAGCCACCTGCGCAAGAGCCAGGCGCTCGCGGGGCTTCACCATGCCCTGGAAACGCCCGCTTTGGTCAAGAAGGTGATCGAAGCCGAGCGCTTGGGCTTCGATGCCGTCGTGCAGAGCAATACGTTCGATCCGGGCGTGGAAGTAGCGCGCTGCGCCGTGCGCATTCCGGTCGTCGGCGTGCTGCGCGCATCTTGCCACTTCGCCGCGACCCTTTGCGATCGTTTCGGCCTCATCGCGCCCTTGGATAGCCACGCTGTCTATGCGCGGCGCATCATCGAAAATTATCGGATGGGACGATTTATTTCAGGCATCAAAGCGATCAACACTTACGAGACGGGCGATCTGTCGGCTTATCACGATCTTCTCGTCGAGCGCATGCTAGCCGTGGGAAAGGAATTGATCGCGCAAGGCGCCCACGCGATCATCCCGCTGGGCGGGCGCCTTGTGCCTTACGTAGTTTCGCCGCTGGAATTAGAAGCCGAACTCAAGGTGCCGGTGATCAATACCAAGCTGGTCGGCATTCGCCATGCGGAAACCTTGGTAAACGGTAAAACCAGTCACAGCTTGCAAAGCTATCCCTGGTCCGACGGCCTGACGCCGGAAAATATTTCGCGGCGCGCGATGGAATAACAAGAGGTCGGCTCGGAGACGATGAAGCGATCGTCGCAAAGAGCGTGGTGACTCGATTGCGTTGAAACCTGTTTTGGTTTCACGCCCTGAAAAGCTCGCCCATACGCCGGCCGAAAAAGCGGCTGGCCACGAAAAGGCTCACTGCCAATAGCACAAGACCGAGCATGCCCATCGCACTTGCGATATAGGGACCATCTGCGATTCGCCCTAGAAGAGCGTAGATGGCTTTAGTAATGGGGTAATTCTGCTCTTTCAGTGCCAGAATAAGACTGTCGCTTACCTCAAGCATTGCAAACGAAAAGGAAAGAACCGCGCCCGCGACAATATTGGCGAACACCAGCGGGAAAGTAATCTGATAGAAAGTTTTCATGGGGCCGGCGCCTAGGTTCATGGCGGCCTCTTCAAGAGCGACGCTCGTCTGTTGAAAGCCCGCGTAAGCCGCGCGGAGCATATAAGGGAGGCGGCGTACGGCATAGGCGACCACGAGCAGCGGGACCGGATTGATTCGAGCGTCGAGCGGCGTAGCGGAGAATGCCGCCACATAACCGAACGCCAGGACCACGCCTGGGAGTGCCAGGGGAAGCATGGCGAGTGCATCCAGCACGTCCCGGCCCGGCACTCGCTTACGCGTCAAAAGGTAGGCGAGGGTCACCCCAAGAACCACGTCAATGATCGTGCTGAGACTGCTGAGCAAGAGACTGTTTTTTATGCTGAGAAGCGTGAGATCGTGACGAAACACTTCTCCGTAAAACTTGAACGTGTATTCGCTGGGTAACACGCTCAAGAACCAGCGCGCTGCAATAGATGTCAGAAGCACACCGAGGTGGGGAATCAGGGCAATCGCGGAAATGCCCAGGACCGCTCCGTAAATCAACACGGTTAGAGACGCCGAAGCCGGCCTCACCGCGGAAGCAACATGGCCGCGGCCCATCATCGCGTAGCCTGTGCCGCCAATGAGGCGCTTCGCCACGAAAAAAAATAACAGCGTGATGGCGATGACGACGACGACGAAGGCATAACCCATGGGGTTTTGATGCAGGTCGGTCATCATATTGAAGATCTGGACTGCAATCAGCTCACGATATTCGAAAACCAGTGGGGTGCCGAGATCGGTAAAGGCCCAGATGAACACGATGATTGCTCCGGCAAAATAGCCTGGCAGCATCAAGGGAAAAGTGACCGTCCGAAAAAGCTTGAAGCGGGTTGCCCCGAGATTCTTTGCCGCCTCCTCCAGGCTCGGATCGACATTTGCCAGGGCCGCGGCCAAATTCAAATACATGATAGGATAAAGATGGAGCACTTCAAGCAGCGCCACAGCGGTAAAGCCCCCGCCCAACCAGTCGATGGGCTGATGGATAACCCCCAGCTGGAGCAGCAGCAGGTTGATCGATCCGAAGCGCGCGAGCAGCTGACGCATGCCGATGGCTCCGACGAACGGAGGCAGGACCAACGGAATCAAAATCAATCCGTTCAACAGACCCTTGCCGGGAAATTCGTAACGTACGAGAAGAAAGGCCAAAGGGAGGCTCACCAAGGTCGTAAACAAGGTCACGGTCAAGCCCAGATTGACGCTGTTGGCCAAGACCACCGTATAGCCCGGACTCGATAACATGAGCTTAAAGAAAATCAGCGAAAAACCTTTGTCGGTGAAAAAAGCGTTGGAGAAAACAAAGCCGAGCGGATAGAGCATGAAGGCGATGAAAAAACACCAGAGAAAGAAAAGAAATCCCGCGTTGGCAGGACTCATATCGTGGCGCCTCAACCAGCTACTCACCCGGCTCCTCCCGCGGCAACACGATCACATCGCGCGCATCGACCTGCAGCGCAACGCGGTCTCCAGCCTCGGCTTTTCTCGCAGTCGGGTTGTATTCCACCGCCCGAATCAAGGTGCCATCCGCAAGACGCAGGGTGTACTGTTCGCTATCGCCGAGATACATGATGCTTTGAACGTCGCCGGTCAATTGGTTCAGCTGCTCCGGCGTCGGCCCTTCCCGGGCTAATAATCGCACTGACTCGGGACGGACGGAGCAAACGATCGGGTCGCCCCGTGCCATATCTTTTGCTCCGGCTAAGCCGTGCAACAAGCCAACGTGAGTTCTCACCCTCAAAAGATCGCCACATTCTTCCAAAGTCCCGGGCAACAAGTTTGTTCCGCCGATGAACTCGGCGACGAAGGTCGATGCAGCGTGGGTGTAGAGCTCGCGTGGTGTGCCGACCTGAACGATGCGACCGCGGCGCATCACGGCGATGCGATCCGCCATGGAGAGGGCCTCGGCCTGGTCGTGGGTGACGTAGATCATGGTGCGCGCGATCTTTCGGTGGAGCTCCTTGATCTGCGCGCGCATCTCTATACGAAGCTTTGCATCGAGATTGGACAGGGGCTCATCGAGCAAGATGACATCCGGCTCGATGACCAGGGCGCGCGCGAGCGCCACTCTCTGCTGTTCCCCGCCGGAAAGCTGGTTCGGCAGGCGCCTTGCGTGCATTTCCATCTGGACAGTTTCGAGGGCTTGACCCACGCGCTGCTTCTTTGCTTCGTCGGACACGTGGCGCATTTTGAGTCCGTACGCCACGTTGTTCCAGACATCCATGTGTGGCCAGAGCGCATAATTTTGAAACACCATGCCGGTATTGCGTTTGTGCGGCGGAACCCTGCTCTGGTCGCGATCGTCAAAAATAATTTTCCCTTCGTCCGGAATATAAAACCCGGCGACTAAACGCAGTGCCGTCGTTTTGCCGCATCCGGAGGGTCCGAGGAGGAAGAACAGCTCCCCGGGTTCAATCTCCAGAGTCACTCTGTCCACGGCTCGGGACTGTCCGAGAATTTTGCTTACCTGTTCGAATTTCACGCCCACCATGACACTGCCTTGACCCTCAGCCCTTTCTACTTCGGCTATACACAACCAAGCCGAAGGCAATCAACAACAAGGCAATCAGACTCAACCACTCCGAGCGTATCAAAGAAGGCCTAATGCCTCTCTGATATTTCGCGCGGGCGAACGCGCTCCACTCGTTGAGCTTTTGGTTGCGAAACGCGGGATCGCCCCATTTGGTTTTCGCGAGCTCCAAAGCCTCGGCCTCAGAGATGGGCATCGCCGCGAGTCTTAGCTGTTCCTCTTCCATTGAGCCATCCGCCGACGCTGCGCTCCACGCTTGGCTGAGTAACTTTTTTGGGTCGATTACCATGGTGCCGATCAGATCATCGACGATCGACCAGCGCATAGACGCCAGCTTGTCGTCGAACGTAAACTTCGAACGCCAAGAAAATGGATTGAGTTTTACCGCCGTGCTCTGTGGAGAAAACTTATACAACGATGGCAAAACACTGAAGCGGTTAAGTTGAAACCGCTGCGGGCCGTCCACGGATCCCTTTGCCCATAGCCACAGTTTTTGGCCCGCCGCGGACATCACGAAGCGGATGAACGCCTGCGCGACTGGAGCGTTAGGCGCTCCTTTGAGAATCCCGATGCAATCCGGATTGATAACGGTTAGATTGTCGGGCATGACAAAACCAATTTTGTCGGCCCCAGCTTCATTGACCTGCGCCCAGGCATAAAAATCAATCGCCAGGCCGTAAGCCGTCTCGCCGATCGTCACATCTTTTGGCACCTGACCGGCAGAGTTCGTGAAATTACGCACGTTGGCTCCCAGCCCTGTGATTATCCGCCAGCCCTTCTCCCAGCCATAGGTCTGCAACATGATCTCGTAAGCCATATGCACGCTGCCGCTTTTGCGCGGGTCGGCCGAGCCCACCCAGCCGAAGGCCGCTGGAGACGCCAATCCTTCCCACGTGGTGATCATGGGCAGCTTGGCGAGCCGCAGAACAACTTTATTATAGACGATGCCAAATCCCGCCAAGGTAGCCCCGTACCAAGTGTAATCGGGATCATAGAGAGGGACACCTTCCAAGCGTGGCGGAATTTTTTCCAGGAGCTCACGCGGTAAAATATACGACTCAAGGAGATTCTCTTTCTTCAGAGCAAGATAAGGCTCAAGTCCGCCACCAAAAAAGATATCAACGCCAATCCCCTGTGGTTTGTTCTTGAATTCCGAGCGGAGAAAGCGAAGCACTTCTGACGTGCCGCCCACATCCATCCACTCGAGTTCTACGACCCGGCCCGTCTCGCGAAGGTACTGTGCCTTGAAGGCTCTTTCGAATTCATTTTTGATGCCCTCCCAGTGAGGGGAAAGCAGCACGAGCCGATCGGTAGCACCGGCAACCGAAGCGTTGAAAAGCAGAGAAACTGAAAGGATTAAAATCCACGAAGACATAGGACGCTCGGGCCGCCGTCGTTCATTACGTTGCCGATCCACGTGAGCAGATCTTACCATGGCGGAATATATTCGCACGTGTAGCAACAATTGAATCGCAATGGACCATCCGCTCGGCCATACGTCATCTCCGCGCTGGCCGCGGGCTGAGGGAGTACGCCAACCAGATCCGACTGGAGTTATCGAATCCAAACTACGATTGGGTTGAGATCCGGTTGCCGGTCAGCTCCGGCGTGACAATCTAGAACGCGGAGTGTTTACTTTCTTGATGAAGGTCGGGGATCCGCGATAGCGGTTCTCGCCTGGATTAAACCTTGAGTCACATACATCTTGCAACGATCACGGTGCAGAAACTCGACCTCAACGAATATACTCCTTTCCGGCTGAGTAGACGCGAGTGTAGTTTCGATGCATCTATGCCAGCTGCGGCCAAGGTGCACGGAAGGGAGGCTTAAGAACGACAGGACAGGGAAGTCTCGATATCATTTTTAGCAACTTCCCATGATTCATCAAATAAGGGAAGATCGACTTGCTTCGAACGGTAAGCACGACCAAATCGATGTTTTCCTCTTCGATGACCCGCAAGATTATTTCTGCTTTGTTCCCGAGCATCACCTTTCTTCTGATGGTCACCGGGGCCGGGGTTCTGATGACTTTCTCGATGAAATGATAAAGATCCAAGGCTTTCTCACTAAGGAGCCGGTCGACTGGAATACGAGGCGGCCGATTCAACATCGGCGATCCTTCCATGACCGCGACTGGGTCCAAAAAATAATCGGCATCGTCTTTCTGTGTTACATGCAGCACTACGAGTTCAGCTTGCGTTTCCTGAGCCAACGCAACTGCGTACTTAAGGTCGTTGGCTGATTCCTCCGAGAATTCA
>DASWCL010000279.1:0-10313 GCA_036390135.1 Binatia bacterium
TAGCGGCGCCTATCCGCTGGCGATTTTCTCCGCGCGGTTGCCGCACGGCCAGTTCAAAGCGGGCGAGCAACAGTTTGACCCCGAACTGATTTTAGCTCCCGGACAATGTCGGCAATTTCAGGCAGACGTGCGCTGCGACGAGCCGACGGGTGAAGTGACGGAAAATGCATTCGTGATCTTCAGCGTCGGTTGGTTAGGCGAGTCGTGGCGGGTCTTCGCTCGTGTTCGCGTGACGGTCGCGCCGAACGGCGAACCGGTCGCAACGACGGAATCCGCGACAACGCAGAGGATCGGCTTTTCCGGCGTCGCTTCGTGATTTGAGATAAGTTTCAGGATTCTAACCATGGCTGATAAAGAGAAAGATCTTTACATCCTGCGCCGCATGCGTGGCTGACACAGCAATTGAGGCCTCGGCTTTGAAGAGACCACGGGTATGGTCTCCAACACGGTAAAGATGGATCAGAAGGAAGTCGTCGCCGCGCTCAAGCGCTTGAAGGCAAATCACAGCGACGATCCCGAGTACAAAAAGCTCCGTAAAGATTTGCCGAAGGAGTGGCCGATCTAAGAAGCAGTTTCGGGTTTCGAGTCTCGGGTCCCGAGTCAATTCACCGAACTTCACTTCTTTGAAGCTCTTCCTTCGAGAGACTGGCGTCGCAACGTTATCCTGAGGCGATAACCGAAGGATCTCTTCTTCGTGGGCAACAGGAAATGCGAGATTCTTCGCTGGCGCTCAGAATGACACTCGTGGGTGTTTTGCGATTGAGACAGTCTACTGGGAAAGATGAAGATGGGGTTTCGACGCCGTCAGCAATTTATTTCGGCAACCGCACTTTCGGTTGGCGCAAATTCAGATTCTTAATACCGGCCCAGAATTCTCTTTTTCCCGTCATCGCCTGTACGTGGCCGTCCCATTCGAGAGTGAACGCGGTCAAGCCGAGCTTCACTGCGGCGCGGACTTTTTCTTGCGTTTTGTCATCGGTGGCCAATAGCCGAATCGCATCGATCTGCCGGCTGCCGTGACCTTCGTCTTCGTCGGCGTGGAGTTTGTACGTTTCCGCGGCGCGCGGCGAAAAGCCGTAGTAGCCGGTTAGCTCGCGATAAACTTTGTCGGATATTTTGCCAACGCCGCCGAGCTGGCTTTCGACGAAGGCGAGCATGGCGACGCCTTCGAGCGCAGACCGGCGTTGGCAGCAGCCGATGATCATCTCGATCGCCGCTAACGTTCCAGGCGCGGGCTCGGCATTGTCCGCCTCTTCACGGGAGATACCGCCTTCTTCGAGAAACTGCAGCATGATGTCCATGTGGGTCTGTTTGCCGCCGAGCTCTTCCATGAAGTTTTCCAGCACCGTATCCATCACGGCGTATTCCTTGGCGCTGACCGCATTGACCGCCATATAGCCAAAGAAAATCGGGTTGGTTCGCACTCTTAGGTAATGCTGCACTTCACCGAGAATAATTTGCTCGCGGCTCCAGCGGTGCTTGATGATACCGTCGAACCAAGGGTGCTGCTCCATCGGCACCTCGGCCGCGTAACTCCAAAGCTCACCGATAAATTTGTCAGGCGACATAAGCAAGCATCTAGCTTACTATCGCTGTGATGTCCATCCGCAGCGTCACTTTCCAATTGAAATGGCGCGGCGTGTCTGGTGGTACGAAAAGCGTAAGCTTGCTAGATTCATCAGGATGGTGCGTTCTTCGAGCCAAGCTCGCGATCCGACCCGAGAGTTTTCTTTGCCGGCAACGGCGAGATGTCCTCTGTGCGAACGCGCTGGCGCAAAAAGGCAATTCTACGCGCGCGACGCATTCACCGCGTCCCCGGAACCTTTGCCATTCATCGCTGCGACGGCTGCCATGCTTGGTTTATTCAGCCATGGCTAACCGTCGCGGAGCTCGATCGTTATTATCCCGACGAATACGGCCGATACCGCCACGGTCCGTCACTGAAGAAAAGGCAGTATCGACGCGGCTGGCAACGCTACGTATTGGAGAACCGTTATAACTATCCGTCCGAAAATGGCGCGACTCCCAATGCGATAGCGCGCGCCATCGCATTCCTGCTTTCTTTTTTTACCGCCAAAGGAGTAATTCCGTACCGAGGTTCCGGAAGGATTCTCGACGTTGGCTGTGGCGGCGGTTCCTATCTTTATCGGCTGAAGCAATGGGGCTGGGATACGTACGGGGTGGAGCCGAGCGATACCGGTGCTCGGCAAGCACAGAGTCTCGGCTTGAACGTGCGACAGGGAACACTGCAAGACGCCCGCTATGTGGATAGTTTTTTCGACGTAATTCGGCTCAGCAATGTCGTTGAACATCTGCCGAATCCGATTGCGACGTTTCGAGAAATCCGCCGCATTCTCAAACCTAAAGGTTTGGTTTATTTAACCGTACCTAATACTCGAAGTCTGGTTTTCTGGCTGTTCCGCGAAAACTGGTATGCCCTCGATGCGCCCCGTCACGTCATTTCATATTCACCGAAGACGCTAAACGTGCTGGCCGAGGCCACGGGCTTCGAAGTCGCGCACTCGAATTTCTCCGCCGGGCCGTTCAATTTCGTGCGCAGCATGAGATATCTCCTGGAAGAGAAAGGAGAGCGCTATCCCAGCTGGCTGAGAAGCATTCGATGAGACAGAAGCAAATTGATCCGGCGCACGCTTAAGCCCTTTTTTTTCTTCGTCGATTCACTCGGCTACGGCGATTTTCTCCACGCGACGTTGCGCAAGAAGAGTCCATAGGACTTAGAACCAAACGACTTTAATTCCGATGGCATCATCGGCGTTGCAGCCACGTGAAGCGAAGGTATGGCGCGCGCGACAGCTGTTTTGAATTTTGGAAACAGATTTAACCAGATCGTTGTTGTCGATGGTTGAATCTAAAACAGCGAACGGTTAGCAGTAGTGCTATGAAAATGTTGATCCAGATTTCTCATGCGTACCATGAACGCCTCGTGAGTCAGCTCGTCGACAAGTCTGCTTTGTATTACACGCTTATGAACGGGATGAAAATCGTCAGCCCCGGTGCCGGCGAAACGGAGAAAGTTGTTGAATTCATTTGCGACGCCGATGAAGCTCAGCGACTTGTGGAAACGGCGGAGCAGTGTTGTCCTGAGGCCGCGTCTCAAATTGCAGCTGGGAAACCCATGGGCGGCAACTAATCAGCTCCGGATTTCTTCGACACCAGCGCATCACCTCAACCTGTTTGCCTTTGAATTTGGATGCTGTTTCAGCCATTGATTGCCTCCTTGCCGCGAGTGGTTACGTGGAAACCATGGCGATATTGGCTTAATCCCAGTGGGATCGAATCCAAAAGCTCGCCAGAAGCACTGTGGCTCCTACTGCAGCAAGCAATCATTCGAGACCGTAGCGCGGGAGATAATATGCCTCAAGAAGGCCATTGCGTAGAGTGTCAGAATAATCGAAGTACGTCTAAATGCGTTACGCCACTTCATCTGGGAATCTCCCGAACGTGCTACCATCTGGAGGTCAGTAGTAGCGCCATTCTAGTCTTATGGCTCAGCAAATCTAAATTGCCCTCAGCGCACAGAAGTTGCTTGATAACGGTCCCAAACACGGACGATCTCCGGGAGCCGTTGTTTCGATAAAAAATGCGTTTGAAATAGCATCGCGCTTTCTGAGCCCTTCAATCGGTCGATCGCTCGGGCGTGGGCACGGCGAGTCTCGGAATATTTAACTTCTTGACTCGAGCAGGGGTTCTTGTGTCTTCGCTCGCTTTCCGCAATGCTCGAGAAAGAGTTTATAGAAGGAGGAAATGGTGCGGTCTTCTGTTTGTTCCTGCCCTGATTTATCTCGATACGACAGTGTTATGGAAATTGCCCTTTTCTGCAGCTCAACCAGCTCAACCTCTTTGGAATCGAGATACGCGCCTATTGTACGCAAGCCATTCGAGACGCTGCGGAAATTTGGAAGCTGATCCGGCTTGGATCGCCTCGCTCGCCCGGCTTGAGAGAGTTTTGCAACATCGGCCACGCCTAAAGTTAATGACTCATCGCTGGAACCGCTGCGCAACCCCCGGAGCCACTGCCCTATCTTTGATCGGAGCGGGCCGGTCTGCTCAGGGATACCGTTAATGATATACGAATCTGCAATACACTTTAATTCAAAGGCTTTAACGTCCCTAGCTTCGAGTGCCTGTCCGATGGCTCTGAGATCTTCATCGTAATGTCTTGTAGTCGCCATACACACCTCCGGTCGATACAATGCTATTGTAGTTGCTCGGCGGCCAGAAACAATAAAAAATTTAATAACAGATTGGTTGGGACAACGATTTATTCGGTCATTGCGAGCGTGCTCACGACTAGCTCTTCGACCGTTACTTTATTCGAGTTTGTTTGGTCGGCCATCCTCGCCTCCTGAAGGCTCACTAACGATTGCAGTTAGAAGTCTTGACTATCCAGAGACTGCCCTTTTCATGGCTCTGCCGAGGCTCTGTATATCTTCCCCCATGCCGCGAACCGTTGCACATCCTTCTAGGGCGAAGACGACCAAAAGTGATGCCCAGAGAAGCAAAGTCTTCTTTTTCATTTTACCTCCAAGGCTGTGACCGCTGAGGGCGCACAGCGAACATAAGTTCCACAATTCTATCATTTAATGCTCGCTTTGGCTTTACGTCACGTATGATAAACAAAATATAAATTTGGATCGATTCCAGCAGCGTCGAGTGCTTTACCCCAGCTCCCGAAATACGCTTCGGCGGCGCTGACCAGGGCCGGAAAGTTGCGCCGTCCGGTTGCGTAATCCAATTTCTCACTAAGTCGGTGCCGTTGTGCTGGTTATCTTTTCAGTCCGAGGCGGAACAGCCGAGGACCAAGTTTTAAAATAAAGTTTTGAACAGGCCGCAGCGAAAGTTGGTGAGAGCGTTTTTTCGCAAACATTCTGAGGGGAAGACATGAGAAAGTTAAAGGTTAGTCTTAGTTTTAAATAATTCAACCTCGAACTGGAGGGAAGCCGGGACGAGGTTCCCCAGCTAGGCCAAAATCTCGGTCGACAAATAGCTGGTATGATCACAGGATCAGCTTCGAATCTTGCTCCAGGGGCTATTCCACTCGAAGCCGTCAATGATCAGGTGAACGACTCCATTCAACTTGCCAAGAAGAAAAAAAGCGGAAAATCGGGCTCTAAAAGCGAAAGCCAACCTCTCAACTGGAGCTACGATGGTCAACCCTATGGGTTACCTCTGCAGAGCTGGTCAGGGAATGACAAGGCGATCTGGATGCTGTGCGTTGCCGAGAAAGTAATGGGCCTCAAGCTCGGAGAAATTCGATAAAACCCAACGCTTCCTTGGCCGACCGCCTTATGCAACGTGAGAAACCCGTGTTCCTCCAATTCAACGGCCGCCATTGACAGTTGGTCCGGTGACAACTTAAGCAAACTCATCAGTTGATCCGCGCTCAGGAGCGGGTCTAAAGGCATGCCAGTTTCTGACCGTTCGCTCAACAGTTTCGCCAGGCGAAATGCATTAATAGAAAGGCCCAAATTGGGCGGGTTAGCTTCATCGATCAGAGGAGCGCGACCAATGATTTGGCGTCCCCGACGGGATTTGAACCCGTGTTATCGGCGTGAAAGGCCGGTGTCCTGGGCCGAGCTAGACGACGGGGACGTAGTGGTGAGCCGTGCCGGATTCGAACCGGCGACCCTCTGCTTAAAATGTTGGCAGGGGTAAAACTGAAGACCATACCTTACTAAACTCTGTAGGTTTTTCAAGGCTTCCTGCCTCGATGAACGATTCCCGACAAAACGGTTTCGGCGATAGTTGACGGACAGAAGACGGACAATGGAAGAACGGGGAGTCAGCGACCTATAAAGTCTTTTTCGGTGAGCAAGACTTGTATCGTCCCGTTATTGGAGAGGGTCACTTCTCGCATCAACGTACCGCCGCCTTGGACGACGAGAGCAACGGTCCAGTGAACGGAGGTAGTTAAAAACCAAGCACCGTTTGGAAGTTTCGCGAACGAGAAATTGCCTTGTGCATCGCACTGGGACTGCTTGATTACGGAGTTAAAGGCCGGACCAAACTTCTCTATCATCTGAGGATCTTTTCCGGTGCGGATGAGCATGACCCAATCTCGATAAAAGGAAGTCGCCGGTATCAGAGTGACTCGGTTTCCTGCGCAGGTGACGATGCCACCTCCTTGCTGCCGGAGAAACCCTTGTCCCTTGATGCTGTTTTCGCCAGACTCCGTGTAGGGTCGAAGTTCGTCGTAGTCCCATTTCGTCGGTTGCATTGGCACCACCGCAGGCCGTTGAGCACCACACCCGGCGTGAAGGAACGACACGCAGAGTGCCATCACTCTCGCTGTTCTTGCCCCGATTGTCGCCATTCGCTTTGTATACTGCCTGCGGGTTTATCGCTGCAACTGCAAAGAGCGGAGAATTTACCTCTGACTGCAAATGACGGGAAGTCTGGTGAGCCGTGCCGGATTCGAACCGGCGACCCTCTGCTTAAAAGGCAGATGCTCTACCGACTGAGCTAACGGCTCGCTGGCGGAATTCAACCCATATTTAATAACGGTAATGCACGGTTAAGTCAAACAATCGATCGCAAATTCGGCACCTTGTACGAGCGAAAAAATAAATGTTAACGCTCTTTTGGGTCGAGGATGTCACGCAAACCGTTGCCCAAAATATTAAACGACAGAATCGTCAAAAAAATCGCCGCGGAGGGAAAGGCGATCACATGCGGATAGCTGCGCATGGCGCGGTAGCCGTCCTGCACCAGTGTGCCCCAGCTGGTGCCCCAAGCGCTGTAGGGATCGTTAATGCCGATGCCGATGAAACTCAGCGTCGACTCCGCCAGGATGGCCGAGGGAATGCTGAACGTCAGCGTGACGATGATCGGTCCGACGATATTCGGCAGGATGTGGCGCAGGACGATTCGTCGGCGCGAAGCGCCGAGCGCCTGGGCGCTCTCGACGAACAGAAACTGCTTGGCTTGCAGCACTTGGCCGCGGGCGATGCGCGCGAAACGCACCCACGTGACCAAACCTAAAGCAACTAAGATTCCGCCGATGTTCCGGCCGAATACGAGCGACAGTAAAATAAAGATCAACATGTCGGGTAAACCGTAAAAGAGATCGACGATGCGCATCATCACGTGATCCCAATTGCCGCCTTTGAACCCGGCGATCAGACCATAGCTTGTACCGATGATTAGCGCGATCGATGCCGTGCCGAGACCGACGGTGATCGACACGCGCGCGCCGTAAAGCACCCGCGTCAAAAGATCGCGGCCGAGGCCATCCGTGCCCATCCAGTGGGCCGCGCTCGGTGACTCCAATAAACGTTTCTCTTCGAGTCCGCCGACGGTGTAAGCGGAAAGCCACGGGGCGAACGTCGCCACGAGCACAACGAGCAAAAGAAATCCGGCGCTGACGCCGAGCAACGGATTGACCTGTCTCCGATATGAATTCAATTCGCTTGGCATTGATCGGCACTTCTATTCGGCGCGAATTCGTGGATCGACGTAGCCGTACAAAACATCGACGAGAAAGTTGGCACCCACCAAGATGACCGTATAAATCAGCGTCACGCCCATGATCAGCGGATAGTCGCGGTCGGTGACGGCGGTAATAAAATATCTTCCCATGCCGGGGATGGCAAAAACATATTCGACCACGAAAGAACCGGTGAGCAGAGCGGCGGTAAGCGGTCCCATGACGGTTAGAACGGGTATCAGCGAATTACTCAGCGTGTGTTTCACCACCACCGCGGATTCTTTAACTCCCTTGGCGCGCGCCGTGCGGATAAAATCTGTGCCGAAGGTTTCGATCAGCGTGGAGCGCAACAGGGCAGTCAGATAAGCCGCCGGCGCGGCGCCGAGCGTTATCATCGGCAGAATTGCGCTGCTCCAATCATCCCAGCGACCGGCTTGGAGCCAACCGAGCTGCAAGGCTACGGCCCAAATCAGCAGTGCGCCGAGAATAAAATTGGGCAGCGAAATGCCGAGCGTGGCGAGAAAAAGACAAAAACGGTCGACGATCGAGTCGCGGTAATAAGCGGCGCACAATGCAAGCGGAAACGCTACCAACAGCGCGAATACGATCGCGAGCGTTCCGAGCAACGCCGATGTCGGCAGAGTGTCGGCGATGACTTCAGTGACGCCGCGGTCGAGATATTTATAAGACGGCCCGAGATCACCGCGCGCGATGCCGGCGAGGTAGCGCAGATACTGTTCGAGCACGGGTTCGTTAAGATGATATTTAGCTTCGAGATTGGCGATGATTTCGGGCGGCAGCCTTCGTTCGCTGTCGAAGGGGCCGCCGGGTGCGAGACGTAAAAGGACGAAGGTCAGTGTAGCGACCGCCCAGAGGACGATTACGCCGTGGAGGAA
Organism: Binatia bacterium; assembly: GCA_036390135.1. GTDB lineage: Bacteria > Desulfobacterota > Binatia > UBA9968 > UBA9968 > DP-20. The sequence continues at coordinate 8,344 of DASWCL010000279.1, forward strand.
ACGTTTGAGCAGCAGGGATATCATCCGACTCTGGATGAACGTAACTCAGAGCGCGCGGTTTGTCATTGACTGAGAGAATTCTTGAAGGATTCACATTCCGATTAGCCGCTGACAACACACAGTTCGGACAAATTATCGCTCGCCGTTTGGTTAGTTCTTGCCGACCGCCTCGGAGTACTCTTCCAGCTTCTTTTCCAGCCAGCGGGTATTCACCGCACCACGGCGATAGTCGGGATCGGCGATCACGGTTTTCAAAAATGGAATGAGGGTGTCGACGCCGCTCACGTGAAAATTATCCAAAGCTTTGCCGGTCTGATCGGCGGCAGCCGGGCGCGAATCAGCGTGAACGATCAACTTGGCGAGCAGCGAATCGTAGTAGGGCGGCACGAAATAGCCGGGGTAGCAGTGCGTATCCAAGCGAATTCCCCGTCCCTGAGGAGCGAGCCATTCGGTAATCCGGCCGGGGCAGGGACGAAATCCGTGCTGCGGCGACTCGGCGTTGATACGGCACTCGATGGCGTGGCCGGTCAATGTGATGTCCGATTGCTTGAACGGCAACGGCTCGCCGCCCGCGATGCGCAACTGCTGGACGACCAGATCGACACCGGTGACCATTTCGGTGATGGGATGCTCGACCTGGATGCGCGTGTTCATTTCCAGAAAATAAAATTCGGCAGTGTCGTTATCGTAGATAAACTCAATCGTTCCCGCGCTGCGGTAGCCGATGCTGCGCGCCAACGTCGCCGCGGCGTTGCAAATTTCGGCGCGCACTTCCGGCGGCACGGCATAGGCCGGCGCTTCTTCGATGATCTTCTGGTGGCGCCGCTGCAGCGAACAATCGCGCTCGCCAAGATGAATCACGTTGCCATACTCGTCGCCGAGAATCTGCACTTCGATGTGACGAGCGTTGCCGACGTATTTTTCCATGTAGAGCGTATCGTTGCCGAATGCCGCGCGCGCTTCCGCCGCGGCGGTACGGAAAGTGTCTTCGATCTCGCCGGCATTCGATACCAGCTTGATGCCGCGGCCACCACCACCGGCCGAAGCTTTGAGCAAGAGGGGATAGCCAATCTGTTCGGCGAGCCGCGCAGCTTCGTGCGGATTCTTTGCATGATCTGATCCCGGAACCAACGGCACGCCGGCGTCGCGAGCGATTTTGCGCGCTTCGAGTTTGTCGCCCATCATAGAAATATTCTCGGCGCTCGGGCCGACGAAAGTAATCTTGTTTTCAGAGCAGGCTTGAGCGAGGGCAGCTCGCTCTGAGAGAAATCCGTACCCGGGATGAAGCGCGTCGCAGCCGGTGCCTTGCGCCGCCGCCATCAGGTTCTCGATTTTCAGATAACTATCGGTGGAGCGCGCCGGGCCGATGCACACCGCGCGATTGGCCATTTGAGCAGCCATGCTTTCTCGGTCCGCGTCCGAGACGGCGGCAACTGTTTCAATCCCTAAAAGTTGACAAGCCCTGATGACACGCACGGCGATTTCGCCGCGGTTCGCGACCAATACGCGAGTGACACTCATGGATGCTCCGGACAATACGATGAGAAAGACACTGGAGACAGGCAACTTTTCGATAAAACCGAAGAACAGCTAGTCTCCACGCTGATTACGGCTTGACGACGAACAGCGTCTGGCCGAACTCGACGAATTGCCCGTTTTGCACAACCAGCTCGACGATCGTGCCCTTGACGGTAGAGCGCACGCTATTGAAAACTTTCATCACTTCGATCAATCCGACGGTGGTATCCTCGGTGATCTGCTGGCCGACTTTGACGAACGGTGGCGCGCCCGGTTCCGGCGCAATGTAAAACGTTCCCAGCAGCGGCGCAGTGACCGAAAGCATGCCTTCGGGGACCGCCACGGGCTTCGGTGTTTGCGCCGCGGCCGCAGCAGGAGTTTGGCCTGGTGTAGGTCTTGTCACGGCGGGTGTCGGACTCGGCGCCGCGCTTACCGCGCCGGGCTGCGCTGCG
>DASWCL010000280.1:0-21659 GCA_036390135.1 Binatia bacterium
GCGCCACATTCACCGCCAATATATTCGCTGGCTTGAAGACGAGATGGCTAAAATGCCGCGCGCGCCTGGGCAAATAACACCAGCGACGGCACAGTTAACCTTGCCTTTTGCAACCTGACTAATCTGACCGCGGGACCGCCTCCTGTCAGCGAACTCTCATCCCGTAGTAATCGTCTCGATTTCTTGCAGCTGCGCCACCGTGAGACTCCAATCGGCGGCTTTGACGTTGCTGGTGACATGTTCCAACTTTCGCGCGCCGGTGATCACCGAACAGACAGCCGGCTGCGCCAGCAACCAAGCCTGCGCCAGCTCGTTGACGCCGCGACCGTGATCCTTTGCCCACGCGGTTAGTTTGCTAATTAAATTATAATTTTTCTCGTTCATCAGCTCTTGCACGTTTCGCACCGACTCACCGCGCGAACCGGGTGGTGCCGGCTTGCCCAATTCATATTTGCCGGTGAGAAATCCGCCTGCCAGCGGATAGTAGGGCACAAAACCGACTCTGTGCGCGCGGCAATAGGGCAATACTTCGCGCTCGACGGCGCGTTTCAACAGGTTGTACTCGGACTGCAGCACAACGAAGCGCGTCCAGCCTTTGAGCTCCGCCAGGACATTGGCGTGTGCCAATTGCCACGAAGCGTACGCCGAGGCGCCAATGTAGCGAACTTTTCCCATGCGGATGAGATCGTCCAAGGCGCGCAGGGTTTCGTCGATCGGCGTGGTATCGTCCCAACGATGGCAATAGTAAAGATCGATATGATCGCTCTGCAACCGACGCATGCTTTGCTCCACCGCCTGCATCAGCTGATAGCGCGACGCGCCCCAGCTGTTGGCGCTGGTTTTTCTGGGAAAATTAAACTTGGTCGCAATGACGAACTTGTCCATCCGTCCTTTGAAAGCATTGCCCAGGGTTTCTTCGGAGCGGCCGTCGTTGTAGGTATTTGCCGTGTCGATGAAGTTGACGCCAGCATCGAGCGCAGCGTCGACAATTTGATTGACCTCTGCTTGTCCCACTTCCCGCGATCCGAATCGGTTGGCGCCCAAACCGACGACCGAAACGCGCACGCCCGAATGCCCCAGTTGACGATACTCCATGCAAACTCCTTGACTAACGGGTTCTTTTCAATTCGCGGGCTCGACGATGGCGAAGCAGCCATGATCAGGAAAAAGTATCGAAGGGAAATTATCGCTTGCGGACCGAAGACGAAACCAATCTGAGCAAGGGAGCCGGCTTCTTACCCGAGCGGTCCCGCCCGCAGTTCCAGCATTCGGAGAATTGGCCCTCGATTGTTTCGCCACAACCGCCACACAGCCAGGATTTTTTCACCGACTCCATCGGCGCCAAGGTTTTCCTGAGGATGGCCGTCGCTTTAGCGACTTTCTCATCGTCGACGACCCAGAGCTCCGGCCAGCACTCGATGGGCGGCAGCTCGCCGGCGGCGCTGCTGAGGTCGAGATTTCTCGCGATACACCGGATGCCGAAGGTCGCCAAAACGTTCTTCAGGTGACCGATCATCAGTGGATCTTTGGCGCTGTGGATCCGCTTCATCGGCCGTTCGTACGTAAAGAGCCTAGGCGCCCCGCCGCAGCGCTTCTTCGTTCAATTTTAGTTTCTCGCCGAGCCAGAGCGAGCGGACGAGATGATCGCCGTGGCCGTCGCCGGTCGATGGATGCACGAGCACCGACAAACCTTCGCGATGAAGCATTAGCCAAGGCACGACTTTGCCGAACTCTTCGGGCGCGAAAACCGCTTGGTACATGGCATCGAGATGCGGTCCTACAGGCTCGTCATGCCAGCCGCCGAGCTGCACATTGAAAGCGGCCAATCCGGCGCGCACCCGCGCCGCGGCATCCCGGGTTTTTGCCGGATCATAATAGATGTGGGCATGGTAACCCTTGATCACCCGCTCGCTCATGGAACACCTCTCTGATGAGAGTCTCTATTCTTTATTAGCAAATCTGGCTTGCGGAAGCCAAATCAAAGGGAAGTTTGCTCGGGGAAAAATTCCGGGTCGCGACTGCGTGAGTCGGTAAAGGTCAATGCGGAGAATGCCTTATGACGGAAGGCCTGGGCAGCGCTCAGGAATTAGCCGGCTCCGAAATCTCTTCGGGAAAGATGTATTCGTAACCCGCCGTGCCGAAGTTGACCAGGATCAGCTGGCGTCCCAGGTTTTCTACCATCCTAACGAAAGTACCTTCGCGTGGCAGGAGCACCCCCGTTTTTTGCGAGCGAATGGGTTTACTGGTTTTCAACAGGTCTCCAGGGCTCATCGTTTCTCCTTCCCCGTGTGGAATTGACGCGTTGTGAATTTCTAGGATCTAATCAGTCGGATGTCGTCCCTTCATTCTTTAGACGTCCGCCGCATAAAAAATAATGCAAGGGCAAGACCAGAGGGTTTTTGGCTCCATAAACGCTCGATATAATGTCCTGCGCGTTTCGGACGTGAGGTGCGTCGGCGAGCAAAAATTATGAAAAACACAGGTGTTTTTTAGACTTTCTCATATTTGTGCAGGATTTTTCCTGACATCCACCAGAAATTTCAAAGGCGCCGTTTTAATCGACGTTGCTGAAAAACAAGGCAGCAAGGTCGCCGCTCTTGTTTCGAACGGCTCACAAATTGTCGAACGCCACGGCAAGATTCGAATGCTCATTGTCCACGTGATAGCCCACCAATAATTCACACCGTCGAAGAGCTCTCGGCAATTCTAACGCAGGTAACGTCGCCACACGCAGCAGAGTATTCCCGCGCCGGACCGAAGCCACAAGATCCGCGCTTCGCAACACAAAGCGTTTGGGCATCCAAAAATTGAAAAAGAAAAAAGCTTGACGGCAGGAAAAATATTTACGAAGTGAAGCGTATCGGCCAGTCACGAGAACTATTAAGTCCGTTCAATCACCACCGCTAAATTTTTTGTCCGCTTCGGGCGCTGATCGATTTTCATTCGGCTTGACCAAACATCTTGAGCAGACGCGACCGCGACCTTTGAACCACCCTCTGAGAAAGTGATGCCGGCAAACGATCTTGCCGCACTGCGAACATCTTCCACCACCGACCTCGCCGAATTTACGGCCACATATAGCACAGGTGAATGGAACGATGCACGAAAAAAAATCCATATGGTGACAAATTTTTTAGCGCAGCGTAGACATCTCAAAGTCTGCGGCACCAGACTGGCGGGCGCTCGATCACGATATTACAGGGCGTCAGATTAGATTTCAGGTTTCAGTGACGCTCTCACCTCGCACCATACACCTTCTCAAAAAAACCCTCGCCGTCGAGTTTCTTGAGCCAGCTGTTGTCGACGATATCTTCGACTTTGATAGCGGCGGCTCTGGGGTTTTGCTCGGCAACGTATTTGATGACGATCTTAAATCCTTCCAATGTCGGATACGGTTTGCGGTCGAGCTCCTCTTGAGCCTCGGTATAATAATCTTCGGCGGCGTCGACGTTGGGGAGGCGAAGATTTCTCGCGATCACTTCCTTGACCGCTGGTTTGTTCTCCTTCTTAAAAATATACCCGTACGCTTCGATGATGCCGCGGGTAAAACTGTCAACCGTCTTGGCGTTGGTGATTCCGTATTCTTTTTTGATCGTGAGACCGGTGTTTTGGTACGGAACCTTTGATTTATACATATTGAGCAGCTGATAATAGCCTTTGGCCGTCATGACTTTCGTCGCCACCAGCTGCAACATCGCCGCGTCGATCGCTTTGTTTTCCAGCGCCACCATGCGGTCGGGATCGACGCCGGTTTGCACCAGGATGATCTTGTCGCGCTTGAGATCCAAGCCCAAATGCTCCAGAGCGATCAGTGCAGAAATATGCGATGAGCCGCCGAAGCGGGCAGTGCCGATTCGCTTGCCCTTCAAATCTTCGGCTCTGCGCAAATTCGGCTGGGTCATCAAGGTAAACGGCGAGGTGTTGCTCAGACCGAGAAAGAAACTCAGCTTCTCGCCGGCCGCGGCCAGACTGACTAGCGACGCCGGCGCGTTGGCGGTCATCTGCAACTCACCGGCTTGAAACATCTGCGCCACCAGCGAGCCGCTGTTGACCAGGATCAATTGAACGTCCAGCCCATACTTCTCAAACAATTTCTTGTCTTTTCCCACCCAAAGCGGCGCCATGTGCGGCGTCGGCGTCGACAAAGCGATGCGCACTACCTGGAGCTTCTGCGCTCGCGCCGGCGGCGCCATCAGCAACACCGGCAATAAGGCCAGAGACAAAAGAGTGGCGACTACTGTTTTCACCAAGCTAACCTCCACGAGAGTTTTAACTGTCATCCGACAATCTCGCGGAGTGTACCCGATACGAAGACTTTGAAGCAACGGGGTCGATTTAAGCCGCAACTTTGCGGACCGGCCATTGCCTGAAAACCAGATCGGCGAGAAAGAGAATTAATCCGGCACATGCCAATGGCCACCAGATGTCGCGGCCATGAATAGCTTTTCCCGGCGTCGGTTTATAAAACCGCTCCAGGCCGCGCACGAATTTCTCCGGATCGAGCATTTCGCCGCCGGTTTCTTCAGCCAGCCGGCTCAGCAGCGACAGATTGGGTTTGAGCTCGCGATATTCCTTCGGATAAGGCGCAATGTAAGGAACAGTTGCCACGGGCAGCGGCCCGTCGGTGCCGTCACCTTGGGCGAACAGCGTGACGAAGTAAATGCCGCGCGCCGCCGGGGTAAATTTACCTTCATAGCGACCGGGCGCAGTCTGCTGCAACGCTCGCTCATCGCTGGCTTGATTGGGCGTCGTGATATTGGCTTTGAGCTTTAGGTAATTTAGAAACTTGCCGTCGCGCGAAGTCAGGTCCGTCGTGACTTTGATCGACTCGCCGTCGGCAGAAAAATCGGTGCGCGTCTTGGTTTCGACAACCTTGCGCATGGTATCGCGCGCCAGTTGACTCGCCCATTGGGGAAATCCTTGCCACGTAACCCAATCTTTGCCCCAGCGCCCGCTCAAGTCGGAAGTGAACGCCATCACCCGGCCGACGCCGTAGCGCCAGGCAACCAGCAGCGGATCTTTGTCGGCGCGCATCAGCAGCTCGGCACGCGCTTTCGGATAGGTGAGCACGTAGCCGCGCAGCGCGGGTAAATTGCTTTGCGCCACGCCTTTGAGCGGGCCGGTGGGGGCGACGATCGTTGGGGTTACGGGTTTTTCGATCAGCAGATCGCGCGAGATCAGCAGCGTTTCGGTGGTAAAGATTTGTGGGATCGTCTCCGGGTCCAGGGCGACGTAACCGCGCCCTTTGCCGTCTTTGGCGATGTCGGCCATCAGCTGCACGTCAGCGTCGTTGCCGACGGAGACGGTGGAGACCGTGATGCCGTCGCGCGCCATCTTGGCGGCGAGCGAGTGGAAGTCCGCCTTATCCGTCAGCCCGTCGGAGAGCACGATTACATGTTTGATCGCCGCCTGCTTGGCGGCAATGCCGCGATACGCTTCGACCATCGCCTTGTACAGATCCGTGCCGCCGTCGGACTGCAAAGACGATAACTTCTCAGAAATCCATTCGCCCTTGCCGACTTGCCTGAACGGCAGAGTCCAATCCCAGCTCGCGTCGAAGGCGAGAATGCCGACTTGATCCGTCGGGTTCATAATGTCGGCGGCGGCGATCGCCGCGGCTTTGGCAAGATCGAGCTTGGTGCTGCCTTCCGCGCCCGCGCCCATGCTGCCGGACTTATCGAGCACGAACAGCAGCGCCACATGCGGCATCTCGAGCCGCGCCGGCGGCCGCATGTCGACCGGAAGCATGCGCTCGAGCGGCGTGCGGAAATAGCCACCGGCGCCGTAGCTCTGGGAGCCGCCGATCACGAGCAGGCCGCCGCCCAAGTCGCGGACATATTTTTCGATGCTCTCCATCTTGGGGTGCGACAATTGAAACGCCGGCACGTTGTCGAGCACCAAGAGATCGTACGCCGAGAGCTCGGATAATGAGAGCGCGTGGGCATCGGGAGCCGCTTGCACCACCGCGTAGCCTTGCACTTCTAGAACTTTGGCAATCACCCGCCGGCTTTCATTTTGTGCGGAGAGCAAGAGCACCCGCGGCGGCCCTTTCACCGACACCACGCCCTGCAATAAATTATTTTCCGCCAGTGTATCGTCCGGCGATTCCACCAGGAGCTCGTAGGTATGGTTGCCGCGTTCGGTGAGGCTATCGTGGAACGCGATCGAGTTGCTGCCCGCCTTCAGGCGCAATTGCCGCTCCGACTGCAAAACGCCGTCGCGCAACAGGCGGAGCCGTGCCGGCGCTTCCCGCAAGCTTTCAATCGAGCCGTGAATTTCGAATCCTTCGGCGCTGTCGACTTGGCGCGGCAAGGTAAGATCGCTCAGATAGATTTCATTGCGGCCGCGCGACAGACTCACCGGCAGTGTCCAAACCTCTACGCCCTGACTGCGCAAGAGTGGAATGACACGCGCCGTCTCGCCGCGATTTTCATTGCCGTCGGAGATCAGCAGGATTTTTCCCTGACGCCCTTCGCCGACTTGCGCGACAGCAGCTTGCAGCGCCGCTTGAATATCGGTTTCGTCGCGCTCCGGGCGCGAGCTGAAATCGCCCGCCGGAATGTTTTCGCGCGGCAGAGACTCCCACTCGGGCGCGCTCCCAAAAGTCAAAAGTCCGGTGCGGGTATCGGCGCTCTTGATTCGGCTCGCCGCGTCGAGAATCTCAAGCGCTTTTTCCCGCCCCTCTTGACCGACGCTGCGCGACAGGTCGACGCCGAGAATGACATCGAGAGCGGTTGCGGCGCGAAAGATGCGCGGATTGACCAGCGCGACCGCCAGCGCCACCAGCGCCGCGCTCCGGATGAGAATTGGATAGACCGGCATTCCCTGGCGAAGCGCCAACAAGAGCTCCAGCCCGAGCACGGCTAGCACCGCGCCCAACAGCGCCGGCCACAGAGTGAGTCCGCTTTCAGTCGCCGCGCTCTCTTCTTCACCCTTCTTCGCCGCCGCGCCCAAGCTCGCCCGCGGCTGGATCTGCGACTCGTCCTCGTCGAATAGATTGACCGCGAAGCGGCCGTTGTGGTTGGCGCTCTGGTAGCTGTAAAAGCCGGTTTGGAATGTGTCGGTGAATACCAGTGGATTCGAGGCCGAATTGAAAATCTCTTTTTTTCCGGAAGGCGTGGTGATTTCCAACGTGCCGTCGTTATTTGGCAAGCGTAAGGCGATGGGAGCGCCGGCCTGCGTCGTCTGTGCGGGAAATTCAAGCTGATCGGGGTGAAACCACTCAAGCGCATTGTGCAAGAGAATTGGAAACGCCACGCGCAAAGGCAGATCGGAGGCCATCAGGTCGAATCCGAAAAAAAGCAGCCGAAGCTTGCCCTTGTCTAAGGCATAAAGCAGCGGGGTCTGCTCGGAGCGGGCCAACACCGTACCTTCGTCGCGCACGCCAATCCGCAGGGCTTCGTTAATTCTGAGATCGCCAAGATTCAAGCCATCGGTGAGCGGGTGTTTGGCGAGCGGTGCAACGATCCGCGGATTTTGCATTGTCCCCTTAAAGTCGATCGGCAAATTCGGGGCGACGGTGTCGATCAAGATAAAGTTGCCTTGCTTGAGCGCGGGAGGGGTTACGCGGTCAAAGATCACAACGTCGAAGGGCGGCGCCGAATGCATGGCTTCTTCGTCCCAACGCGGCGCGAAGCTTAATTGAACATTGGCGAAGAAGCGCAAGAGCTGACTCAGATAAGGATTTCCCGGCCCGACGTAAAGGACGCGCACTGGAGCTGAATCGCTCAGCGCCAAATACGCTTGATTGTCCGTGGTAAAGTCATCATCGACTTCCAAACGGGCGATTAAAGTTCCATTCAAACTGCCCTCGTAGGGAAAGATCAGCACCCGCCGGTCGTCGGCGCCGATATCGACGTCTTGGCGAATCAGGGTTTTGTCGTTTAGTTTTAGAACCAGCGGTACACGCACCGCCTTCGGCGTGAAGTTCCTCACGTGTACCATGATTTCAGCTGGCGACGACCGTTCGGGATGGCGCCGGACTTCGAAACCGACGATCGCGATGTTATCCTTGCCGCCGCCGACGCTGATGAAGCGGTAATGTGCCGCGGACTTGGTAAACTCTTCCGCACCCGTAAAGGCGCCGTCGCTGATCACCAGGACGCGATCCGTGCTGCCCCGTTTGAGAAACGCGTGAGCAAAGAGGATCGCGTCCTTGACGCGTCCGGGGGCGTCAGTGGCTTCGAGCTCGCGCGCCAACTCTCTCAGCCTGCGCTTGTCAGCCGTGAAGGGGGCGAGCAGCCGCGGCTGCGCGCCGGCGCCGATCACCATCATCTTTTGCGCGCTCCGTAAGTCGTCAACGAGGGCCAAATACTCCCGGCGCGCCGCGTCGAAGCGCGAGCCGTTCCTTCCTTTCGCCTTCATGCTCGCGCTCAAGTCGACGACCACGACCCAATCACCGGAAGCCGAACCGAAATGCCGCAATGACGGATCGGCGAGTGCGGCGATCAGGGCCAACGCGGCCAGGAGCTGAAGAATCAAGAGCAGATTATTGCGCAGGAGCCAGCCAAGCCGGGTCCCAAGCGGACGCTCTCTCAGAATGCGCTCCCAGAGAAACATCGTGGTCGTGGTGATTTTTCGCCCCCTCGGCTTGAGGCTATGCAGAAACAGGATCAGCGGGATCGCGCCGGCGAGCAACAAAAGTGCGGATGGCAGGCCCCAGAGCATAATCTACGCCACGCTGCTCACCCGGCGCAGCGTCTGCAAAACAAAGTCATCAAAGGGCACTTGGGTCGTCGTACGCAGGTAATCGATTCGCCGGCTGGCGCAAATGGTTTCGATTTCCTCGAAGTAACGCTTCAATTCCGTTTGAAAGCGCCGCACCAAATCGGCGTCGAGAAAAAACTTGCGCTCGCGGCCGGCTTCCGCGTCGACCAGCGCGATGTCGCCCCAGGGTTTCGGTTGGATCTCTTGATCGTCGACCACGTGAATGACCAGCAGCTGGTAGTGTTTCGCGGTCAATTCTTCCAATGCCGCACGCCAGCCGGCGGGATCGAACAGGTCGCTGACGATCACGACAAATCCGGGATGAGGAAACAGATGGGTGAACGCGTGAATGGCCGCGCGCAGGTTGGTTTCCCCATGGCACGACAGCCGGCCGAGAAAATTGAACAGGCTAAGGATCTGTCTTCGCCCGCGACCCAGCGTCAATGGCGTATGCAGGTGCGTAGAAAATGAGGCGCCGCCGACGCGATCGAGATTTTTAAGACCGATGTAGCCCAGCGCTGCGGCAACTTTTCTGGCGTAATCGACCTTCACCGGGCTGCCTTCGGCCATCGAGCGGCTGGTGTCGACCAAGAGATAAATGTTCATCTCTTCCTCGGCCGTAAAGACTTTCAAGAGCAACCGATCGAGACGGCGGTAAATATTCCAGTCGACGTAACGCAGATCATCCCCGTGCTGGTAACGGCGATAATCCGAAAATTCCAAACTAAAGCCCTTGCGCGAAGCGGCATGCTCGCCCTTGGCGCCGGCCCAGCGTAGTCGTTTGGCGACGAGATGCAGCCGTTCGAGCTTGCGCAGAAAGTCGGTGTCGAAAAAAGTTTCGGGTTTCGAGTCTCGGGTCTCGGGTTGAATGGTCGCAAATTGTTCAGCTACGACTTTACTGCCCACGGCATTGGAGCCACGCGAATTGTCATCCCGAGCAAACCGAGGGATCTTTCCCCAAGCGCTGCGAAGGATCCGTGGATATAAATCGCCGATCCACGCTGGTGAGAACCCAAAACCCGGAACCCGAAACCCGAAACCCATTTCTGCTCCTATTCTACCTCGGGAATCTGCCCGGCCACTTCGGTTAGGATTTTCTCGGCGGTCACGCCTTCGGCGTCGGCTTCGAGGTTGAGAATCAAGCGGTGGCGCAAGCTCGGCAGCAACAGCGCGCGAATGTCCTCGAAGGAAACATTGGGCCGGCCGGCCAAAAGAGCGCGCGCTTTCGCCGCCAGAATCAAGCTCTGCAGTCCGCGCGGGCTTGAGCCGTACATCACAAAGCGTTGCGCCAAGCCGCCCGAGCCGTTGCCCTGCTTTTGCTGCGGGTGCGTGCTCATGACCAAGCGTACCGCGTAATCCTTCACGACGTCGGCGAGCGGCACCTCCCTCACCCACTGGCGCATTTTCAGGATCCCGGCTGCGTCCAAGACGTCGCGCAGCGCTGACGGCGGCGCCGCCGTGGTCAGATCGGCGATGCGCGCCAGTTCTTCGCGACTTGGAAACTGCAGCAGCAGCTTGAAAAAGAATCTGTCCACCTGCGCCTCGGGCAGCGGATAGGTGCCTTCCATCTCGATTGGATTTTGCGTCGCCAGTACCATGAACGGATTTTCCAACCGATGCAGCTTGCCCCCGACGGTGACGCCTTGTTCCTGCATCGCCTCCAACAGCGCCGATTGCGTCTTCGGCGTGGCGCGGTTGATTTCATCGGCGAGGACAATATGGGCGAAAACCGGCCCGCGTTGGAACTCGAAGACTTTGCGCCCCGAGGGATCGTCGGTCAGCATGTTGGTACCGGTGATATCGGCGGGCATCAGATCGGGAGTGAACTGAATGCGCGAGAAACTGAGACTCAGAGCTTCGCCAAAACTCCGCACCATCAAAGTCTTGCCCAGACCCGGCACGCCTTCGAGTAAACAATGGCCGCCGCAGACGAGGGCGATGAAAACTTGCTCAATCAATTGTTCATGGCCGACGATGATGCGACCCATCTCGGCGCGCAGGTCGTCGAAAGTGCGCCGTGCGCTGATGATCCGCTGTTCAATTTCCTCGACAGATTGCATGATGCGGCTCCTAAGAGCTGATTGGAGTGATGGGATAATGGAGGGGTGGAGTATTGGCGGCGCCCAGTATTTCAATACTCCAGTACGCCAATTTTTTGCAGCTATTCACTTCTTCGCTTCCTCCAACGACATGAAATAATTCTTAATCGTCTCTTTGAGCCCGTCGGGCACGCGCTCGGAGTTGAGCTCCTGTTCCGCCTGCCGACGATAGGAGGCCACGATTTCGGCCTCTGAAACGGCGCTCTTTCCCGGGCTCGGTTTGCCCTTAAGCATCAAAGCGCTACTTTCCCCTTCGCCAAGCAAGCCCTTAACCTGGGTGGATGCACCGGAACGGAATTCCGGTAGCGAGCGCGAATCTTCATCCCGCGTTCCCGGCTCTTTGCCGGGTAAATTGCTCTGGGTTTTTTCTTTAAAACCGTCAGCGCTTGGATCCGGCTCGCCGTTTTTGCCGGTCTGAGCGTAATTTTCGCCCTTTTCACCTCGGCCCTGTTTCATCATCTGATCCAAATATTGCTGCGCCTCGAGCACCGAGCGGCGATCCAATTCGCTGGTGACCTGTTGATCCAATTTATCCAGAAACGATTTGAGCTCGTTCTGACCGAGGCGTTGGCCGCCGCGCTCCGCTTGGTCGAATTGCCGCTTGAGCTGCGGCAGGCCGGCCAATCGCTCCATCCAGCGCTGCTCCAAGTCCTGCGCCCCTTTGGCGACGTCGGAAAACCGCAGCAGGTCGTGCGTCGCCTCCAGCTCAGATTTTAAATCCCTGAGAGTCTGCTCGCTTTCCGCATTGGAGAAGGAATTTTTATCCACTCCAGACTTCGCCACTGCTTCGAATTGTTTTGTCACACCGGCCAATTCCTTTTTCATTTGCTCGTCGGCGGCTTTGGCTTCGATGCTTCTCTGCGCGGTTTTTTCCACTTCTTGACCCAATTTAAGAGTCTCACGTAGTCCCTCGCTCCGCGCTTTGTCCTGCAGCTCACGGGAAAATTCGCGGAGCTTGTGCGCCAGCGTCGGCGGTCCCGAGTAGCGTCCTGGATCGAAACTCCAGCGGTCGAAATCCAACCCTAGAAGCGCCAACCAAAGAAGCAGCAGCGGCAGCGCCGCGTATGCCGCCCAGGTCCACTGCCGCGGCAACAGCACGCGCGGCTGGACGGCGCGCAGTCTTTCTTCGGCTTGTTTCAAAACCAACAGCGCGGCGCCGCCCGGTTCAGCCTGTGCGGACAATTCCCAGGCGGTCACGACGCGTTCGTCAAGTTTGAGCGTCTTGTCCAAGTCAACCAACGCCCGCGCGGAGTCGGCGCGCCGCCAGCGCCCACGGTAGAAAAACCAGGGCGCCAACCCGGCAAAAAGCAAGATGGGAATTAACCAGCGCAGCCAATCGGTCGGCAGATAGGCATGCAGCGGCAAAAAAAGAATTGCCAAAACCAGCGCGACGCAAGCGACCATGGCGGAAGTCTGCTCGTGGCGTTTGCGCCGCTCCCAGTCGAGCAGCTCGGTGATTTTATGCTTGAGACTTTCCATTGCAGCGCTCAATACCCCGGCTCTCGCTTCAGCGCCCAGCGATAGAGAGCGTACCCAGTGCCGCCCAGCAAGATATGAAAACTTAAATGCGTAAAAGTTCCCGACCACTGTATGCCGAATATCGCCAGCGGCGGCAACTCCTGCCTACTCAGAAATGCCAGCAGGAACGCGACGGGGTTCAAAGGCAAATAAAATAGCGCCGAGAGAACTACCAAGCAGGCAAACAGAGAGCGAATAAAAACCTGCCGGTTCTCGATACGGCGCTCCCAGAGCGCCAACGTCGCCAACCCCCACACCCCGTAACTCACCGAATAAAAGGGCAAGAGTAAGAACGTCGTAGCGATGCTCGCCAACGGCGTCCGTGCGATTGCTCCTGCCCACACTAAAAACGGGCCGCAGAGCAACAGCGATAAGCCGATATGGGTGAAGAGAAAATAGAGTTGTGCCCGACTGACGACGTCAATGGATTGACCTTGATCGCGCACCCAGTATTTGACCGACTTAAAACGCCAGGGCGCGAACTCTTGATTGGCGACCCGCAATGCAAAATAAACGACGAGGAGCAACGCTGTGACCGCCGTGACTTTAAACAGACTGGCCGAACCGCTCCACATTTGGGCATCCAATGACGGTATATACAAGGATAGAAACTCCACCGGAGCAAGCATGATCAGCAGATAAAAGTAAACGGCAAACCCATGTCCTTCGGTAAAATAGACATCGATGCTTTCGCGCCAGACGGGATTTTCCCTCATTCGTCTTCGCCTCCCGTTAAAGGAAAGATGGCGCGGAAAAGCGTGTAGTCTTGCGCTTGGATGCGCGGATCATCGACCCGGACGCGTGGTTCGGCATCTTTCACCCAACCAAAAAACACCGCTGCACCGTTCGCCCACTGAGCGTCGCCGTCGCGCGGAAACATGGAAGAGTGAAACAGGATATCGCGGGTCTTATCGGGGAACGTGACCTCACGAAAACTCACGGTGTCGATGTGAGTGACACCGGTATCATCCTTGGCTTTCGCGCTCGTCAGCGGAAAGCTCTTGCGCCAACGAGCGCCCCGCGGAATTGCGCCAAGATTGAAACGCTGTCCCGGCACCAAAAGCCAACAATTCGCCAGATCCTTGGCGCTACGGTTTTCAACCGTCATGACCAATTGATCGCCCTGGATTTCGAACTCCACGCGCAAGGGAAATCGATCGACGCGGCGCATGCGAAAAAGTCGGAAGTCCCACTCGCGCAGCGGCAACTGATAACGGCTCGCGCCGCCGCTATCCCGCACGACCACGGCTTGCTCTGCCGATTCGCGCGGCCGAAGTGACACTGGGGTCAGCTCGATCCAACCGCGCTCCATCTCCAAGTCGTACTGGCGCAGCTGAGTGGAAAATAGCGCGAGATTGGCTTGCGCCTCGACAAAGCCGTCGCCGCTGCTCTCCATCACCGTGGAGCTCAACAACACGCCGTCGGGGACGTTGCCGCCGTGGCTGAAATAGGCGTAGCCGGCCACCGTGCTCACGGTGGCGAGGCTCAGGAGCATGATCAACAACCGGCGCGGCGCCAATCGTCGGCGTTGCCAGAGCCAGGTGACCACACCGATGCCACCGAGATAACTTAGCATCGCCAGCAGAAGCGAAACGGAGGGCACGTAGGTGGAGATAAACGACGGACTGGCGATCAGTTGATTAAAAACCACATCGTTCCACTCCGTGCGCGGCGCCGTGTCATCGCCGACGATTGGCGTCAGCAGGTTTTGTAAAAATTTTGGCAAGCCGGCCCATTGCAACAACGGCGGCCGGCCCACGTCGAGCGCCAAATAAACGATTTGTCCTCGGCCGCGGCTCGCTGCCACTAAAATCGGAACCCCTTGGGCCTCGGCCAGCGCTTTACCGTTAACCACCGTCGAGGTCAGCGCCCAAACACCAGCCAGTGGCACGGCTCGTTCGCCCTTGCTAACACTCGGCGCAAACGTAATTTGCTTCGCACCGGTCACCCGCACCGGCAGGAAGCGGCTGAGCGCCGCTTCCTGATAGAGCGCGTAGTTGAGGCTGCCGATGATGATCATCTTGCCGCCCGCGATAAGCCAGGAGTCAAGCGCCAGTAGTTGCGAGCGCGACAGCTCGCGCAAGGACTGATCGTAGAGAATCAAATGCGAAACACCGAGCAATGCGCGCGAATCCGCCGCCAGTTGTTCGGGCGAAAGTGACACCAGCCGATTTTGCGACGAAGCGGCCAAGGTGAGCGGCGGCAGCGAACTGCTTTCACTCATGAACAAGAGGACTGGAGCGGGGGAAAAATAGCGGCGCAAATCCAGGTCCCGCGAAGCTCGTGCCTCGGCCGCGGAGAAGGTAATCGTCACCGGCCTACTGATAAAATCAGGGTCGACCGTGAGCTGCACGTTCTTGCGCGCTTGCCCGGCGAGAAAAATCTCGCGCCGGTAATTGACCAAATAGGGCGCGCCCCCTTTGGTGGCACCGCCCTTCCATACTCGAACTTCGAGGACGCCTTCAGCAGGCCGGCCGGTATTACTGAGCTCAATTTCTAACGGAAACGGCCGGCCGAGTTGAAAAACTCCATGAAAACCGACCCGCGGTTCGATCTGGATCGCCGCTTGCGCCGAAGCAAGCGCGCCAACGAGAACAAAACTGGCAAGCACCCCCACAGTGCCGCTGCGTCGGCATGTTCGAGACGTTGCCAGGTTAAAAATATGAATGAGGAGTGGCAGGCAAGATCGCCGCGATGGGTCACACCCGAGAACAGCCAGTAAGGCTGAAAAGGACATGGTTCCTTTCCAGATAGGCGCGCCCCACCGGTGGCAGCGATCTAACCGATATATTCCACGCTGAGAATATCAAACGTGCGAACACCCGTGGGGGTGCGGACCTGAACTTCGTCTCCCTCGCTCTTGCCGATCAAGGCTCGGGCAATGGGAGAGCTGATAGAAATTTTCCCGTTCTTCGGTTCCGCCTCATGATCGCCGACGATTTGGTATACCACCTTGTCACCCGTATCACCATCGGCGAGGGAGACCGTTGCGCCGAACACGACTTTGTCGCCGGCGAGTTTGGCAACCTCGATCACCTGCGCGCGTGCGACCTTGTCCTCGATCTCACGGATCTGCAGGTCGAGGAGCGATTGCCGTTCCTTAGCCGCGTGGAATTCAGCGTTTTCCGATAGGTCGCCGTGGCTCCGCGCTTCTTCGATGTCGCGTATATTTTTTGGCCGCTCAACAGCTTTCAAGCGTTTCAGCTCTTCGATCAGAAATTGGTAGCCCTTGCTGGTCATGGGCACGTATGCATCTGCCATAAACTCAACTCCTCGATAAAATAAAAACCCCTCGGAATGACTTCCGAGAGGCCTTCAAAGGATCTTCGCTATTAACCAGTTGTTAACCTTGTAACGATTTTACCATTGATGCGACCTATTTCAACTCCAAAAGGCCAACTCATGGATGAATCAGATTGGCGCGGGATTTATGCTCGTTTGATCGGGCCAAAAACATGGCAAGCTACGCCGTGACCATCGACGCTGAAATCGAGCGGCGGCTCGGTTTGGCTGCACAGAGCTTCGCGGTATGAACAGCGCGGATGAAAGGTGCACCCCGGCGGCGGATTCACCGGACTGGGCACGTCGCCTTCGAGCACGATGCGTTCCTTCTTGCGCGCGGTGTCAGGCATCGGCACGGCGGAAAGGAGCGCGCGGGTGTAAGGATGTTTGGCGGCGCTGTAGATCGTGTCGCTGTTGGCGATCTCGACGATCTTGCCGAGATACATGATCGCGACCCGGTGGCTGATATGCTCGACCACGCGCAGATCATGGGAAATGAACAGGTAGGTGAGATGCATCTTCTCCTGCAGTTCCTGCAGGAGGTTGATAATCTGCGCCTGGATCGACACGTCGAGCGATGACACCGGCTCGTCGCATACGATGAACTTGGGGCTGACCGCGAGCGCCCGGGCGATGCCGATGCGCTGGCGCTGGCCGCCGCTGAATTCATGCGGGTAACGCGGGTAGTGCTCTTCGCGCAAGCCGACCTGGTGCAGCAACTCCATCACCCGGTCGCGTTTGGCTTTGCCTCTGGCAAGCTTGTGGATTTCGAGCCCTTCGCCGACGATATCGCCAACCCGCATGCGCGGGTTGAGCGAGGCATAGGGATCTTGGAAAATGATCTGCATTTCGCGGCGCATGTCGCGCAGCTCGCGCGCCGGAAGCGCCAGGAGATTTTTGTCGTGGAAAATGACTTCGCCGCTGGTCGGCTCGATCAGCCGGAGAATCGTTCGACCCAAGGTAGATTTGCCGCAACCCGACTCGCCGACCAAGCCTAAAGTTTCGCCTTCGTTGACGGTCAAGCTAACCCCGTCAACGGCTTTGACGCTGCCCTTGTGGCGCGAGAAAAAGCCATCCCCCACGGGAAAATGCTTTTTGAGATTGTGAATTTCTAGCAGGCTCATCTGTCAGACCAACCACCGAGGATAGAAGATGGAGAATCGAGGATCGATATCCCTATCCTCACTCCTCCATCCTCGGCTTCTCCCATGATTCGGTGTGCGGAAAGTGGCACGCGGCCGTATGACCGGATTCTTTTTCTTCCAGCTGCGGCTCCTTCTGCGCGCACAGATCGGCGGCCCTTGGGCAGCGATCGCGGAAACGGCAGCCGCTCGGAAGATGCAATGGATTCGGCACCACGCCTGGTATGGCGTCCAGCCGTTTTTTCTTTTGTCCGGTGGCTCCCGGCAGCGAGTTCAACAAGCCCACCGTGTACGGATGAAAAGGGTGGTTGAAGATCGCTTTGGTGTTCGCTCGCTCGACGATCTTGCCCGCGTACATGATCGCCACTTGGTCGGCCTGTTCGGCAACCACGCCGAGATCATGCGTGATCAGCAACAGCGCCATACCACCGATCTTTTGCTGCAGCTCTTTCATCAGCTCGAGAATCTGCGCTTGGATCGTCACATCCAACGCGGTCGTCGGCTCGTCGGCGATCAGCAGACTCGGATTGCATGACAGCGCCATGGCGATCATCACGCGCTGGCGCATGCCGCCGCTCAGCAGATGCGGATAGGAATCGACACGCGATTCCGGATCGGCGATCTTGACCAAACGCAGCATCTCGATGGTTTTTTGCCGGGTCTCTCGTTTGCCTAACCCTTGGTGCAGCTTGATGGCCTCGCCGATCTGATTGCCGACGGTGAATACCGGATTGAGCGAAGTCATCGGCTCTTGGAAAATCATCGAGATCTCGTTGCCGCGGATTTTGCGCATTTCCTCGTTGTTGAGCTTCAAAAGATCGCGCCCGCGATAAAAAATCTCGCCGCCGACGATTTTTCCCGGCGGCGACGGAATCAGACGCATGATCGACAGCGAGGTCACGCTCTTGCCGCAACCCGATTCACCGACCAGACCGAGAGTTTTACCCTCGCCGATCTCGAAGCTCACACCGTCGATGGCGTGCACTTCGCCTTCGGGCGTAAAAAATGACGTCTGCAGATTTTTAACCTGGAGTAAATCAGCCATCGCGAATAGCATCTCCCATAACATTAAATCCGCGCACTGCCAATACAGGAACCAATCTGCGGCTACAATCGGTGCAGCGTCGGCAGCGGCAAGGCTTGAAGTTGATGTCAGGGTGAAGTAGATGACAGCTCACGCTTCGACTGCAACGATTTGAACGGCTTGACCTTTGAACTGCTTGAGCGCTCCCAAGGAGGTTGCCATGGGACGGGTAAAAAACCTAGACGAAATCAAAGCGATGATTCGCGAGCGCACCGGGACGCGCAACACCTTTCGTCACGCGAAGCGGGAAGACGTCGAGTCCGTGCTCGCCAACCTGACCAGCAAAGATCCCGAGCTTTGGGCGAGAGAATGGTCCCGGGTCGCCAAACCCTACGAAGAAGAAGGCGCAAATCTCGAACAAGCCGGCAAGTTCAAAGAAGCCCGCGACGCCTACGTTCAAGCCTACGCCTACTACGCCACCGGCCGTTATCCGACGCCGCATACGCCGGGGAAGATGGAGTGTTTCCGCAAAAGTCTCGAAGTGTACGAGAGGGCAGCCAAATATTTCGAGCCGCCACTGGAGCGCGTCGAGATTCCATTCGGCGGCAAGGCAATTCCCATCTACGTGCGCGTACCGCAGGATGGGCGGGAACACGCGATTGTGATTAACTTCGGCGGCATCGATTCATTTAAAGCGGAGAGTTACGAATACGATGAAGGGTTGCAGAAAGCAGGCATGGCCACTTGCTCCATGGATATACCGGGGGCCGGCGAATGTCCCATGAAAGCGTCGCCGACCGCGGAGTCAGTCTTTACCGCCGTGATCGACTATCTGGAAACGCGCTCCGATGTCGATGCTAGACGCATCGCCATCATGGGCCGGAGCTTCGGCGGGTACTGGGCGGCAAAGATGGCCCATGTGGAAGCCAAGCGCCTGCGCGCGTCGATCGTCTGGGGCGGCGGCGTGCATTTCTTTTTCCAAGCAGACTGGCTGCGCGAGTCGACCAACGCCGATAGTTATCTGATGGATCACGACATCGCTCGCTGCCGGCTCTTCGGCGTCAACAGCATCGATGAGCTAATGAAACCGTGGTCGGCACTCTCGCTCAAAGAGCAAGGCTGGCTGGAGAAGCCGTCCTGTCCCATGCTGATCGTCAACGGCAAAGACGATCTACAAACTCCGATCGCCGATCTTTACATTCTTCTAGAATATGGCTCGCCGAAATCCGCGCGCGTCTTTCCCGGCGGTCACATGGGGCAGACACCGCAGACCTTTCCGACGATTGTGGATTGGCTAAAAACCGAATTGTCGTAAGCCCTTTGCGACATCGTTGCGAACGATGCTCGATGATCGACGAGACGCCGGAATCTATAAAGACGCCACAAATTCAATCTCCTCCAATCACCTCGCTGAGCATGATTGGTTTAGGGCCAGGCCGCCTATAACCGAAGCACTTCACGACATAAAAATGTCCAAGGACCCTTCCACCCTTCACAACCGGGAGCCGTTTTATATTTTCATCCACGCGAACAAAGTATTTCCGTAGCGAGTCCAGATCGGGGGGATTGCCGTCCACCGCGAGCGCGTTGAAACCTACGAGATCGATTTTTGGCGTCCAGTATTCGAAGGCCAAAGCGCGTTTGCCGACAAGGTTGCGCGAGAAAACTTCCCGGCTGTCATCGCTATAAAACGAAAGGGCGGCAGCGATGTAATGACTATCCAAGCCCAGAAGGAACACCTTTTTTCCGTCGGCAACCTCAAAGGTTCGTGCTTCCTGGCCGACTGTCTGTCCCAACTCTTTCCAACCGGTCGTAAAACTGTGCGTGGGAATTCCCGGTATCGTTAGGGTTAAGTGGTAAATCGCAACCACATACAGAACCGGCAAAGCATAAAAAAAACTGATCAAAAAATATCTGGCCACGAGCAGCTTGCGAGCGCCGCTGTTAAGACGAAAATAGCGGTAACAGGGATAAGCGGCGACGAGCAGAGATAGATAGCCGGGCAGCGTCCAGTTGGCCTTGACCCCGGAACGAATGCTGAAAAGCAGCATGAAGGCGAGGATCGGGATCGAGAAAAGAAAGCAAAACCGCCATCGGAGGCGCCGGTCGCTTAAAGCGTATGACACAGGAAGCGCCGGCATCATGAGTAAGCCTGCCAGAAGAATGGGCGAAGTCACGCCGACTTGCATGAGCAAAAATTCTCCCAAGCTTTTAAGTGGCTGGCTAGGCGCGCGAGTGAATCGATCGCTCACTTGGAAGCCAAAGGACGCCCAGTCGTGCTCGACGTTCCAAAGGATCACCGGAGTGAAGAACAGCGCCGCGATAAGTAGAGCTAGGTAGGGCTCTTTTCTGATGAGCCACTGGCGGTGACAGCGATCTAAAGTAAGCCATAGCAATGTCGACGGAACCAAAAAGATCGCCGTGTATTTGGACAGCAGGGCAAGCCCGAGCGCCGCACCGGCCACATACCACGCCCATTTTTGATCCTCGCGCACCGCCAGCGAAACCAGGTAGAGCGTCAACAGCCAGAAAAAAATCAGCGGCACGTCGGGCGTGATCAGCATGCCATAGACGAAATAAAGCGGTATCAACTGGAAAAGCAGGGCAGCCCAGAGCCCCGCTCTGCGGTTGAACCAAAACCTGCCCAAAGTATAGAGAAGCCAAGTTGAAAGAAGAGTTAATAAAAGCCCGCCGAGCCGGACGCCGAGCGCGTTTTTGCCCAGCAGAAATTGACCTGCGCTAATGACCCACGCGATCATCGGCGGATGATCGAAATAGCTCAGCGCCGGATGCTGGGCGTAATCCCAGTAGTAAGCCTCTTGGGGCGCGAGGTCGATTAGAAAAGCGGCGAGAAAGCGCAAGCAAAAAAGCAGGGCTGTTGCCCGTATAAGACGCTGATCCGACATGCGAGCGGCGTCCTACAAGCCCACTTGTAGACGACCGACTCGATCCTCACGGTTCGGAAAACCCTGCGCATTTAATCTCGCCTCATAGATTGCGCAAACCTTGTCGAAGACGGCGTCGACTTCGATGCGCTGCATGCACAAGTTGTTCTGGCAAGAAGACTGCTTCTGATTCAACGCGCTGACGCAAGGGCTGCAAGCGAGCCCCTCCCAGAACACGTGGCTCCTCGGCGTGCGCGCCTGATAAAGCTGCGGGGTTTCCGGTCCAAAGAGCGTAACCACATCGATCGGCGTCAGCGCGGCAAAATGAGCCGGCCCGCTGTCGTTCGTGACCAGCACGTCGGCCAGCCCGAAGATCACCAAGAGCTGTCTCAGCGTCGTCCGGCCGGCCAAACTAAAACAGCGCTCCGACGCTATCTCTTGCACCAAAGCGGCCGCGCCTTGCGCTTCGGACGGCTGCCCTGTCAGCGCCACATGCAAGCGCGGATAACGCGCCGTGAGCCGCCGCGCCAGCTCAACATAGCTTTCAACCGGCCAGCGACGAAGCGGCAGCAGATCGCTGCAATTGGGATTCAGCAAAATAAGTGACATCGGCGTCTCGGTCCGCGCCGCTTTGCGGAGCAGGGCTTGGGCTTCAACTACTTCTGCTCGAGTCGGCTCGAAAATTGGTGGCGGATCAGAGGCCAAAGCCGGTTTCATATCCAAAGGCGCCAGATCAGTCGGCGCAAATGTCAGCGCCTCAACCATCAGGCGAAAAGTCTCAGCGGTATGGAGATAAGGATTGTAGCGCAGCCGATGAGTCATAAGATCGCCGCGGTAGGGTCCCTCGCCTCCCGTAGCGTGAAACCCGACTCGATAATCGCTACCGGTGAGAAAGCTGATCGCAGCCGAAAAGCGCGCGAAAAACTCGAAATCAATGACTGCGTTGATCCGCCGTTTATGCAATGACCGGATAGACCGGACCGTGTCGAGAGCGGCTGCGAAC
>DASWCL010000281.1:0-5750 GCA_036390135.1 Binatia bacterium
AAAGTGGCGCTAGATTTCTCCAGCGCCACTTTTCGTTTCAGGCCAGTGGCAATTTGAAAGCGAGGAACTCAATCATGGCCGACTTTCGGACGCCATTTGTCAAAGCGCTGTTCATAACGGTCGATGACCTCAGTCAGCGCCATGCCGGAGATCGCAAAGATTAAGACCCCGACGAAGACTTTATCGGTTTGGAAGGTCGCGCCGGCGACCGTGATCATAAATCCGATGCCGGCTGTTGCCGCATAGAGCTCGCCGACCATGACGCCGATAAGCGCGCGGCCCACGGCCAACCTAAGACCCGTCAGAATGAAAGGCACGGTTGAAGGCAGAACAACGGATTTAAAGATTTGCCACTCCGACGCGCCAAAGCTTCGCGCGGCGGTCAGCAAATTCGCCGGCGTGGTTTTGACGCCGTCGCGAGTATTGATCAAGAGCGGAAAAACTGCGCCCAGGAAGATGATGCCCACCTTGGAAAGGATGCCAATGCCGAGCCAGATGATGACCAGGGGCAACAAAGCAACGCGCGGCGTCGCATTCATTGCGTTAACGAACGGGTCACAGACGTAAGCGAATCTTTTGTACCAGCCGATGGCGATGCCGAAGGGAATGGCAACAACGACGGATAGGACATATCCCCAGGCAAACTCAATGCCGCTGACATAGAGATCATTCCAAATTTCACCCGAGGCGAACATTTGCCAACCTGCTTTGAATATCAACGAAGGGGCACTCATGAACATGGGATTGACCAGCTGAAGAACATTTCCACAGAGCTCCCAGATCGCTAGGAAAAAGATCACGGCAAGGGTGCCGAGAATCTTCTTTTCTTGATTGAGGTAGAACTTATACGCGGCCGATGCTTCTGCAACGCGTATATCTAATAGTTGTTCTTCCTGAGCAACTTGAGCCATACAGTGACCCTCCCTGTTAAACGGTTAAGAGATCGTTGAAACCGACCAGCCTGCGAACCAGTACCAAAAGCCTATATTGTTGTCAATAGCATTCAAGTAGCTTGAAAACTAAATTTTGCGATGTCTTCGTCCCCTAAGGGCGCGGCACCCATCCGCGGCCAATCTTGACAATCATTAAGGTATTAAATATTTTAATCTTCAGTAATCCCTCCGTCATCAGGAGATATCATGAAACTTCTATTTGTCACGCCGCCCATGGGTAACTGGGCACCCTGGGGCGATCGTCATTTTGCGGTGAACTCGCTCCACGCGCAAGTTGCCGCGTTCATCCGGGAGAAAAATAGCGCGGAAGTCTCCGTGCTCGATTGTCGCGTTCTCGGACTGGACGACGAGCAAATGCTCGATGAGCTAAAGCAACGCCAGCCCGACATGGTGTTTTTCGGTGCCATGATCGCGGCGGCGGGTGGAGCGGCTCAGCTCAACCGCTTCCACGCGGCCATGAAGCGGATCAAGGAGACATTCCCGGATATCATTACCCTCGGCGGTGGTTTGATGTACACCGCCGTGCCACAAAAGATCATGACCGAGAATCCCCAATTGGATTTTGCCATCATCGGTGTGTTCGGCGACAACGAGTATCCGCTGTGGGAATTAATCGAGGAGCTCAAAAAGCCGATACCGAAATTTGCCGATATCCGCGGCCTCGCATGGCGCCAGGGTAATGAAGTTGTCCTCAATCCGGCCCGACCGGTGATCAGCGACCTGGACGCGCTGCCGATGCCCGCTTATGATCTCTTCCCGATGGACAAGTACTACGGCTACTCGGTGATACCCAATTATAATGAGGCCGTGACTTCCCGGGGCTGCGAAGGGGCTTGTCATTTTTGCTACGAATGGTGGCTGGTTGACCCGCGCAATCCGCGCGATTTCAGCTCCCATCGCACTCGCGGCGGTCGGGCGGTGGCTGACGAAATGGAACTATTGAACAAGAAGTATGGTGTCAAAGCGCTGACCTTCATGGACGACGACTTCAATTCGGATCGCCAGAAGATGGTTGATTTGGTGGAGGCGCTTGAAGAAAAGAAGCTCGACATGAGCTGGTTTTGCCTGAGCCGGGCGCAGAACTTTATCCGTGACGCCGATCTCGTGCCGCGGTTACGCAAGGTCGGCCTTTATCAGGTTCTCATCGGCATCGACGGCGGCACCGACGAGGAAATTGCCGAAGCGCGCAAAGGACCGATGAAGGTCGGTGTCAAAGAATTGAAAGAGCTCATTCAATTCCTGCGCAAAAACGACATCTCGACGATCTCGACATATTTAAACGGTTTCTGGGAGGATGACGAAGCGAAGATCCGCCAACGCGCCAAGGCCGTGGACGAGATCGACCCGGATATCGTGATGATTCAATTGCTCAATCCGATTCCCGGTTCGCCAATCTATAAAAAGGCGGTGAAAGAAAGCGTGATCGAAATCGACAACCTTAGTCTGTACGACCTGGAGCATTGCGTCATGCCGACCAAGTATCTGAGCCGCCAACAGTTGGGCGAACTGACCGGTTGGGCATTCCAATCGTTCTATAGTAAACCGGGCAGAGTCGATCGCATCCTAAACGGCTATAGCTCGCCTTACGTGAAGATGAAGTTTCTTTCATTCAAGGGCAACGCCGCCAAGTACGAAAAGGGCGCGGCGGAAGATGCGGTGGCGATTTAATCCGTTCACCAATCCATGGCACAGTCGTTAAACAGTCATCCGCTGGCCGGCAAAGTCGCACTGGTCACCGGCGCGAGCCGTGGTATCGGTGCCGCTGCCGCCCTTCGCCTTGCGCAAGGCGGCGCTGCGGTCGCCGTCAATTATTATCAGAACCAAGACGCCGCGCGGAAAATTGCCGAGCAAATTGCTGCGGACGGCGGTCGCAGCATGGTCTATCAAGCGGACGTGAGGCAGAAAGATCAAGTCGAACAAATGGTGTCCGCTGTGCAGCGGCAGTTCGGTGCGGTCGACGTTTTAGTCAATAATGCCTATTTTGCTTTCGAAGTCGGTCCGCTGCACGAACTTTCGTGGGAGAGTTTTCACCGCGCCGTCGAGCATGAGCTGTCAGCGTTATTCCATTGCGTGCGTGCGTGTTTGCCGGCGATGAAAGGGAAAAAAGCGGGCCGGATCATTGTCGTGAGCACTCGCCTGGCGCAACAGCCGCTGCCCAAGATGGGCGCTTATGCCGCCGCCAAATCGGCGCTCGAATCGATGGCCAACACCATGGCGATCGAGTTGGGACCGTTGGGAATCGCGGTCAACGTCGTCACCCCAGCTTTCACGCTCACCGATGCGTCGATGATCATGCCGGAAGCATATCGCGAGCGGGTCAAAGAAACGCGGCCGTTGAAAAAGCATCTCTATCCCGAAGACGTCGCTGGCGCGATCGCGTTTTTGGCGGGCGATGAAGCTAGTATGCTCACCGGCAGTCACATCTTGATCACGGGCGGCAGCCATCTGCAACTGTAAAAAATTGATAATGGATAATTGAAAACGCGCGGATTTAAAACTTTCAATTATCCATTCTCCATTATCAATTGTTTGCCTTATGCTTTCTCTCGACGAGATCATCGCTAGACTGACCGAGATCGTCGGCCCGCGGCGCGTCTCCACCAATCCCATCGATAAAATCAATTACCAGCATACGCTCGCCTACGGTGCCTATCGCGCTCTGCCTGACGTAATCGTGCGCGTCGAATCCGACTCTCAAGGCAATCACCATGTCGCTGACATTCTCAAATTCGCCAACGAGCACAAGATTCCGATCGTCGCCAAAGGCGGCGTCGGCATGGGCATCAGCTCGCCGCTCAAGGGCGGCTTGCTTCTCGACATGCTAGGTATGGATAAGATTCTCGAAGTCAATCCGGTGATGCAGTACGTGATCGCCGAGGGCGGCGCGAGCGTGTACGGCATTCATCATGCGTTGCGCCAACACGGATTGATGCTGCCCAACTTCGGCACCTACGGTCCCGCGGTTGTCATCGGCGCGATGATCAACAAAGGCGGCATCGGCTACGGCATGACCCGCTACGGCTGGATCGCCGACATGGTGCTTGGCTTAGAAGTCATACTCGCCAACGGCGAAACTATTCGCCTTGGTGCTCTAGCAAATCAGGGAACTAGGTTCGGCCCATTTCAAAAATGGATTCATTTGCCGGATTTGCTCGGTCTTTTTACTCTCGCCGCGGGATCGATGGGTATTATCAGCAAGGTTTGCCTGCGCGCCATCGAAGGCAAGCGCGAGTGGCTGCACGATTATTGCTATTCGTTTCGCCGCGATCAACTGGACGACGCGCAGAACGCACTGATGCAATTGGTCAAGGGCGAAGTAGTTTACGACATCCATTTCACCGACCGCTGGCAGTATCACTGGCCAATGGAAGATGGGTTGTATGACAAGAGCAAAGTTCCCGACGACGGGTGGTTCTTTCTAAAGACCATGCTGATGGCGCGCGACTCAGAGGAGTTAACGTTCAAAGAAAAACGGATGCGACGTATTTACCATGAAGCGGGGGGCGTCGACGTTCCTGAAATCGCCGAAAAGGGAATGGGCGCCAAGGCACAGACGCATGGCCTGCACGGCTGGCCTGACTGGCACATCATGGGGCCGGACGGCTGGTGTGGCTCGGTCGCTCGGCATACCGGCATGTTTGCGGTTACCTCCAAGATGTATCCGCTGACGTTCCTGAGAGAGATGTACGACCTCGACGAGACGGCCAAACGAGAGAGTGGGTTGTGGGACGCCGAACATTCGCCGCAGCACGACAGCTACGTCACCCGCGATCTTGGCATCAAGGAAGAATATTTTGTTTTCTATAATCCCTACGACGATGAAGACGTCGGCAAGCTGCGCAAGTGGATGGGTATGGTGCAGCAATTCAGCAACGAGCGCGGCGTGGTGTGGACGGCGCCGACTTTGAGCACCAAGGGGCCGGTGCCTTATCAGCGGCTAGGCAATCTCTACGAGGTGATCAAAGAGATCAAGCAGTTGGTCGACCCGAACAATATTCTGAACCCTGGGGCGCTCTATTAGATTAATAGATTGAAATGAGGGAGATACGTATGGGACTCGGTAGACAGGACTTTTCCGGCAAAAAACTCGCGCCGCAGGAAGCCGACGCGGTTGTGGCTGATCTGAAAACATATCTGGCCGAGATCGCCGACCGCTGGTTGATTAAAGGGCGCTTCCATAGCGATATGGCGAGCGGCACCTTGCCGATGGAGGCGATCAAAGTGTTTTGGCAAAATTGGTATGGCTTTGTCGCCGAGATCAACAATTTTCATGGGGTCGCTTACCAGCGCCACTTACCCTTCTTCAAACGTCATCCTGAGCTGCAAAAGCACTTCGCCAATCACGTCGCCGACGAGATGATTCACCCTAAGCCGCCCGGTCATATTCAAATTGTGCTCGAACAGGGGCGCAACTTCGGTTTGACCAATGACGAAATGATCGAGTACGAGATGCTGCCGGAGTGCCGAGCATTTCTCGAGTACTATCGCGGCGTGCTTTACGAGGGCACGATGGTGGAGTGGTGGGCATCGTTTTGCGTCGAAGAAGCGGTCGGCCACTGGGCGAAGTTTTTCGGCGGCGCATTGCGGAAGAATTACAAAATCCCGGAAGAAAAAATCGTCTACTTTCGCATGCACGCGGAGGCAGATCTCGAAGAGCACGACGGCGTCATGGCGCATGCCGATCTCGACTGGACAGTGCTCAAAAAAATGCTCGAAGAAGGAAAAGCCGAGACCCGGCCGGGATTCAATTTGGAATATTGCCTGCGCACCGGC
Organism: Binatia bacterium; assembly: GCA_036390135.1. Classification (GTDB taxonomy): domain Bacteria; phylum Desulfobacterota; class Binatia; order UBA9968; family UBA9968; genus DP-20. The sequence continues at coordinate 5,727 of DASWCL010000281.1, forward strand.
ACGGCGTACTTTGCTTGGTTCTTC
>DASWCL010000282.1:0-3394 GCA_036390135.1 Binatia bacterium
GCTGCCACTGGCACCATCACAATCATAACTATTCCGACGGATACTACTCTCGCTAAATCCACCATCGCGCTGCTCCGGTTTCAGTAACTTGCCGGAGCAGCGCCGCTTCGGTGCGCGGCGCGCCTACATCGCGTAATACGCCGCGCAATTGTCCCAGAGGATTTTTTTCTTGTCGGCGTCGCTGAGCGGCAGCTTGAGAAAATGGTGAACAGCTTCGGGATACTTTGAATCGCCGTGCGGATAGTCGGTGGAAAAAACCACGTTGTTGCCGCTCATATAATCGATGACGTGCGCGATCGTCGTCTCGTCCGGTTCCACTGAGACGACACACTGTCGCTTGAAGTATTCGCTCGGCGCCATTTTGACATCCGGCGCCCAGACGTCGCCTTCGCGCTCCCAGCCTTCATCCAGCCGCCACAACAACCAGGGTAGCCAGCTGCAGTTCGCTTCCAGGAACGCGACGCGCAGTTTGGGATGGCGCGCCAGTACGCCTGCGGCGCAAAAGCTGCCGAGCGCGAGCATTTGTTCCATGGGTTGCGCGTAAACGCGGCGCAGCATCAGATTCGGCTCGAGGCGTTCGCCGATATGCTGTTTGCCTGTGCCCGTGGATTCATGAAAGCCCAAGGCGAGATTTAGCTCTTCCAGCGTGCTCCAAAGCGGCTCGTAGTAACGGTCGTGCCACTGATGTTTCACCAAAGGATTTGCGCGCAGAAAAACAGCGCGAAAGCCGAGCTCATCAGCACAACGCCGCGCCTCTGCTACTGCATCGTTCATATCATAGGGCGAAATCATCCCGGCGCCGATCAAGCGCTTCGGGTCCTTCTTACAGAAATCATGGAGCCAATCGTTGTACGCACGGGCGATCGCGGCGGCAAATTCCACGTCCATGTCGTCGACGACGAGCGCACGCAGACCGCGAGTTGGATAGAGTACAGCGATGTCTATGCCTTCGATGTCCATCGCCTCGAGTTGAACCTCGGGTGTCCAACCGCGCTCGGCATCGGCTCGGTAGATATTCTGGTTTCTTTCAAAGTTCTGGCCGCGCGCCGAATCGTTTTGGCGCGTCGTCGCGCGCGCCCATTCCCGACCATCAGGATAGATCATTCGCAGATCGCGCACGTTGCTGCTAGTGACGCCGCGCGGCGCGCGGGCTTTGAACTTGCTGTCGATGTAACGTTCCCAGAGATCCGGCGGCTCCATGATATGCATGTCGCTGTCGAGAATCTTAAAACCGTTTTTTGCCATCTTCGGATCCTCCTGATGCTGGCAATATCATATTCCACACTGGCGCTGTCAATGTAGCGCGCCGCCCGCGCAATCGATAGATTCGAAAACAATTTCTGCTTCGGAGACCATAAGATGTCGACAAATCAACGGCTAGCGGCATTTGAAAAGTTCATTCAAGAGGCACGCGCGCTCTGCGCGGCCAATCGAGACACGAGAGCGCGCATGACGCGGATAAAAATCTTGCTCGACGGGCTGTCAAGGATCCAAAGTTGCTCGCGCGTTCAAATTCTTGGCCGTCCACCGAAGGCCACAAGAATTTACCGCTCTACGAAGATCCGGATTACGACTTTGTCGTTATCGCCGTCGTGCGCACGCCGGGCCGCGACGGCCGCGTGCATGATCATAATTGTTGGCCATGTGACCACGCATTCGCCCTGGAGTGAGGGGTACTTTTTAAAAGAGGTAAAACCGCATCTTGACGAAGGTCAAATTCGCTATATTGAACGCCTCGCATATCGCGAACTTGTCAAAATCATGGACGGGGCTAAAGGGTTTCTCTTTCCCTTGCAGTGGGATGAGCCGTTCGGCGTCGTTGTGATCGAGGATGGCCGCTGGAACTCCGGTGCTGGCCTACAGGCGAGGCTCCATGCCGGAATTGATCAGCAACGGCGAGACGGGTTATCTCATCGAAAATGAGGATCACATGATCGACATGATTCAGCAAATTGACACGCTGGATCGAGCCGGCTGTCGGGATTGGGTGCGAGAGCGTTTCTCCGTCGGACAGATGGTGGACAGCTATGAGCGACTTTATAAAATGGCCATGCGGAAGCGGCAGCAAGGATCTATCCTGACGCCGAGCAGATAACAGGTGGAGTCTTGAATGCCTTCGATTACAGAGTAACTACTGGCGCTCATGCATAATTCTTACTGCGGCTCATCTTGATCTATTTGCGTGGATCGGAAAGCGAGAAAAGGGTGCCGAAGCTCTAACTGCCCGTTCGGCGGGCGTCCAGAGGGGTGGGAGATTTTCCTAAACGCGCTCTGCGCAATCGGCCTTTTGCGAAAGCGTGGAGGGAAGTAACATAACACCGGTTTTTCATCGCGCACTCTCAGTCGTGGCGAGGCGACTTTCCTTCTGCCGAGTATGGACGCCGCGCCGGTCAAGGTAATCGCGTCCGCGGATGTGCGTTGACATACCCGGTTCACGAGTGGTTAAGATTGACCCCCGAGCGGAGGATCCCATGAAGCACACTCATAGGAATCACGAAATTGAAGTGTCAACGAGGGACAACGGCGATTTTATCGAGGCAAGCGCAAAGTTTAAGCCTATGACCGGCTATCTAGCGACTTTTAGCATGTGGGGCAAATTCCCGAGTCTTGAAGCAGCAGAACAGACCGTCTCAGAAGAAGCAAAGAGGATTATCGATAACCACAGCAAATAGCAACCCGACGCCGATCGCACCGGTGCCGCCCTCTCAACATCAAGATCTTCCATCGAGTCCACAGTTCGCCTGATTCATATGTGAAGAATTTGATCAGGCAAAGTTGCCGCACGCATTACTAAAGTTCGACTCCCAGAGATTGACCCGATCCCTCCAAAGTTCCATCGACGATAAGGCACGACGCATGCTCAAGCATAGCGTCGCTGGGGCAAGGGAAACTGCGTCGTTTCGATGAAATCCCTTTCATTGAATTTCCTTGTCTCAGCGCCCCTTTTCCGGGGCGCTCGGGGTGATGGAGCTTTCGTGACTACATTGCTGATTTTAATCGTTAGCTTTCTCGTTTTTGTTTTGGTCGTGGTCGCGTTTGTCTATACGATTATGCGCGACAAAGATGAAGAGAACGACGAAGAAAAACTAACTCAATCACTGATAATGACTCTCAAAATTTTCCTTGACGGCAAAAGCTTTCATTGTCTCAAACAATCCATTCCCGAAGACTCACGCTCTAAATTGGTTCTCAATGAGAAAACAGTTCAGTTTAAAAATGTTGGCGGCTCGCTTTTCGGGAGCAATATCGTGACCGTGATCAGCTGCGACGAAGCCGAAGCTCGCGATTTGTTGCTGTATGCCGGTCGTTGTCCGGGCGTGCTCGCTTCAATACACGAGGCGTTTCGTTCTGCAGGCTTGCCACTAGACTAGTAGTCACGCCCGCGGATGCGTGT
>DASWCL010000283.1:0-7892 GCA_036390135.1 Binatia bacterium
CGCCGGCGAGCCCACGGCGACGTACTTGAACTTCTCCGGATCCAGGCCGCTGCGTTCGATCACGATGCGCGGGATATGATAGGAGATCGCGCCGATGCCGGAGACCGCCACGCTTTTGCCCACCAGCGCCTGCAACGTCGTTCCAGCTTCCCGCCGCGCGATCAGATGGTAGGGCGTGATCGGATTGGCCACCACCCACAGCTTGATGGGAACTTTTTTCGCCGCGCCGACAATGCCTTCCGTGGCGCCCATGTTGATCGACATATCGATGTCGCCCGAGAGCAACGCCTTGACGTGCGTATTGTCGCCGCGGAACTCGACGACTTCGACGTCGAGTCCATATTTCTTGAAGAAGCCTTTTTCGATGGCGACGTACGGCGTGATCGACTCCAGTGAAGGCGGGCTTAACGAAGAGCCCATTTTGATTTTCACATTCTGCGCGTCACCCAATGAAGGCAACGTCAATAGGGCACAAGCCGCGCCGGTTAATGCCGATTTCCAATTCATGCTCGATCTCCTGTCAAGGTTCTTTGTTTAAAGAAACTGAGATTGCATATCATGGCGCGCGGTGTTGCTCAACGCTTCACGACAACAGCAATTCCAAATCCTCCCGCGTGAGATTGCGTATGACGCTATTGTCGGCGCTGATGATCGCGTCGGCGAGATCGCGTTTGGACTGCTGCAAGGCGAGAACTTTCTCTTCCACGGTGTCACGCGCGATCAAGCGATAGGCAAACACCCTGCGCGTCTGGCCGATGCGGTGCGCTCGATCGATCGCCTGCGCTTCCACGGCAGGGTTCCACCAGGGATCGAGCAGATAGACATATTCCGCTGCGTGCAAATTGAGACCCAAACCGCCGGCTTTCAAGCTGATGAGAAACAACTTCACGTCGGGATCATTCTGAAACTGCTCGACGGGCGCCTGACGGTCGCGAGTGCGGCCGTCGAGATAGACGTAGGCAATCTTCGCCGCATCGAGACGGCCGCGCACGATGGCGAGCAGGCTGGTGAATTGCGAGAACACTAAAACTTTGTGGTCTTCTTCGAGCACCTGATCGAGCTGCGCCAGCAGCGTGTCGAGCTTGGCGCTCGACTCCGCGGTTTTCTTCTTGTCGATCAAGCCCGGATGACACGCCGCCTGGCGCAGGCGCAACAGCGCTTCGAGCACTTGGATCTTGAATTGACCCGATTCGCCGCTCGTGCCGTTTTTTAGCAGGCGCGCGCGGTAGTAGTCACGCAGCTCGTTGTAGAGTTTCCTGTCCTTGGCTTCGAGATCGCAATAAATTGTTTGCTCGGTCTTTTCCGGCAGCTCGGTGGCGACCTGACTTTTCGTGCGCCGGAGAATAAACGGCCGCAGCGCCTTTCTCAGAATCGCGCGCGTAGACTCATCAGGATTTCGCCCGGCGTTGGCAAAGATCGAAGCGCTGCCAAGCATGCCGGGATTGAGAAACTCGAACAGACTCCAAAGCTCGCCCAGGTGGTTTTCCACGGGCGTGCCGCTCATCGCCAAGCGGTGGTCGGCGCGCAGCAGGCGCACCGCCTTGGCGGAAAGCGTGCCGGCATTTTTGATCGCCTGGGCCTCGTCGAGAATGCAATAGTCGAAGCGCTGTTCTTTGAGCAGAAGCGCATCACGCGCGAGCGTGCCATAGGTCGTAATGATGAGATCGTACGCTCCGAAGTGATCTCCGGACTTGCGCCGCGCCGCGCCGGAGTGATCGAGAATTTTTAAATCGGGCGTAAAGCGCGCCGCCTCTTTTTTCCAATGAAACACGAGCGAGCGCGGGACGATGACCAGCGATGGACGCGCTGTATTGTTTCCATCGCTGCGCCGGAGCTGACGGCGCGCTTCGAGCAGCGCCAGGACTTGGATCGTCTTGCCCAATCCATGTCGTCGGCCAGGCAGCCACCAAAACCGAAGCGCTGGAGAAAAAACAGCCAACCCAACCCTTCGCGTTGGTAGCCGCGCAGTTCGCCGGCAAATTGCGCGGGCGGATCGGCCGCCACCACGCCGCCAAAGCTGCTCAGCTCCTGGCGCACCCGCGCGAATACCGCATCGACAGCGACCGCAGGCTCTCCAGCGAGCAAAGCATCCAACAAGCCCGCCTGCGGCCGACTAAAGCGCAGATGTTTTTCCTCGAGACTGCCGAGTCCCGCGAGCAAACCGTATTTCTTCATCCACTCTTCGGGCAGAATGCCGAGAGTGCCGTCGTCGAGCTTGACCATCGACTCGCCATGCTTGATGGCGCGGAGCAACAGCGGCAGGGAAATCTTAGCCTCACCGAACACGGCGCTGCCGTCGAGCTCGAACCAATCGACGCCGGATTTGACCTCCATCTTCAGCGTATCCGCGGTGCGATAGAGCTTGCCCTCCGCCTGGACCTGCCAACCTTCGTTGGTCAGCGTACGCACGACTTTCGGCAGTTGATCGGCATACAACTCGGCGCCTGTATCGCCGTTATTAGCGCTGCGAAAACCGAGCTGGGTCATCCGCCGGCGCGCGGCGGTTTCGAAGCCAACATCGCGGCGAATCAGCCGGCGCTGCTCTTTTCGGTACACGTTGCCGTGTTCACCGTAAGCAACTTTCTGATCTTCGTAATCAAAAGAAAGTTTTCCCAACAACCGAGGATGGCGAAACGGATGGTGGGGTCCTGGCCTGATGACCAAATTCGCCCTTGGCTGCGCCAGAACTTCCTCGAACCTAAGTTCTTCGGGAAGCTCCAGAGCCGGCTGGTGCACGAACCGCAAAAGGTCGGCGAGAAACGACTCGCTTTCTTGCTTGGGAATCGACAGCGCGCCGCGCGCCCGCAGCAGAGAGATCCAACCGAAAGCGCCATGATCGTTGAGCCGGCTCACTCGACCGTCGCCAAAGACCAAACCTCCCGCCAGTAGGAGCGAAGGCTTGGACAGCGGCATATCAGCGTCGCCGCGTCGCAACCCGCCGGTCACTTTGTAATGCGCACCGTCGTCCGACGGCGCGACTCGCAAATAAAACTCCCAGGCGGCGCCGTCGTCCCACTCAACGGAAGGGAGATCTTCGCTGTTTAGGGAAGACCGCAGCACGCAGCGTCCGGTAGCGCACATGAGTGGCAGCGCAACATCCCACAGCGGTGCGGGCAAAGCGAAGTTAGGAGAGGTCGACTCACGATAATAGGGCGAATAGGCGTAACTCAAGTCGCGCCGCGAGCCGAAGAGAATCGCCAATATCCGGCGATCCGTGGGATCGGGAATATCGCCGATGTCATCCAAGCCAAGCTTCTTTGTCTTAAGCTTTCCCCACGCGCCGTTGGCCCGCCGCTCCCGCTGAGCCACGTCGATGATGAGGCGATCGTCGCTTCGTGTCGCCGAAACGTCGATGACATAAATAAATTCCCGCTCCGCCGGCGTGGAAAATCGCAAACGGCTTTCCGCGGCGGCTAGAGAACTTAATAGAGGCTCCAGCTGTTTCTTCCAGGAGGGCGCGGGCGGAGGACGTTTGACTTGAGAAGGCTTGGCGGCTGGCGTCCTAGGAAACGGTTCCCGCAAGCCGGCAAAGCGATCCAGTACACTAGCATCTTCCCGCCCGCGCAGATAACCTTTCTGCTCCGCCGTTAGAGCCACCGCCCAGATATGTTTGCAGGGCTCGAGATCTCGCTCGAAGTACGGGCAACTGCACGAGTAGTCCAAGAACTCGTCGATGCTGGTGATTTCGACGTTGTAACGGATCGTGCCTTGCACGACGGCATTTACGGACAAGTCATCGCCATCGATTTGTTTAACTGCGCCGCGAATATAGTACTGCCGTCCCCGCTCCTGGGAAAGTCTTCCTACTTCGTCGGCGATTTGCTCCGTGAGATAACCCATTTAATGAGTCGCTGTGAAATCATTCCATAATCGGTAACGGTTAATCATATACATTGACAGACTGAGAATCTCCGTGCAAGAAAAGCGGCAGATTGCTGAATAAGGAAAACTTTATGACAAATCACCAAAGAAAACCTCGCATCATCGACGCCGACGGTCACGTGCGCGAGACCGACGAAGAAATTATCGAATACATGTCCGCCGCCTATCGCAATCGCCGTGACGCCATGCTCTATTTTCCGCTGACGCCGCACCACGGCTGGCATCGCTCGATACCGGCCAACGATTTTCGCCCGTCGGATTTTCGCGTGCCGGACTGGCGCGAATGGGCGAGCAAACTCGACGAGGGCAATTTCGAGCTGACGGTGCTCTATCCGACCCGCTTCATGCACATCGGCCAGATCGGCAACCCGCCCTACGCCGTGGAGCTTTGCCGCGCTTACAATGACTACCTGCACGACAAATTCCTCAGCCGTGATCGCCGGTTTCGCGGCATGGCGCTATTGCCGCTGCAAGATCCGAGCGCCGCGGCGAAGGAACTGCGCCGCGCGGTCAATAAGTGCGGCATGCTCGGCGGCATCTTGCCTGCGGACGGATTGCCGCTGCCTTTGGGGCACCGCCAGTATTGGCCGCTCTTCCAGGAAGCCGACCGCCTCGGCTGCGCCCTGTCGATTCACTCGTGCAATTCGCTGCGCGACAACGACCGTTATCTTCAACCCAACGAAGCGGCCGCGCTCACCCATGTGATCCCGCAGATGCGCCAGTTCAACAACATCATGTTTTCCGGCCTGATGAGCAAACTAAAAAATCTCCGGCTCGGCTTCCTCGAAGCCGGCTGCGGCTGGGTCGCGTTCTTAATGAGCAAGATCGAGGAGCGTCTTGAGCGCGTCTCCCCCAACGAGCGTCCAGTCCTGCCGAGTGAATTACTCAAGCGAAAACAGCTCTACTTTCAATGCGGCGAAGAGATCACAACCAAGCGGGATGTCGAATTGCTCGGCGACGATTGCCTGTTGTGGGCGTCCGACTTTCCCCACGAAGCCACGCGCACCGACATGCGGAAGCTCGTCAAGGAACACTTCGGCCGCAAAGACCTGAGCCGGGAAGCCAAGAAAAAAATTATCTATGACAACGCCAAGCGGTTCTACGCGCTGTAGGAATTAATCCCGAATCGAAACTTTGAACCTTGAACGCTTGAACTTTTGAACGGCTTGCCTTCTTCCAACGAATGCAACGTTTTGAACGGATCGAAACGAATTCGCGAGCTCACCTCGTTCGGTCGGCAATCGTTTCGTCTACCGCAACCCGAAAACTTTTCGAACGACGCGGTATCGATCTGACTCACGTTTACATAGCATCCTCGTCGGTAGTCTTGTCGGTACCCCGCGCTGGTGGCGCTGAAAGAAGAAAAAGCCAAGCGCACCGTATCCGCGGTACGCGTCCCGAGCGCCGTCGAAAGGCACGAGACCCGACCTAGATGACCAACAACTAATGCCCATCGGCGCCCAGCCCATAGAAGCGCCGCGCGTTGCCTCCGAGCACAGCCTGTTTGTCGGCGCTGGTCAAATCTGCCCTGGCAAGCAGCTGGTCGATCTCATGGCGGCATTTCTCGGCGTTGAAAACTTCATGGGGAAAATCACTGCCGAAAACAAACGCGTCCCGACCGGCCTTCTTAACCGCGAAGCCCAGGCCGTCATCGTCGACGTCGAAGCCGACATAGATTCTTCCCTCGCGCATTTGCCGGCGTAAATAATCGCTCGCCTTCTCCCCCGCTTCGGGCCCGCCGACCGGTTGAGCGTTAAAATCCACCTGCAGATGGCCGGGATGATAGGAGCGGTCGAGGCGATCGAGAAAGAACGGCACCCAAGTCGACCCACCTTCGAGAAACGCAACGCGAACCTTGGGAAATTTTTCGAAGATGCCATGGGCCAGCAACCCGGCGGCTTGAATGGCGAGGCCGAAGGGATGTCCCAGGGCGTGAACCGGATAGTAGGTGCTGAATCCGTCCATGCCCAAATGTTGCAGTGAGCCAACATGCACCGCCAGAGCGCAGCCGAGCTTCTCAGCTTCCTCATAGATCGGCCAATAGAGCTTGGCGCCGAGATGATCCTTGATACCCTCGCCGTTGGACGGCAGCATGCCGCCGAGCATGCCGAGCTCTTTCACTGCGCGCCCGAGCTCAACCACGCTCGCCTCGACGTCTTGGATCGGAATCAACGCCATGCCCTTGAGCCGGCAATTCTTGCTGATGAATTTTTCATGGAGCCAGTTGTTGTAAGCCCGGCAGGCGGCAATAGCCCAATGTTCCGAGACGAACCGCCCCACGGCCAAGCCGAAGGTCGGATACAGCACGCTGCACGAGATGCCGGTGTCATCGAGAAAGCGAATCCATTCCTCCACGCTGGGATTTTCCAGCGCCGCGCGGTTGCCCGCCGGCCGCAGATAATGAAAGTGCAGATGATCGAGCACCGGAAAGATTTGCGACGTACGGTTACCCGCCGGCATATACTTGGCGATTTCTTCCTGTCCGGCAATGTCGTTCACATGGCCATCAGCATCGATGATTTCCATCCTACCTCCCTTTGCGTACCGTCGCGTCAAGCGCCGTTCACTTCGTAGGAAATTCCTTGTGCACGGCGTCGGTAAAGCCATCGGCTTCCAACCGGCTCAGCGTTCGGCTAAAACCGATTTCACAAACCCGCTCTGATCGAGCTCGCGCACAATTCGACTATCGGCGAAATCCTCCGGCTTCGCTCCCTTGGCTTTGGCGTTCGTCGGCTCCAATCCCCGCAGCAAGCTCGCGATTCCCGGCACCGACGGATACGGCGGCAGCACCAAATTGCCTTTGATGATCAGGTCGTAACTTTCTTCCAATAGCTCTCGGTCGTCCGTGCGAAACGTTCTTGCCATCGCTTTGAGCGCGAACGCTTTGTCTTTCTGCCCGCGCGCGACACCTTCCACATACGCCCGCATGAAGCGCCGAACGGTGTCTTCATTGCTTTTCAAGTATCGCCGTGTGGTCACCACGCCGTTGATGTGGTACTCGGCGTCGAGCTTGGACATATCGAGCAATTCTTTTAGCTTTGCTTTTTTCGCCTGCAGCGTCGCCGGCGGACTCAGCGCCGCGGCGTGAATTTTTCCCGTTAGGATCGCGGTCACAGTCTCCGCCGGACCGCCGGTCTGCACCATCGTGATGTCGCGCTCCGGGTCGATGCCATAAGATCTCAGGGCAAACCGCGACGCGAGATCGGAGAGCGTGCCGAATCGCGTGGTGCCAAACACTTTGCCTTTCAAATCTTCCATGCGGCCGATTTCCGGCCGGCTGTAGATCCAGAACAGGAACTTTTTGACGATAGTCGCAATGATCACCGTGTCGGCGCCGGCTAGATTGGCTTGCATCGACGCGGCGCCGCCGAGTTGGATGATGGGTAATTCGCCGGCAAGCATCGCCTGCAGCGCCAGCGAACTGCCGGGAATGCTGATCGCTTCGACGCTGAGCCCGTGCTTTTCGTAGAAGCTCCCTTCCTTGGCGAGCCACATGGACATCTGCGTCGCCGAAGTAGATCCGCCGCCGATGCGAATCTTTTCGAGCTTCTTTTCCTGGCCGGCGGCGCTGCCTGCGAAAACGCTGACGCAAAGAATTACGATGCGACACAGGAGACCTATCCTTCTCACGGCTTTGTCTCCTTTCCGCCAATCTCGTAAAACCCCGTCTCTGTCGCCGTTTGCGCTACGGAGCCTTTCCACCAGCGCCCCCATGGAAACGGAAAAGAAATGGTTAGGCACCAGCTCCTAGCTCGTGCCTGGTTCTCTGCCAATAGTTTTTCGTAAAGCTTGATGAATTGATCCTGCGAATGCTCAACCGAACATGCCACGAGTTGCTCTGAGTGCTTGTTAAGAATCACCTGTTGGGGAAACTCAATTTGCGATTCGTTTGCGGGAATCGTTACATCCGCTGCCAAAGTGAACACCCAGCCGAATGCGCGCTCGACCGTTTCACTATCAACGATACGAATGCGCTCGCCACCGTTACGAGATCGGAATCTTGCGAGAAC
>DASWCL010000284.1:0-9491 GCA_036390135.1 Binatia bacterium
CTATCCCGCTATTGACTTGGCGACTTTCGGCGGCGATAGGAAAGGAGCGAAACGGAGGTCGTGAGACCGCTATGCTAACAACGCTCGAGAAAATACTATTTGTCTTGCTCGCGGCCGGATCTTTTTATTTCGGCGGCCAAAAATTCTACGCGGTGTACCGGGCCATCGCGCGCGGCAAACCCGATGCGCGGTTGGATAATCTGTTCCAACGCGTTCGGCGAGCGCTCTGGATCGTTCTCACCCAGCAATCGGTTTTTAAGAAGCGCCCGATGGTTTCGCTTTTACATGCGTTTGTCTTTTACGGATTTGTTTTTTATTTTCTCGTCAATTTGGTCGATGTTCTCGAAGGATTTTTCGGTCTTCACGCCCGCAGCGGGGCTTGGAATCTGTTCAATTTGACTGGTGATCTTTTTACGACCAGCGTACTGATCGGCATCGCGGGTTTGGTGATACGCCGCTGGTTTGTGCAACCAAAGGATTTTGAATTTCCCGCCAATGTTCCGGTGCAGCCGGAAGTTCGCGCCGGGATTTTTCGTGACTCTGCGCTGGTTGCCGGCTTTATTATTTTTCACGTCGGTTGCCGGTTGTTGTTCAAAGCAACACAGGGGGCGATCGAAGGAGTCGATCCGTACCAGCCGGTGAGCTCGCTGTTTGCGGCGGCATTCGTCGGCGTCGGGCCAGGCGGGCTGGCGGTGCTTAATCATTTTTTTTGGTGGGGCGCGTTGGGCTCGATTCTTTTGTTCATTCCTTACTTTCCTCGCTCCAAGCATATTCATATCTTTCTGGCGCCGATCAATCTGGCGTTGAAAAAAGAAAATCCAGGGACCCTGGCGCCGATGGATTTCGAAAAAGAAGAAGTCTTCGGCGCGGTCAAGCTGGAAGATTTCACCTGGCCGAGGCTTTTGGATTCCTACAGCTGTATCATGTGCAATCGCTGTCAGGACGTTTGTCCGGCGACGAACACCGGTAAAGCTTTAAGTCCGGCGGCGATTCTGGTCAACGAGCGTTATGAGCTCAACAAGATTTTACCCAGCTTCGCCTCCGGACAAGACAGTCCGCGGCCGCTGCTCGATTTCGCATTGAATGACGAAGCTGCGTGGGCTTGCACGACGTGCAACGCCTGCATCGAGGTTTGCCCCGTCGGCAACGAACAGATGCTGCATATCATCGATATCCGGCGCGAGCGGGTACTGACGGCGGCCGAGTTTCCCAAGGGCCTGCAAAACACATTCAACCATATGGAGCGGGCAGGCAACCCATGGGGGATGCCGGCGGATGAGCGGCTCCTGTGGACGAAAGACTTGCCGTTTGCCGTGCCGACATTGGAACAGAAGGCCGATCCGGAAGTTCTATACTGGGTCGGTTGCGCCGTTGCCTTCGATCCGCGCGCGCAGAAAATCGCCCGGAGTATGGCCGCCATCCTAAATTCCGCTGGCATAGATTGGGCGGTGATTGGTAAGGCCGAAAAGTGCACGGGCGATACCGCGCGCCGCAGTGGCAACGAGTATCTATTCGTGCAGATGGCGGAAGAAAATATCGCCGCGCTGAACGAAATCAAGCCGAAAACGATCGTCACGACCTGTCCGCACTGCTTTCACACGATTGCCAACGAGTACCCACAGTTCGGCGGCAATTTTGTGGTAAAACATCATACGGTATTTATCGACGAGTTGATTCGCTCGGGCAAGTTAAAGCTAGCGACCGACACTGACGGCGCCGTCACCTATCACGATCCCTGTTATCTTGGACGGCACAACGGGGTCTTCGACCAGCCCCGGGCATTGATCCGATCGACGGGCGCCAAGCTGACGGAGCCTGCACGCAACCGCAACAATAGTTTTTGCTGCGGCGCTGGCGGCGGCCAATTTTGGAAAGAGGAAGAAAAGGGGCGGGAACGGGTCAGCACGAATCGCTATCGTGAGCTCAAGCAAACTGGGGCAAAGACCGTAGCCACGGGTTGCCCTTTCTGTATGCGCATGATTACCGAAGAGACCGCCAAAGAAGAACCGGAAACAGCGATGCAGGTTTTAGACGTCGCCGAGCTCGTCGCTCAGCGGCTGCAAAAATAATATGCGGCCAAACCTCGTTTGCGTCGTCGTTTTGGGGTTTACCATGCTTCAAGGCCTGACTGCTTGCAGGGCTGATCCTAACGTCGCGATTTCGACCCGGCAGGGTCGCGAAGTTGTTTTCCAAGTTGAGATCGCCGATTCGCCGGCGAAGCGAGAGTTGGGTCTTCAATACCGGCGTGATCTGGCGCCAGACCGGGGCATGATCTTCCTGTTTCCGGCGGAGACGGAACAGACCTTCTGGATGAAAAATACGCCGATTCCACTGGACATGATTTTCATCGATCATGAGCGAAAAATCGTCGGTATCGTCGAACAGACGGTGCCGTTTTCCCTGGATGCGCGCTCGGTCGGAAAGCCCAGTCAATTCGTTTTGGAGATCAACGGCGGTCTGACAAAGCGGTACGGTATTCAGGCTGGCGACAGGGTTCGCTTCGAGGCGATTCCTATGGCAGGCGGAGAATAAAAGGGATCGACTGCCCGCAGTGATTGATCCCTGTCAAACAAAATCCGCGACGGTCAAATCTCGCTGAAGAAATAGGGCCTTACCGGTGCAAGCTTTTCTTCGTAGGAGTCGGGATACATAAACCATAGCGTCGCGGCGATGCTGCTCAGCAGCGAATTGCCGTCCTGCGGTGTGAAGCAGGTGCCGACGATTTCCTTGTCGCCGCGCATCGCCAAGCTCTGGGTGACGATCACGGTTTGATTGAGAATCCTGCCGAACATGCCGTGGTCGCGCCCAAACGAGAACACCGACGCAGACGACTTCTTGTTGGTCAGGGCGACTCGCAGGTTGGCCTTCAGCCGGCGCATCAACTCATCTTTGGTGATTCCCCGGCGCAGTTTTAAATTGAAGTGAATCGTGTGCATGTATTGCGTATTCAGCTTTAACGCAGAGGAGTAGATATCCAGATCCAAGCCCAGAGTTTTGAACAGGTAATGGGCGTCGCGACCTTGATGGGTACCGAACTTCGGATCGTCGTGTTTGCCGGCTTCAGGAGCGGGGATGAAATCACCTTCCTGGCTTAGATCGTTGGCGCGGCGCATGCAGACGAAGCGGCTTTCCGCAAGGTTGTCTTCTTTTTCCGGACCCAAGGCGATGGTATCAATCAGCACGGCCAAGTTGTGGGTATTGCAGCTGACGACCTGAACAAACTGATCTTTGCCCTTCTCCAGCGCTTTATCGTTGATGCCGCGCGCATACTTTTTGCCGAAGCCGTCTTCACTGCCTTGGGCGATAAAGCCGCGGCCATTGCCGGCATACTTATTATAGAGCTTTTCCTTGTTTTCGTTGCCCACGGGCGTGCAGTCGATGATCACATTGGCACGCTCGATCGCTTCTTCGGCCTCAAGGCTGGGGTGCATGCCCATTTCGACGAACTTTTGCCAACGATCCTTGTCGACGGCGAGTTTTGCGCCTTGATTGCAAGAGACCGTGACCTTAGAGCGATCCGTCACCAGCGGAGTGCGCTTATGAAACGTCACCTCGTCGATGCCAAATTGCTCTTTAAAAGTCGATAAGATGCCGATCAGCGGCTCGCCGATGGTTCCGGTGCCGACGATGTGAACGATTTTTTTCTGAGCCATGGTCATCCGCCTCGCATTTTTGATAGGCAAATACTAGCCCAAGAAAAGCGGGCGATCAACCGATTTTCCCGGTGATTTTCCGACGCAGTCTGCGGTCGACAAAACCTACGATGGCTTAATTCGCACGAGCTGGTATGGTAAAAATTCAAATACGGAGGAAGAAATGGCTACAGCAAATTTGCCAGCGGCATTTTTCGGCGACAATTTTGGCATCAAAAGCAATGATCTGGAAAAGGTTCTCGACACGGCTTTAGCCAAAAAAGCGGATTATGCCGACCTTTATTTCGAGTATCGGCAAAACGAAGGCGTTAGCCTGGAAGAGGGATTGGTTAAAAACTGCTCCCAGTCTACAGCGAACGGGGTTGGGGTTCGCGTGCTGGCAGACGCCAAAACCGGATACGCTTACACGGACGATATCACCATCAAAAATTTAGAGCTGGCGGCGCGCACAGCGCATTACATCGCGCAAAACCGACCGTCGGCGGCGCCGGTGCCGGTCGGCCAGCAGCGCGGCGAGGCCCATGACCTCTATCCGATCAAAACACCGGTGAACGACGTCGCCCTGGAAAAAAAGGTCGAGCTGCTTTACGACATCGATAAGTTCGCGCGCAGCCTCGACGCGCGCGTGAAAAACGTTTTCGCGTCCCTTGGCAGCGAGCACAAAGTGATCTTAGTGGCGTCGTCCCAGGGCTTGGTCGTCGGCGACATTCAACCGCTAACCCGTCTCAACGTCACCTGTATCGTCGAGGAGAGTGGTAATCGGCAAATCGGCAGTTTTGGCGGCGGCGGGCGGGTCGAGTTCGGTTTTTTCGTCGACAACAAGGATTGGCAGCGTTACGCGCGTGAAGCGGTGCGCCAAGCGATTCTTAATTTAACCGCCACAGACGCGCCGGCGGGAACGATGGATGTCGTCCTCGGTGCGGGTTGGCCGGGTATTCTGCTCCACGAAGCGATCGGTCACGGCCTCGAAGGCGACTTCAATCGTAAAAAAACCTCGGCGTTCTCGGATCGTATCGGGCAACGAGTGGCGTCCGAGTTGTGCACTGTTGTCGATGATGGGACGATCCCGTCGCGCCGCGGCTCGATCAACGTCGACGACGAGGGCACGCCGACGCACCGCACGGTGTTGATCGAAAACGGTATTCTCAAAGGTTACCTGCAGGACAAGCTCAACGCCGGCTTGATGAAGATGCCGCTGACCGGCAACGGCCGGCGCGAAAGTTACGCCCATATTCCGATGCCGCGCATGACCAACACGTTTATGCTCGCGGGCGGCTCGGCGCCGGAAGACATTATCGGTTCGGTCAAGAAGGGGCTCTACGCGGTTTCCTTCGGTGGCGGGCAAGTCGATATCACGAGCGGCAAGTTCGTTTTCTCGGCGAGCGAAGCGTATCTCATCGAAGACGGCAAGGTGACTCAGCCCGTCAAAGGCGCGACGCTGATCGGCAACGGTCCGGATGTTTTGACTCGCGTATCGATGGTCGGCTCGGATCTAAAATTAGACGAAGGCGTTGGCACCTGTGGCAAAGATGGACAATCGGTGCCTGTCGGCGTCGGCATGCCGACGATCAAGATCGACGGGCTGACTGTCGGAGGAACGAAATCTTAGGTTCAAGACGTTCAATTCGAACATAGCGGTTGAACGACCGGAACGAGTTGAACCATGTTTGAGGAGTTTATGGACCGCTACGAATTAAGCCAGCAGTTGGGCCAGGATATTTTGTCCATGGCCAAGGCCAAAGGCGCGTCGCAGGGCGACGTGGTGATGGCCGAGAGCGAGTCGTTCTTCGTCATTGTGCGCATGGGTGAGGTCGAGAAGATCAGTCAAGCGGGCGAGAAGCGCTTGGGATTGCGGCTGTTCTTCGGCAATAGCTCAGCTTCGGCGTCGACCTCGGATATTTCGCAGAAGTCGATTGAGAAGCTCGTCGACGATACGGCGCGAATGGCTAAAGTGACGGCGCAAGATCCGCATGGGGGATTGCCGGATGCGGCGGACCTCGCGCGTGACGTGCCAGAGCTTGATTTAATCGATGAATCAGCGCGTGCAGTTTCCGTGGACGAGAAAATTCAGATCGCACTCGACACCGAGAAAACCGCACTAGGTTACGATTCGCGCATTACCAATTCCGAGGGCGCCGAGTTTTCCAATCAATTCGGCCGGGTGATTTACGCCAACAGCCATGGTTTTGCGGGCGAGTATGCCGGTTCGACGTTCGGTCATTCCGTTTCTCCGGTGGCGTCTCAGAATGGATCGATGCAGCGCGACTATTGGTATTCGTCGAATCGAAAATTCGCTAAGTTGGAATCTCCCAAAAGCGTCGGCGACAAGGCCGCCCAACGCGTGCTGCGAAGACTTGGCGCGCGCAAAGTAAAGACCTGCGAAGTGCCTATTGTCTTCGATCCGGAGATGGCGGCGTCGCTGATTCGCAATTTAGCGTCGGCGTTATCCGGCTATGCCTTGTATAAGGGCGCGTCCTTTTTGATCGGTAAACTCGGAACTCGAATCGGCTCAGACCTGCTTACGGTGATTGATGACGCGACCACTCCCGGCGCGCTTGGCTCCCGGCCGTTCGACGCCGAAGGATTGCCGACGCGCAAAAAAACTGTCGTCGAACGCGGCGAGTTGCAAAGCTATCTGCTCGATACTTACAGCGGTAAGAAACTCGGCATGAAATCCACGGGCAACGCTTCCCGTTCGGTCGGCGAGGCGCCGGGAGTGTCCCCGGCCAATTTTTATCTAGCTCCCGGCAAGGATTCGCCGGAGCAAATCGTCAAGTCCGTAAAGGCGGGTTTGTACGTGACCGAGATGATCGGCTTCGGCGTCAACATGGTCACGGGCGACTACTCCCGCGGCGCCGCGGGCCTGTGGATCGAAAACGGCGAGCTCGCTTATCCCGTTGAAGAGGTTACGATTGCCGGCAATTTGAAAGCCATGTTTCAGAACATCGAAATGGTCGGCAACGATCTCGAACTGCGGGGTAGAATAGCCTCGCCTACAATCAAGATTTCCCAGATGACAATAGCAGGAGACTGAAGATTGAGGATCGCGATTTTCCATCCTCGATTCACTACAGCACCTGAAATCCTGCCTTCAAAGCCGCGCGTAAGAAGTCGTCGATGTGTGATTGGCTCGGATCGAAATCGAGCACGGCGACGCTACGCTCCAAGCTGAAATCGATCTTTTCGACGCCGGGCAGCGCTTGAAACGCGTCGCGCAGAACCGGCAGATCGTCAGACTTTAGATTAGCGATCGATAGGATCGCGGTTTTTGTTTTCATCGTCCTGACCAGCAATCCACTCTGACAAAACCTCGTTCAATCTGCAATTGGCGATTGATTGATTTCGTTGCCGTTCAGGGTTTAAGCCTGTATAGCTCGAACTGGCAAAACGCTGCCGCGGTTGAGCGCAACCCATGTTCGTCGTTGCTTCGCTCATTCCTAAAGCATGACTTCCATTCCCGCTGAATTCTACGCCCTGGCTAACGCTTTCCTTTTCGCGTTGCACAACATGTTCGCCAAAAAGGCGCTGCGTTATTCCAATCCCGCCACTGCGGTGATCAGCAGTCTTTTGATCAACATTATTTTTCTCTGGGGCGCATCCATCTTGTTCGTGCCGTTGTCGTCTTTGACGAGTTCGTCGATCTTGATCTTCGTCGTCGTCGGATTTTTTCAGCCCGGGCTGACTCGCCTGCTCAGTTACAAAGGCATCGACGCGCTCGGCGTCGCGATCACCGATCCGATCCGCGCGACGACACCATTGTTTAGCGCGGCGATGGCGATCATATTTCTCGGCGAGAAAATCACCTTGCCGATCATCGTCGCCACTTTAATGATCATCGCGGGCATTACGTTGTTATCTTGGCGCAGCGGGTCTATGAAGCTCGCCGGTTCCGTGGTCTTCCTCTGGTATCCGATCGCCGCCTCGGCGCTCGCCGGCGCCACCCAAGTCGTGCGCAAGTTCGGCATGGCGGCTGTGCCGCATCCGTTTCTCGCTGCCGCGGTGACGGCGACGTCATCATTTATAATTTCGATCCTGACGCTTTGGTACGTTGAGAAGAGTCAAGAGACCTGGAAGATGAACCGCCAGTGCTTCGGGTGGTTTCTCGCCGCCGGCGTGACGATTAGCCTCGGCATGACCTGCATCTACTACGCGCTGGATCTGGGGAAAGTATCGGTTGTGATTCCGATCAGCAGCACCGGGCCATTTTTTTCGTTAATCTTGGCCGCGATGTTCCTGCGCGACGTGGAGCGGGTGACGTTACGGATCGTCATCAGTGCAGCGATGATTGTCGGTGGGGTGGTGCTGCTCACGCTTTGGAAGTGAGCGAGAAGCGATCGAGATCGGAGTCCGAGGCTCTCTGCCAATTCTTTCCAAAGCGAGCAAAACGCGTTATGAGAAAACGATGAAATCCGATGAGGTAGTGTAATGGCCAATTATTCAGTCGTCGGTCAATCGGTTTATCGAACGGACGCCAATCCGAAAGTCACCGGGCGGGCGCTGCATGTCGGCAATATCGAGATGCCGGGCATGCTCCACGTTGCGGTGCTGCGCAGTCCCTATGCGCACGCGCGCATCACGCGCATCGAAAAAGCGAAAGCGGAAGCGTTGGACGGCGTCGCTGTTGTTCTCACCGGTGCCGAGATTGCCAAGATGCCCGGAATCGATCCGCACTTCGGGCCGGCGTTTCGCGATCAGCCGATCCTCGTTGTGGAAAGAGTTTGCTACATCGGCGATCCCGTGGTCGCCGTGGCGGCGGTCGATCGGCGCACGGCGGAAGACGCGCTCCAGCTTGTCGAGGTCGATTACGCGGCATTGCCCGCTGTGCACGACGTGCTCGAAGCGGCAAAGTTGGGATCGCCGCTCGTGCACGAGCAGCACCGGCCGGCGAAGGCTTTCGCCGATCTCGCGCACGTTAAAGCCGGCCAACAATCCAACGTTTGTTACCACTTCAAGCTGCGCACCGGTGACGTCGACAAGGCGTTTGCCGAAGCAGACAGAGTATTCGAAGACACGTTCAGCTCGCCGCCGGCGCAGCATATGCCGATGGAGCCGCACGTGACATTGGCTTATGTCGACGAGCATGAGCGCTTGAACATCTGGACGGCGAGCCAATCGCCTTCTTACGTGCGAACGGAAATTTCCACCACTTTCGACATTCCCATGAACCGGATTCGCGTGCGCGTGCCTTACCTTGGCGGTGGTTATGGCGCTAAGCTCTACGCCAAGCTCGAACCGCTCGTAACCGTGCTGGCGCTGGTCACGAAAAAGCCGGTGCGTTATGCGCTCACGCGCGAAGAAGAATTCTTGACGATCACCAAACACAAAGTCGTCACGAAAATTAAGACCGCGATAAAAGACGGCGCGCTCACGGCGCGCAAGTGCGAAGTTTACTGGGACACCGGCGCCTACGCCGAAATCGGACCGCGTATCGGCCACAAATCCGGCTACACGTCGGCAGGGCCGTATCGCATTCCTAACGTGTGGATCGATTCCTACTGTGTGTACACGAACAAAGTGCCTGCAGGCGCGTTCCGTGGTTTCGGTGTGCCGCAAGTGATCTGGGCTTATGATTCGCAAATCGATATGATGGCGCGCGCGCTCGGCGCGGACCCGGTGGAGTTTCGTTTGAAGCCCGCATTGGATGAAGGCGAGCGCTTCGCTACCGGCACAGTTGTGCGATCGTTCGGCATCAAAGAAGCGATCCGACGAGCGGCGCAGGCGATTGAATGGTCAACGCCCAAACCATCGCAGACCGGAACGAAACGCCGCGGCAAAGGCATCGCCGCTGGCGTGAAAGCGGTGCTGACGCCGTCCATTTCGGGTGCGATCGTCATTCTC
>DASWCL010000285.1:0-18117 GCA_036390135.1 Binatia bacterium
TGCGCGCCGACCGAGGTGCCGGATCGTAAGAGCTGACGTCCCATGACCTGCGCTTCTGTGCTTTTCGGCAATTCGGCGAAAACCCGGATCACCGAAAGTGCGTAATCCTTCGTCCTGATTTTGAGGTCGCTATGCATAAAAGGATAAGGGCAAACGGATAAAGGATAGATTGGAAAACTTCAAGCTGCCCCCGATAGAGCCATTATCCTTTATCCTTCAGCCTTTATCCTTTCAACCTGTGCCGTGTTGTGATTCGTGGTCGTGATTTGTCGATGCTACCTAGGACGATCGTGGCGCCATGCAGTCATTAGGTTTTCGCGCTGCGCTCTCATTAGGTTATTACGTTGTACCATTTTTAGGTTATTGCGTTGAGCGGCGATTAGGTTTTCTACAGGGCTTGCCGTCATTTATTTAAGACAAAGCACCCGGAACAGGTTCAAAAGAATACCGGCAGCACTGAATTCCAAAGAAGCTTGGCGGCAGTCGCAGTCGTACGGCTGGGCGGATTCTCAGATTAGAATCATTGATGAGGATCTGGGACGATCCGGTTCACCGACCCAAGGGCGAACCGGTTGGGAGCGTCTGCAGGAGATGATCGACTCCAACCAAGTCGGCGCTGTCTTTGTAACGCTGAACTCTCACGTCGCGAACACGGGTTCGATTCCCGTTGGGACCACCAATCAATCCGCCAAACTTGCCAACCTGTGGTTTAAAAATTAAAAGCTGCAACTCCAAACGGCGGCTTCGACCCATGGACACTCGCGGGCTACGGCTCACGGTCGTGTCAGTCGCTTACATCGTGATTTTCTAATCGGTATTGTGCAATGGAATCCCGAAGCGGAGGTATGAAGGACGGCAAGAAAAATAATGTGGGCAGCCCTGAGCTGAGGGGTTCCCGCAGAGAAGCGAAACTCGGACGGGAAACAACCTTCATCAGCAACTTAGATTTTTCCTTGATAGCGCAAATTCTCAATTCGCTGGCGCACGATCTCTCCTAAATCGGCGGTCGGCAAACCATCCGGGATGACAATCGATTCGGCGCCCAGCTGGGTGAGCTTTTCATTCAGAGCGAAAAGACCAGAACGAATCCGCTCGTAGTCTTGGAGATACTGCTTACAGGCCAAGATATTATCGTCGATTTCTTCCAAACATTTCGAAAGTCTTTGGCTCTCTTGGCCAAAAGTTTGACGTAGATGATCCACATTGGCCTGGATGATTTGTTCCTCCACCGGCCGTATTTGTTTGGCGATTTCGCTCTTCATGTCTTGAAGAGCTTGCAATAAACGCTCGTATGACTGTTCTTCCCGCATAAGGTCCTCCGGCAATTGAATTCTCGACTCACGCGTCGCGATATAATGCTGCGCGAGAGACTCCGACACTCGCTTTTTGACCAGCATCAGCACCGCCTGAGTGTCGCGAATCTTGTCGTCGATCCGCAACTCATCTGCTATCAACTTGACCAACTTTTCTAACGGGCTTGGTGCGAAGCTCACGGCTCTCCCCCCGCTGTATCAGTTCAGGTGTTAATCACCCAGAAACATGTATTTCTAATTATCCAGTCCCGCGTCAAACTGCAAGAACCCAGGAATCTATGAACATTAAAGGCGAAAAAACGCAATCTTGGGTGAAATTAGGCGCGGCGAATCGCAAACGGCGACTTGGCGATGCCTGGTGGAAGGGAAGCGTAGATGGAGACGGCTGCGTGCTCGCGCAGTTTTATTGGGGCTTTTGCTTATCGCGAAGCTCGCGCTTCCAGCTTAGCGTTCTTGCTTTCGCGGCGATCTGCTCGGCTTCGGCAATCAGGCCTTTTTGCTGGTAGAAAATCGAGAGGCTCGTATGAGCCAATTCATCCTCGGGCGCGACTTCAATGAGCCGCTTGCCTGTTTCGATCGCTTGATCGAGCTTTTCCTGATGCGCGTAAGTCATCGCCAACGCGTGCAGCGCGTCGGCGTAATTCGGATCTTCGTCGAGGGCGCGCTGATAAGCGGCGACAGCCTCGTCCAGTTTATCTTGGGCGAACAACTCCATCCCTTCGTTATAATGTTCTTCTTTGTTCACGGCAGGCTAACTGGACTTCGCGGTTGCGGTTGGATCGGATGCGGGTGGAGAGAAAGAAGCGCTGGATCGGTTGATTTGCTCGGGGCGACATTGTTGCAGAAGGATCTTTTTGAGCATCGCTGGGTTCACCGGCTTCTTAAAGATAACTCCCTGCAGTCCCTCCAAACAGCTCCGCTTGATAATATGGTCTTTGTCATAATTGAACGCGGTCATCAAAACCACGGGAAGCGTCGGCGTCTTCCGTTTCACCGCCTGATAGAGCTCGTAACCATCCATGTCCGGCATCACTACGTCGCTTAAAACAAGATCGAATGGTTGGCGCTGCAGCCGCTCCAAAGCAATGACACCGGATGCGGCGGTTTCGACACAGCAGCGTTCCGCCACGAGCAAATCGCGAAGCGACTCGCAGACGCCGGCGTCATCATCGACAATCAGGACTTTAAGGCTGCTTAACGGGTAGCATTCATCGGGCTTCGGTCGCTCGCAGGGCTTCACCTCGTCCTCGACGTGAAGATCGGTCATCATTTTGCCGTTGAGGTATTCTTTGGTGCCGTATTCGCCCTCGTCCGCCATCTGACTGATGCGACCGGTGATGTCTTGGATTTTCTTGACCTGCGAGGCCAGCGATTCCAGCCGATCCGATTCGACCAGGTAATCTTCGTCGCTTGCGACTCGACCTACATACTGCCGCAGCATCTCGATCTGATTGACCAGCACTTCGAGGGAATTGTTGACTTCATGCGATAGCCCGATGGCAATTTCGCCCAGCGTGACCAGCTGATCGCGGCGCCTGATTTCTCGAATATCTTTGGCAAAACCGATGGAGCCGATCTCAGTGCCCTGCTCGTCGTAAGTCATCGATGCCGAGATCGCGACCGGAATTTTGTCGCCTTTTTTTGTCTTAAAAACGGTTTCGAAGTTTCGTATGCGGCCTTCGCCTGCGGCGTCGGCTGCGCGCATGGCAGCCATGACCCGGCGAGCCTCGGCGAGACTCGGATAGATTTCCAGGACGTTTTTTCCTAAGACCTCTTCGTAACTAAAACCGAGGTTCTGACGCGCGCCGTCGTTGTAGAAAATAATCGTCCCTTGCTTATCGACTGAAATGATAATGTCAGGGCAACTCTCGACGAGCTTTTGGAAATATTGTCCGGGCAGAGCCATAGAAACGCGATGATATCTTGTATGATAGGTCGAACGACGCTAACAATGCAAGAGCTAGGACAACGCAACGGGCTGCTCGTCTTACAGCCAGTTCGATGCGATCATTCACAACTCGATGGGACCCACCAAAGACACCAGACAATTGAATTGGTTCCTGGCGTGGGCGGTGGTTTTTTGCGATATCGGCACGTCGGTCTACTACGTGCCCGGCATCCTCTACGGCCATGTCAAGGACGCCACGCCGTTCTTCGTATTGCTCACCACCGGCGGTTTTATTCTCCTGTCGCTCAAGTACATAGAAATTTCGTGGCGCAATCCGGAAGGCGGCGGGGTCGTTACGATGACGACCAAGGCTTTCGGTCCCATGTGGGGCTGCCTCGGCGGCATGCTGATCACGGTAGACTACTTCCTCACCACCGCGATTTCCGCGGTTTCAGGGTTTCAATATATTGGCAGCGTCTTCAACTCCCTGGATGCTCACGTCGTGCTGCTTTCTTGTGGCAGTGTCGCGCTACTGGCTGGGCTGAATATCATCGGCATTCGAGAAAGCGCAACTGCATCTCTGGTGATGGCTTGCGCGTCATTTGTCGTGAACCTTGTCGTTATCGGCGCGGCGACCGCAAGCATGGATCGCGTTCAATGGCATACGGTACTCAGCCGATTGGGAACCGGCCACAACCTGTCTGCCTATGATCTGCTGGTCGGCTTTGCCTCGGCTTGGCTGGCATTTTCAGGATTAGAGAGCATCAGCCAGCTCAGTCCCGCCATGCGGTTTCCGCTCCGCCGAACCACCCGGCGCGCCATGGTCGCCGTCATCATTACCATGGTCATCACCTCACCGATTTTAACGGCGCTGTCGATCGGTTTGCTGCCGGAGCAACTAAAAGCCGCCGAAAGCGAGCGCTTCATCTCCGAACTGGGCATGTTGGTCGGCGGTCTGGGTATTAAGCTAGCGGTCGTTCTAACCGCGTCTAGCTTGCTATTGTTTGCTTCCAACACGGCGATCATCGGCTCCTACCACGTCTTTCTCGCGTTGGTGAAGGGCGGCTTCATGCCGAAAATTATCGCCGTGCGCAATGGCACGTTCAATACTCCGCATATTGCTGTAGCCATCGCCACTATAATTCCGGTTCTAGTGATCTTGGTGAGCCGCGGCGAAATGAAAGTGCTCGGCGACATGTACGCATTCGGCCTATTGGGCGCCTTTGTATTTTCGTCGCTGAGCTTGGATACAATTCGTTGGCGGCTTGGCCGCCGCGACGTCGCTTTTTGGATCGGCGTTTTCACGACGGCCATGGTTGTTGTCGCCTGGGCGATCAACCTGGTGGAAAAACACATGGCGACTTATTTTGGCGGCACCGTAACGGCGATCGGCATGCTCACCGCCATCGGCGTGCGGCGCGCCTGGTTCGTCGATTTGCTCGTGCAAATACCGTTTATCCAGCGGCTACAGTCGCGCGCCTATCGCGCGTCCGAAGATCTGGTTGAAGACGAGCTCAAGGGCTTGGTGACGCTCGCCGAAGCGATCGAGCTAAAGCCATTTTACTCCTCGTCGACGCTGCTTGCCTTGCGCGACGAATCGCCGCGTTTGATTCAAGAAGGCATTACCCGCGTCAAAGGACGCGGCGAGTCGGCGCTCTATTGCATCTATGTGGAAGAGTGGCCAGGGCTATTTGCCGGCGATACGCCGCATGTTCCCAATGAGGAAGGCATCCGCACGCTGCGCGCCGCCCTGCAGGCTACGCGTGCAAAGAATATCGAGATTATTCCGATCTGGACGGTCTCGCACAACGCCGCCGAAGCCCTCGCTAACGCGGCTAAGCTGCTCGACGTCGACACCATTATTATCGGCGCGTCGCGGCGTTCGGCGTTTTATCACATGCTGCGCGGTCACGTGCTTAAGGGGCTGACGAAGAAGCTGCCGCGGGATTGCCACTTGCTGATTTCCAACTGAGCCAGGCGCAGGATCGGAACAATTTAAATTAGGCTTTCTCGATTGACCTCGCCATCGCGCCGGCATCCAGCGCGAGCTGTTGCGGATGACGCAACCGTCTCCGCGCTTGCTCCAGACCGAGAAGGCGATCGATCGCAGAATGACCGGCGTAACGCAGCGGCGTTACGGTGGGTGGCTGAAAGAAGGGTTTGAGATGCCGATCTCAAGCACTTAGCGCATGCCGAGATTTTTCAGAAAGCCAGACTTGGCCAAAGCGTCGACGAAAGAGTTATCGTAAAAATCCCGCGGATCAGCATTCCTGGCATTCGGAAATTCTCTTTCATCGAGATATTCGAACTGCCCTTTGATCGCCTCGGGTCGCACCGCAAGGCTGAGCGCCCAGTACGGCGCAAACGCTTCGTAGGTCCCGTCGATGGTCGGCGCATCATCGATCTTGACGTACTTGGCGATCGCCTTCTTTGCCACCGCGCTTTCTTTGCGCGACAAGACCACGGCTTCGGCCATCGCTTTGAGAAACGCGTAGACTGTGTTCGGATTGTTTTTGAGATATTTTTCCGTTGTCCCGTAAACCACTTGAAACGCCGGAATGTTCAGCTTGCCGATATCGACCAACAGATTGAGACCCGCGTCTCTGGCTTTCAGCGTGTTGGGCGCCGAGAGTGTGCCCGCGACGGTCTTGCCGCCGAGAATCGCGCTAAGAATCGCCGGCACGGTCTGCACGTAAAGAATCTGCACGTCCTTGCCGGGGATGAGGCCGTTCTTTTTCAGCGCCTCGCGCGTCGCCGTATCGAGCGCCGCCCGCGGCGTACTCGCGGCGATGGTCTTGCCTTTCAGGTCTTGCATCGTCTTGATCTCTTTTGCGCCCCAAATCTCGAAAACCAATTGCTGTATCGTTCCGCCAAAGTATTCTACCTGCCCACCGCGCAGCCGCGCGTTGATCAGATCCGGCCCGTCGGTGTAAAAATCCGCTTCCTCCGACACCACCGCCTGAGCGGAAACCTGCGGCGAAAGCAATTGCAGACTGGCGTTCAAACCGTGCTTCTTGAACAAGCCGGTTTCGTAAGCGACCCAGATCGGCGTGAAGGCACCGCTAGCTTGCGCATAGGTTACCACCACGTCCGATTTCTCCGGCTTGCCGCCGACGTCGGCGGCACTCGACGGCGTGACGGCCCACGTGATTACCGAACCAATTCGAATCATTTGCATCACGACAAACCTGAATTTTGATCTGGTCATTTCATTCTCCGCTTTTACCATGACCGGTCACTCTGAAATCTGAAACGCGAAACGCGAAACGGTTTCCGCCGGCCGCATATCAACGATCTTTAATTCCACCGTCGTGGCGCCGTTCCATTCATTCTCACTGAGCCGATAGGCGACATCGACCAGCTCGCCCGGCATGCCCGGATGATCGGCGCCGACGCCGAAGAAAACCCCGCTGACGAACCGGCCGGCCTGGCGCAGGCGGAGGCGCACACCGGCCGAAAAAACTTTCCGCTCGCAGATTTCGGCTCGGGTCGTCATGAACAACGGTTCGGGATTGCCGACGCCGAAAGGTTTCAGCACATTCAACTCAGCCAACAGCGGCAAGCCGATCGCGGAAAATTCCAACGGCGCGTCCACTTCCAGCAGCGGCAGCAAATGTTCCTCGGTGAGCGACTGGCGCACGGCTCGCTCGAAAGCTTCAGTGAAATCATCGAGCTTCGCCGCCTTGATCGACAAACCACCAGCATATTCATGGCCGCCGAATTTCTCCAAATGCTCAGCGCAACAGCCGAATCCTTCGACCAGGTGAAAGCCGCGGATGCTCCGCGCCGAGCCTTTACCGTCGCTGCCGTTAAAACCAATGACCACCGTGGGACGGTAATATTTTTCGACGATGCGCGAAGCGACGATACCGAGGACACCGGCGTGCCAGCCTTCTCCGGCGAGCACGAGCGAATGGCGGCTGCCGCCGTTCATGGTAATCTCTGCACACGCCAACGCTTGCTCGAGCACAGCCGCCTCGACCGCCCGGCGCTCGCTGTTATGAGCGTCGAGCTCCTGCGCGATGCGCAGGGCGACATCGCTCGAGTCCGTGGTTAGCAGCTCGACCACCTTGATACCGTAATCGACGCGCCCCGCCGCGTTAATGCGTGGTCCCAAACGAAACCCAACCTGCCCGGCGCTGACTTCGCCGGCTGGAATGCTCGAAACTTGTTTGAGCGCGATCACTCCCGGTCTCGACGAGGAACTCAATTCAGCGAGGCCGCGCCGGACGAGCGTGCGATTAACGCCGCGCAGAGGCACCATATCGGCGATCGTGCCGAGCGCCACGATATCGAGATAGCGCCGGATATCGGGATCACCCGCTCCCTGAAACCAACCTTCGCCGCGCAGTTTGGCGCGCAGGCCAATGACGAGATAAAAAGCCAACCCCGCGGCACAGAGATCTTTATCGGGAAACGGACAATCCTTGCGATGCGGGTTGATCACAGCCACCGCGGCCGGAAGCTCCCGCGGCGGCTGATGATGGTCAACAACGACGATATCGAGGCCAAAGCCGCGCGCCGCTTCGACTTCCCGGGCGTTGGAAATACCGCAATCCACCGTCACCAATAAATCGACGCCGCGCTCTTTCAGCGCGCGCAGTCCCGCGACGTTTAGTCCGTAACCTTCTTCGATACGGTGCGGCACATAATAAATCGGCGCGACGCCGATCTCGCGCAGAAACGACACCAGCACGGAAGCGCCTGTGGTGCCGTCGACGTCGTAGTCGCCCCAGATGCCGATCTGCTCCCTGTCCTTGATCGCTTTGATCAGCCGCTGCACCGCCGGCTCCATATCGATCATTTCGAACGGCGACGGCAGATCTTCGCGCAGGCTAGAAGAGAGATAACGCCGTGCCGAAGCGGCATCGGTATAGCCGCGCAAAACGAGAATCCGTGCGACAAGTGGGGAAATTCTTAACTGTTCAACGTGGCGCGCAACCGTTGCCTCGTCAAACTGTTTCGACACCCAGCGTTTGGGTAGGTTGCTCCGCATCTGGGTAAAGGCTTTATGATTCCCTTGACCGATGCGCACAAACGAAAGCAGCACTCATAATTAAGCGTGTAAACGATTTTAGGCGATGTGAATTGACTCGTTGATCATTGCTTTTTTGCCGCCGCTCGCTTCTCCCACAAGAGAACGACGGGACTCGCGATAAAGATGGTCGAGTAGACACCGGAGAAAAAACCAACCAACAGCGCAAACGCGAACGGCCGAATGACTCCACCGCCAAGAATAAAGAGGGCCAACAACACGAGAATGGCGGTCCCGGTAGTGATAATCGTCCGGCTCAGGGTCTCGTTGATGCTCGTGTTGATGATGCTTTCCAAGGTGTCTCGTTTGATCTTGCGCATGTTTTCCCTGACGCGGTCGCACACAATTACCGTGTCGTTGACCGAATAACCGACTACGGTCAACAGCGCGGCGATGATGGTTAGATCGAACTCGTAGTTGGCAATGATCAGCGCGCCGACCGTGACGAGAACGTCATGAATCAAGGCAACGACCGCGCCTAGACCAAAGCGGAGCTCGAAACGAAGCCAGATGTAAACACCCATCATGACCGTCGCCGCGATAACCGACCAAGCTCCTTTTTCGCGTAGTTCCTTGCCGACCTTCGGCCCGACCGACTCGATTCGACGAACTTCAAAACCACTGCTGCCAAAATGTTGAGTAAGCCCCGCCTTGATCTGTTCACCGAGTTCGCCCAGTTGCACCGAAGTCCTTTGTAAACGTACGAGAAATTCATTCGACCCTTGCTGCCCAAAATCTTGAATCACCGTGTCCCCAGCGCCGAGTTCGCCGAGCGCATTGCGAATCTCGGGGATCGACACCGACTTTGCAAATTTTAGCTGCGCCACGGTTCCGCCAGCGAAATCGACGCCGAGCAAAGGACCTTTGGTGAAAAGCAGGACGAGAACGAGCAGATTGACCACAGATGAAATCGCGATTGCAATATATCGGTAACGAGTAAACGGAATTTTGATGCCCGGTTTGATGAGTTCCATGACGCTTCCTTCAGATGCTGATTCGCTTCAATTTACCCGTGACCGCGCGATAATCGTAGTAAATCCGAGTCATATAGACGGCCGTGACCACCGTTGTCAAAATCCCGACACAAAGCGTGACTGCGAAGCCTTTGATCGGGCCCGTGCCAAATTGAAATAGAATGATGCCTGACAGAAACGTCGTGACGTTGGTGTCGATGATCGCGGGCATGGCGTGTTGAAATCCGGCTTCAATCGCCGAGCGTGGCGTTCGACCTGCTCTCAGCTCTTCACGTATCCGTTCGTTGATTAGAACGTTGGCGTCCACCGCCATACCGGCAATGAGGACGATTCCAGCGATACCTGGCATCGTCAGCACCGCTTTGAAGGCCGCTAGGATCGAGAGCAAAAACAGAATATGAAACAGCAGCGCGACATCGGCGAGTGCCCCCGCTCCGCTGTAATAGACGATCATGAATATGACAACCAAGCTGGCGCCGACAACGAACGAGATCACGCCTTGACGAATAGAATCGCTTCCCAACGAAGGCCCTACGGTTCTTTCTTCAAGTATCTCCACCGGCGCCGGTAGCGCTCCCGCCCGAAGTACGATTGATAAATCTCTTGCTTCTTTGATATCGAAATTCCCCGTGATCGACGCGCGACCGCCGCCGATTCGTTCCTGGATAACCGGGGCCGAATAGACGCGGTTGTCAAGCACGATGGCGAGCCGCCGCTTCACGTTGGCTGCGGTGATTTGCTCAAACAAGCGCGCGCCCGCGCCGTTTAAAATAAGCTCAACGGAAGACCCTTGCAGCTGCTGCGCCGGTCGCACCCGGGCGTCTTGAATATATTCACCGGTCATTAACGGTCGCGACTCCAAGACATAAGCCTGTTTTTCCGTGCCGACCCCTTCGCCTCTGCCGGCGTGGCCATAAAGCACCTCGCGTCCGGGCGGCGGCCCATTTTTGATCGCCTCGTCGACATTTGCCGTGTCATCGACAAGCTTGAATTCGAGAAGCGCGGTCTTACCGATGATTTCCTTGGCGCGCTCCGGATCTTGGATGCCGGGCAGCTGGATCAAGATATTTTCCTGTCCTTCGCGTTGAATAACGGGCTCGCTCACGCCGAATTGATCGATCCGATTGCGGATCGTTTCCAGAGATTGGTCGATTGCATAGTCGCGCAGGGACCGCAGCTCTTCTTTGCTGAGGGTCAAATAAAAGTCCGTGGTTCCGGCGCTGGTCTGCGGCGTCTTCGCTTCGACGAGGTAAGCAAAGTCGCTCTTAAATATTCCGCGCACGCGCTCCACGTTTGCTGCCGGCACTCGAATCTGAAGCTGTGTCCCCTCGATACGGTCAACCGAGACACCCGAGACCCCCTTCTCACGCAGCACGTTGGTTAGATCGCCTCTGATCCGCTCCACGTTATTTTCGATCGCCTTATCAACCTTCACGCCTAAGACCAGGTGGCTGCCACCTTGGAGATCCAGACCGAGATTAATTCGATCCGTCGGCAAAAAACTGCTCCACCAAGAAGGCAATGGGTTCACAAATGTGGGCAGCAAATAGATAATCGCCGCGACAATCGCAATACCGAATATGATCGTGCGCGTCAGAACACTTTGGCGCATTCCCTATTCCTTTCCTTCTTTCGCTGCCGTTTTCTCGCCCGTGAGCACGGCCGAGATCTGTGGCCGGTGCACGCGGATTCTCACGTTCGGAGCCACCTCCAGCGTCACCACCGTTTCCTTTAAGTCGACCACCTTACCGTAAATCCCGCCGGAGGTCATCACGTCGTCGTTCTTTTTCAATTTGTTGAGCAGCTCTTGATGTTCCTTACTCTTCTTTTGCTGTGGCCGGATCACCATAAAATACATGATGACGAAGATCAGAGCGAATGGGATCAGCGTCATTATTGGGCCGGGCCCGCCCGCGCCTGGCGCGCCTTGGGCGTATGCGATATCGAACATGCGTTCCTCCTATTTTGCTTTCACTCACGAAGCTTCGCGCGGCTCCCCCAGTTGCGCCCATAGCTCGGCTCGGCCGGCGCGAATCGCTTCCCGACACTTATCCATGAGCCGCTGGTAAAAGTAAAGATTGTGCAAGCTATTTAACTGCGCCGAGAGGATTTCGCCGGCCATATAAAGATGGCGCAAGTAGGCGCGGGAAAAATTGCTGCAGACGTAACAGCCGCAGCTTTCGTCCAGCGGCCGCGCGTCGTCGGCAAACTCGGCGCGCTTGATGCTGAGCTTACCGTTTGCAGTATAGAGCGTGCCGTTGCGGGCGTTGCGCGTCGGAATCACGCAATCGAACATATCGTAACCGGCGCGCACGGCGTGGATAATGTCCTGCGGCCGGCCTACCCCCATCAGATAACGCGGCCGGTCGGCGGGCAATCGGTCAACCGTAAAACTGCCGATCGCGTTGAGCTGCGCTTCGCCTTCGCCGACGCCCAATCCGCCGACGGCGAAACCATCGAACGGCATCGGCGCCAGCGCATCAACGCAGGACCGGCGCAAATCTTCCAAGATGCCGCCTTGGATGATCGCAAACATGAGTTGATCGCGTCGGGTACGCGCGCGCAAACAACGCTCAGCCCAACGAACGGTCCGCTCGGTCGAAGCGTGGACGTAATCGCGCGCCGTGTCGGCGGCAATACACTCGTCGAGCACCATAGCGATGTCGCTTCCCAGCGCTTCTTGAATCTCCACGGTTTTTTCCGGTGTGAGCAAGTGATGCGAACCGTCCAAATGGGATTGAAACTGCACGCCCGCTTCGGTGATCTTGCGCATCGCGCCCAAGCTAAAAACCTGATAGCCACCGCTGTCGGTCAGGATGGGTCCATCCCAGCTCATGAAGCGATGCAAGCCGCCGAGCCGGCGGACGAGTTCGTGACCCGGACGGAGATAAAGATGATACGTGTTGCCGAGCAAGATCCGGCAACCGATCTCGTGCAAATCGCGCGGCAACATCGCCTTGACCGTGCCCTGGGTGCCGACCGGCATAAAACAGGGCGTCTCGACTTCGCCGTGAGCGGTGAGCAGCCGGCCAAGTCGAGCCTTGCTGTTTGGGTCTGTTCTCAGAACTGTGAATGGAAGAGTCATGTATACGGGAGTGAGGCAACAAGCGTGAGTCCCCTCCCGCTTCATGCCGGTTGCTTCGCGCCTATTCTTAAGTGATTAAATGATCAGCATCGCGTCGCCGTAACTGTAAAACCGATACTTTCTTTCAATCGCTTCGCGATAGGCGCGTCGGACGAGTTCCAATCCTGCAAACGCGGCGACAAGGAGCAGCGGCGTCGATCCCGGCAGATGAAAATTCGTGATCAATGCATCCAGAACACGAAACTGATCGCCTGGATGAAGAAAAAGCCGTGCAATCCCTTCGTCGGCAGCGATCCGGCCTTTTTGTCGCACCACCCATTCGAGCGTGCGCGTGCTCGTCGATCCCACCGCCACGATCCGACGGCCGGCTTGTTTCACGCGGTTAATTTTGGCCGCAGCGTGCGCATGAATCACATAGCGCTCGCCCTCCATGCGGTGGTTTTCGATCTCGGCTTCGCGCACCGGCTGAAAGGTACCCGGCCCGACATGGAGGGTCAAGAACGTGCGCTCGATGCCCTTCCCTTGAAGCGTTGCGAATAGCTCCGGGGTGAAGTGAAAACCTGCCGTTGGCGCCGCCACCGCGCCGGGATGGGCCGCGTAAACCGTTTGATAGCGGTCGCGATCCAGACTCTGCGCCGAGCGAGTGCGGCGCACATAGGGCGGCAAGGGCGGTTCGCCGAGCGCTTCGAGCTGCGCGGTGAAATCGCCGTCATGATGAAACTCGAGCCCGAAACGGCCTCGTCCCAAATCACCGAGCACCTCGGCGGTCATGCCGGCGGCAAAGCGTAGCCAGCCGCCAACCGGCGGTTTCTTTGCGGCGTCGACCAACGCGATCCACAGACTTCTGCCCGCTTCCGGAAAACGCTCCAGCAACAATACTTCAACCTGACCACCGCTCTCCTTGGCACCGCACAGGCGCGCCGGAAAAACTTTGGTGTCGTTCAACACCAGCAGATCACCGGCTTCAAGAAACTCGCCTAACTCCGAGAAGACGCTATGAATAATCTCGCCTGAGTTGCGCCGAATCACCAGCAGACGAGAACCCTCGCGCTCGCGGCTTGGGTATGCGGCGATCAGCGTTTCGGGTAATTCGTAGTCGAATTCCTTGAGATCCATTTCTATCGATGCGCGTAGGGGCACGGCTGTAGCGTGCCCCTACGCGTTAAATGATCGACAAAATCGAAGCGCGGCTGGCTCGGCGCTACGCTAACTTTGATCGGTTTTCTTGAGAAACGGCGTCAGCAAATCGATCGGCACCGGAAAGATAGTCGTCGAGTTTTTCTCCGACGCCACTTCGACCAGACTCTGGAGAAATCGCAGTTGCAAAGCCATGGGCTGTTTGCCGATGACTTCGGCGGCGTCCGCCAACTTTTGCGAAGCTTGAAACTCGCCGTCGGCGTGAATCACCTTGGCGCGCCGCTCGCGCTCGGCTTCGGCCTGCTTGGCCATGGCGCGCTGCATCTCCTGCGGCAAATCGATATGTTTGAGCTCGACCAGGACAACTTTGATCCCCCACGGATCGGTTTGCTGATCGAGAATTTCTTGAATCCGGCTGTTGATCCGCTCCCGTTCCGCGAGCAGCTCATCCAGTTCGCCCTGGCCGCAAACGCTTCTCAACGTGACCTGCGCCAGCTGCGAGGTCGCGAATAAATAATTCTCCACTGCAACCACCGCGCGGGTCGGTTCGAGCACGCGAAAATACAGCACCGCGCTAACTTTGACGGAGACATTGTCGCGGGTAATGACATCCTGGGGCGGGATATCCATGGTCACCGTGCGCAAATCCAATTTAACCATCTTTTCGATCCCCGGGATGATATAGATGATGCCGGGGCCGCGCGCTCCCACCATTCGGCCGAGACGAAACACCACTGCACGCTCATATTCTTTTAAGATTTTGATCCCGCTGATCACCAAGGCGATGACGATCACCAAAAACGTTAGAGGTACACCGAATCCAAGCATGGTTGTTTCCTCCTAGCTCTTCGCCCCGCCCTCAGACACCCGAGTCACCTTAAGGCGCATGCCATCGTAGCCAATCACACGGACCTTCTCGCCGATTTCGATCGCGCCGTCCGCTTGGGCGCTCCAATGCTCGCCATGCACGAAAATTCGCCCCGTCGGCGCAAGCGTGCCACGCACTTCACCGATCTCGCCGATAAGGCCTTGCATGCCAAGGGTCGGCTTGGCCTTCTGCGAGCGAAAAACCAAGTAGCTGACGGCCAGAACAAAAGTCCCAATCGTACCGACAGCCGTGAATACGATCGACCGAGCCACGCCGAAATCGGACGTCGGCGTGTCAAAAAGCAGCAGCGAACCCAGAGCGAGGGACACAATGCCACCGATACCTAAAATACCAAAGCTCGGGAAAAAGGCCTCGCCGACTAAAAGTCCGATTCCGAGCAGCATCAACGCGAGACCGGTGTAGTTGATCGGCAACAGCTGCAGCGAAGCAAACGCCAGCAAAAGGCAGATCGCCCCGGCGATGCCGGGGAAGAATACGCCGGGATGAGCAAACTCCATGTAGAGCCCGAGAAACCCGGCCATCATCAAAATGTAGGCGATATTCGGATCGGCGACAGTGTTGAGCACCTTTTGTTTGAGGCTCATCTCGTAGCGCATCACGCGCGCATCTTTCACTGAAAGCGCCATGTCCTTGCCGTTAATGTCCACTTTACGTCCGTCGGCTTGTTTGAGCAGATCCTCGACATCCTTAGCGACGATGTCGATAACGTTTTTCTTGAGCGCCTCTTTTTCGGTGATCGCCACGCTCTTGCGCACCGCTTGGATCGCCCACTCGGTATTGCGGCCGCGCTTTTGCGCAATGCTTTCGCTGAAAGAAGCGGTGAAGTTCTCGATCTTTTCACCCATCACCCCTTTGACTTCTTCGCCGCCGCCGGCCACCGGGTGCGCCGCGCCGATGTTAGTTCCCGGTGCCATCGCCGCGATATGCGCGGCCATGGTGATGAAAACACCCGCCGAACCAGCGCCGGCACCGCTCGGCGCGACGTAAACCATCAGAGGCACCTCAGCGCCGAGCATTTCCTTGACAATGGTGCGCGTGGAATTCAGCAGTCCGCCCGGCGTATCCATCTGGATGATCAGGGCGCGCGCGCCGTTGGATTTCGCGCGGGCGATGCTTTCGCGGATGAAATCGTCCACCGCCGGATTGATGCTGCCGTCGATGGAAATCAGATCCACATGCGCCGTCGCCGCGTCCTTTGACTGGGCCAGCACCGAAACGCCCGCGGCCAGCAAGAAAATAAGGCCAAGGACTCTAAGCGTTTTCACCGCGCATCTCTTTGATGACTTTCTTGATATCTTCCCAGACGAGCTTTTTATCCGCCGGATTACGCAGCAGATATGCCGGATGAAACGTCGGCATGAGTTTTATGCCGTGATAGCTGTGCCAGTTGCCGCGTAGTTTGGTAATCGGTAGTTTGCTCTGAAGCAGCGTCTGCACGGCGAACTTGCCCAAGCCGACGATAATTTCGGGGCGGATGAGATCAATCTGTTTTTTGAGAAACGGCTCGCACCTCGCTACTTCGTCGGGCTCGGGGTTGCGATTGTCCGGCGGCCGGCACTTAACGACATTGGCGATATAAACGTCCTCGCGCCTTAGCCCCATGCCCTTCGTGATGATGTCGGTCAAGAGCTGGCCGGCGCGGCCGACAAATGGCTCACCTTGCAAATCCTCGTCGCGCCCCGGCCCTTCGCCGACAAACATCAACCTGGCGCGCGGATTGCCGACCCCAAAAACTATGTTTGTCCGACCTGAACAGAGCTTGCAGCGCTGACAGTCTCCGATCACCGCGCGGAGCTGTTCAAGGCTATCGGCCTGCAATGCCGAATTCTCGACAAACAAATCATCCACGGTGCCGCTCAGAAGAGTGTCAGCTTTGGCGACCGGCGGCTTCTTTTCAGGTGCATTTCCTTGAGCCAACGTTTTGATCCCGGCGCGATCTCGTCTCTCAAGATGGCGACGCAATGATATCGCGAGGGTTGCAATTTCATCGGCGTCACAATTCTCGACCACGAGTTATCTTCCTTTCACCGGCGGATCTTATCATCGGTGAGTTGCGGGTAGCAATCACGCAAAGTGAGCGCGCGCCGGCGGGCTCTAACCCAACTGTTTCAACTGTGCCAGGTAAGCGGCGCGCAATTGCTCAAAGAACGCGAGCGTTTCCGGCCACAGATAATCCTTGTAAGTGTACTGCAAACCGTGAAAGGCGCCATCGTAATACAGTAATGTCGCCTCGCCGTAAATTCCAGCGTGTAAGTAAATCCGTTGGCCGGCATTCTTGGTTGACGCCAACACGACCTTGTAAGCATCGAGGTAACCGGGATCTAGATTGACGCGCCTCCCGCCGGAAACGGTTTCCCGATATCGATCCTCGATTTTCTGCGTTTCCAGCTTGACGTCGGCAAGCCTTTCAGGCAATGCCAATGCAGAAAACGAAAGCAAGCGGCGCAGCAATCCCGAGCCCATTTCCTGTTCGTAGAACTTGGACGCAGTCCAGGGCATCGCTTCGCTTCGCCCGTCGATCTCGCTCATCGTGCGGACCAGGTCGCTTTCAACGTGTGTGAGAATATCGCGAGTCGACGAGAGCAGCGCGACGAAATACTTCGCTGCTTTGGCCTCTCTCGGAGTGCCCATTTCAGCGACGGCTTTTCAGCGCGAGGTAATGATCGTAAATACAATCGGCGAGAGCGTCTTTGCTCATCAGCGGCAGCGAGCGAACGGCGCCGGCACGATCGACAATCGTGGCCACATTCGTGTCGCCGTCAAAGCCGCTGCCTTCCTCTGCGACGTTATTGGCAACCACCATATCGAGATTTTTTTCGTGTAATTTCTTTTGCGCGTTGGCGGTCAGATCTTCGGTTTCGGCGGCAAACCCAACGAGCCACTTGCCGTCCTTAGTTTGCCCCAACTCTTTGAGGATATCAGAATTGGGCTCGAGGCGAAGCTCGATGGAGCCGGTGCCTCGCTTGATTTTCTTTTCCGCTGCTATTGGACGATAGTCGGAAACCGCGGCGGCCATGATCACGGCGGTGCATTGGGCATATTCTCTCAGCACCGCCTCGCGCATTTCGGCAGCGGTTGTTACCGCGATCAGGCGCGCTCCCGGCGGCGGTTCGAGCGCGGTGGGACCGCTGACAAGTGCGACATCGGCGCCCCGCCGACGCGCGGCGCGTGCCAGCGCGTAACCCATTTTTCCCGACGAGCGGTTGGAAATATAACGCACCGGATCGAGGGGCTCGCGATTGGGACCCGCCGTGATCAAGAATTTTTCCCCGACGAGATCTTTTTTAGTCAGCAAGCGTTCGATTTCCACCGCGATCTTTTCCGCGTCCGGCAACCGGCCTTTGCCTTCGTAACCGCACGCCAGATACCCTTCCGCGGGCTCCATGATATGATAGCCGACCCGCCGGAGCTTGCGCAGATTCTCCTGCAGAATTGGGTTATCGTACATGTGAACGTTCATTGCCGGCGCGATCAAAACTGGCGCCTGAGTGGCCATAATCACCGTTGTCAATAGATCGTCGGCGATGCCGTTGGCAATCTTGCCGATCACGTTCGCGGTCGCCGGCGCGATGACAAAGATATCGGCCGAGTCCGCCAAGTTGATATGCCCAATCTCGGATTCTTGAGTCAGGTTGAACGTTTCCGAAGCAACCGGGTTCCCGGAAAGGGTTTGGAAGGTCAGCGGTGTGACGAACTCCATCGCACTCCGCGTCATGATCACCTGCACTTTGATGCTCGTTTTGACCAACAGGCGCACGAGATCGACGGCTTTGTAACAGGCGATGCCGCCCGTGAC
>DASWCL010000286.1:0-19378 GCA_036390135.1 Binatia bacterium
TCCCTTTTCGATGGGCAAGAAGCAAATTCATATCTTCGATCCCTCCAGCGGCGAAATCACCAAAGAGTCTCTCGCCGAACTATTTGAATTCATTCCTTCTAAGGTCGTCCAGTTCCGCGTTTTCGCTCTCGACCATGAGCAGGATCAGTTGCTCGCCGAAGTTGCGGAGAACGCGTTGAAAGGCCAATCCCCGGCGGCCAAAACCAGCGTCTAGTACGTTAAAAATTCATATCATAACCGATTTAAATAAATCGTAACCCGTGAATCCGGAATAGCAAAAACTCGCTTTGGACAAATTCCCGGCATTTGCCGCTGCCAAACTCAGCTTTCATCACCTCGGACCCTATGGTAAAAATCAATCTTCGACTCGATTCGGAGTAAATATGGCTAAACCTCAATCGTCTGAAACTGCCGCAACCGTCGACGGCAATAAGTCGAGCTACGAAAAGTGGGTTGAAGGCGAAGGCATTCCTGTCATCAAGACTTTTTTCGTCGAAGACATTCGCGACGTAAAGCTCGAATGGTGGCAGCGCAAGGGCGGGAATGGCGCTTTCCTGCAAATGGAAGGCGCCGGACAGGTCAATAATTGCTATATCTGCGAGATCGCGCCCGGCAAGAGCCTCAAGCCGCAGCGCCAATTGTTCGAAGAGACCATTTACATCATCAGCGGCCGGGGCGCGACCACCGTTTGGAACCACGAGGATCGCAAGCAGACTTTTGAATGGCAGGCGGGCTCCCTGTTTTCACCGCCGCTTAATACCCGGCACCAGCTTTTCAACGGCAGCGGCAGCGAGCCGGCGCGTTACTTGGCCGTCACCACCGCGCCGACGATGATCAATTTATTGCACAATTTAGATTTCATTTTCCACAACGATTTCGCCTTCGCCGACCGCTTCGACGCGCGCCAGAGTTATTTCAATGGCGAGGGAACTTTATACTCCGGCGATTACAAGGGATTGAAATTCGCCGGCAATGTTTGGGAGACCAATTTCGTCCCGGATGTCAGGAATTTTAAATTGCTCGACTACAATGAGCGCGGCGCCGGCGGCAGCAACATCAAATTCGAATTATCGGAAAACACGACCGCCTGCCACATCTCAGAGTTCCCCGTCGGAACTTATAAGAAAGCCCATCGCCATGGCGCCGGCGCCCATGTGATTATCCTCGGCGGCGAGGGTTATTCGCTGATCTGGCCGGACGGCGCGCCGCTCAAAAAATACCAGTGGCATGAAGGCAGTATGGTCGTGCCGCCGGAGAACTGGTGGCATCAGCATTTCAACGCCGGCGCCAAACCGGCGCGCTATCTGGCGTTGCGCGCCTTCGGCAGCAAGAAATATCAGGGCGTCCGCCCACGCTATCAAGGCGCCGTCGACCGTAAAAAAGGCGGCGCGCAGATCGAATATGGCGATGAAGAACCGATCGTGCGCCAATGGTTCGAAGAAGCGTTGGCGCAGCGAGGTTTGCAGAGTCGGATGGCCAAACACTATGAGAAAATCGTATGAAGGAAGCGATCGTCAAAGCTTTTGACGAAAGCATCCGCGTCAAGCAAGCTTTTCTGCGCGACAATCTCGACACGCTGATCCAAGCCATCGACGCGATCGTCGCGGCATTCAGAAATGGCAACAAGCTGTTGCTCTTTGGCAACGGCGGCAGCGCCGCCGACGCTCAGCACATCGCCGCGGAATTCACCAATCGCTACTTGATCGAGCGACCGCCTCTACCGGCCATCGCTCTGACGACCGACAGTTCCGCGTTGACCGCCATTGCTAACGACTACGACTATGCGCAAGTCTTTGCCAAGCAAGTTCAGGCATTAGGTAAAGCGGGGGATATCGCGCTAGCGATCTCCACCAGCGGCAACTCGCCGAATGTGCTTCTCGCCATTGAAGCATGCAAAAAACTCTCGATTATGACGATCGGTCTAACCGGCGGCAGCGGTGGCAAAATGATCGGTAAAGTCGATCACTTGCTACGCGTATCCGAAGGTAAGAATAGCCCGCGTATCCAGGAAACGCATATTCTGGTCGGTCATGTGATCTGCGACATCGTCGATCAAAAACTTTTCCCCGGCATGTAGCCACCTCGGCTCGCAGCATGGCGCACAAACATTTTAAGCCTCTCGATTTCGCCAAAGTCCGCACTTATGCGGTCACAAAAAGATTCAGCAAAGTTCAAACTTCGCTGCTCGGCAAACGCCTTAAGAAAGGCGCCAGCCTCGGCGCTTTCATACGCGGCTTACCGGACATTCTTGCCGCGGAGAATCTCAAAACCATCGCCGCTAAGATTGCCGAGTGTCATCGCAGGAACAGAACCGTTTTGCTGGGGATGGGCGCCCATCCAGTCAAAGTCGGGCTGAGTCCGTTGATCATCGACTTTCTGGAGCGCGGCATCATCCATGCCATCGCGCTCAATGGCGCCGGCGTGATCCATGATTTCGAACTTGCCTATATGGGCGAGACTTCCGAGGATGTCGCTGCGACACTGAAAGACGGAAGCTTCGGTATGGGCGAAGAGACCGGAGCATTCATCAACCAAGCGATCAGCGAAGGTTCGAAGAATCAACTCGGCGTCGGCGCCGCCGTCGGGCAGGCGATACTCAAAGCACGGTTGCCGCATCGCAAACTGAGCATTCTCGCCACGGCCGCGCAATTGGAAATTCCGGTAACCTGCCACATCGCCATCGGCACGGACATCATTCACATGCATCCGAGGGCGGATGGCCAGGCGCTCGGGGATTGCAGTCTGCGTGATTTTCGCACGCTCACGTCCGTGGTCGCGACCCTGGATCGCGGGGTATATTTGAATTTTGGTTCGGCAGTTATCTTACCGGAAGTGTTTTTGAAAGCCGTGAGCTTGGCGCGCAACTTGGGAAAT
Source organism: Binatia bacterium (assembly GCA_036390135.1). Taxonomy (GTDB): domain Bacteria; phylum Desulfobacterota; class Binatia; order UBA9968; family UBA9968; genus DP-20. The sequence goes on from DASWCL010000286.1 coordinate 2,875, forward strand.
CCGGTACAGCATCTGACCACGGTGAATCTCGATTTTTTGCAGCACTACCGCCCACTTACCAACGTCGTCAATCGTCCCACGCTGGAAAGCGGCAAGGGCTATAATCTCACCGGCCACATGGAGATCATGGTGCCTCTATTGTTCGCGGCGATATTGGAGGAATTATAACGTTCGCTGGCGATTTGATTCGGGCTCACTCACAACGTTTAACCTTGCCCCACCCGGCTTACCGATTAACCAATAGAAGGTCCATGTGGTGAACCCCATAGAGATGACCGAGCATAAGGAAAGTCCCAAAGCGGCGCCGAAGATCGTCGCGAAGACGCCCATGATCATCGAGCCGACTGACCGCATGCCCTGATCCATCAGAAAGACGCTGATCACCCGGCCAATTAATTCGCGCGGCGCTTCCACTTGGATAATTAATCGGCTGACCGTGCGAAAAAGGATCTGCGCCGCGCCCAGCAATCCCATCAGGACAACCGACAACCACAAACTGCGCGACAGACAAAATAGAATAAGGAGCAACGGAGTCGCTTTAGAGCTGAACCAGAGCAGCGTCTCGCGCCGCCAGCGCCGCCCCACCGCGTCCAAAAACACCAGGGAGAGAACAGCACCGACACCGGAGGCGGCCATGAGCGCGCCCAAACCCTCCGGTCCGGTTTTTAGAATATCCTTGGCAAAGATAGGCAAAAAACGCTGGTAGGTGCCGACGAAGATACTCAGCGCGTAGGCCGCCAGCGTGCTAGAAAGCACCAGGGGAGAATGACGGATAAAATTCAGCCCTTCCTTAATCTCGCGAACCCAGTCTGACGAGGATCTCACCCTGGTTTCGACCGAAAGCCGGATAGGCAGTAGTTCAAATCCTGAAATCAGCAGCGCCACGCCGTAAAAAAGAAAGCAGCCGCCCACGCCAATCCAGAGAACCAGAACACCGCCAAGGGATGGACCAACGATGCGCGCGAAATTGAACCCCAACGAATACAGCGCGACCGTATTCATCAGCTCGTCTTGGGGCACCAAGTCGTGCAACAACGATTGGCCCGCCGTCGGGTTCATGCTGCGAATGATCGATAATAGGGTTTCAAGGACCGCGATGTGCCAAAACCGCAGTACACCAAGGAAATAAAGCACCACCATTGCAAAAACCGGCACCGCGCACAGGAATTGAATCACCGTAAGCAGACGTAGTCGGTCATAGCGGTCGACGATGACGCCGCCGAGAACGCTTAGGACAAGGCGCGGCGTCGCTTCGCAGAGCGCGAGGATTCCGAGCGCCATGGCCGAGCCGGTGATCTCGTACGCCAGCCAATAGAGCGCGATCTCTCTGACGAACTGGCCGATCGAAGCGATAAAATCGCTGCTGCCAAAAAGAGCGTAGTTTTTATGGCGTAAGGGCTGTAGGACGTGAATCAGAAACTCCTTAGAACCAGCCGGGGGACAACGCTTCTTATAACCCTTCCGGTCGGCCGTGGAAAGGGCGCCAATGGCGACCTGTCCGGCCATTCTTTACGCGCAAAATCTTTTCTGGTTAGATGATTTCTGCCTTGAAAGCAATCCATGCTGATCACGCTCACCACAGACTTCGGCTATCGCGACTCCTTCGTCGGGGTCATGAAGGGCGTCATTGCCGGGATCAATCCACAAGCGCAGGTGATCGACTTAACCCATGGCATTCCGCCGCAGGATGTTATGGCGGCGGCGCTGGCGCTGCGCCATTCCATCGCATATTTTCCGCGCGGCACAATTCACGTCGTCGTGGTCGATCCCGGCGTTGGCGGGGGGCGCCGCCCGCTCCTGATCGAATCAGCTGGGAACTTTTTCATCGGCCCCGACAATGGCGCGCTCAGCTTGGCGGCAGCCGCAGCGGAATCCATGCAAATCTTTCAATTGAGCAATCCTGAGTATCGCCTCAAGCCGGTCAGCGCGACTTTTCACGGTCGGGATATCTTCGCGCCCGCGGCGGCGCACCTCTCTTTGGGAGTTGCGCCGGCCGCCTTTGGTGAGCAACTGACTTCACTTACTAAGCTTAGAATCCCGAAAGTCGGTCAAAGTCACAACCGTTTGGAAGGCGAGGTCGTCTATATTGACGGCTACGGCAACCTGTTTACAAACATCGAGGAGCATGATTTGACAGCACTACCGCGCGATAAACTAACTGTCGTCATCGGGTCGAGCTTGATCCGCGGTTTGGCGCCGAGCTATGACTCGGTAACAACTGGCGAACTCGTAGCTCTGGTGAACAGCTGGGGCGGGTTGGAGATCGCCGCTTATAAGGGAAACGCGCAGCAAAAATGCGGCGTTGTAGTCGGCGACAAGGTTGTTTTGAGCACGGACGCGTAGGCGTCGCGGAGGTCATGCATGAGTGAACGGCTGAGCTGGGACCAATACTTTCTGACGATCACCCAACAGGTGGCCGAGCGCTCCACCTGCACTCGCGCTAAGGTCGGCGCCGTGATCGTGCGCGACAAAAATATTCTCGCCACCGGTTACAACGGGGCGCCAGCCGGCATGCCCCATTGCACCGACGTCGGCTGTCTTATTTATGAATCTAAAACCCCGAATGGCGAAACCGAGCAAAATTGCTTTCGCACCATCCACGCGGAAATGAACGCCATCGCTCAGGCGGCAAAGAACGGCGCAAGCATCAAAGATGGCGCAATCTACATCACCCACACGCCGTGCATCCACTGTCTCAAAGTCTTGGTCAATACGGGAATTAAAGAGATTTACTACGAGAAACCCTACAAGTTGCACACTTTGGAGGAATTGCTCCGTTACACCCAGGTGCATCTGCACAAAGTAGAATTGCTAGGAAGATGAAGAAACTAAAAGGGCGGGAAGAGATCTCTTCCCGCCCCTTATTTGCAGTCTTGAAACAGCCCGCTAGATCTTACCAGTCAAGATAATCGCGATAACGAAACCGTACAGAGCCAACGCTTCAAGGAGCGCAAGGCTCAGAACCAGCGGTAGAAACAACCGATCCGCGGCATTGGGATTGCGCCCGATGCTTTCCATCGCGGCTGCGCCCACGCGACCCTGACCGAGCGCCGCGCCGAATGCGGCAATGGCAACTCCAAGTCCAGCGGCAATGGCGATGGCCGCTTTGGTGGAATCACCACCCCCGGCCGTAGCGCCTTCAGCCGCCACGGCTACCCCAACACTGAGAAGGGTTACGCCAAAAGCGCTCAAGAGCAAAAACAGCTTTTTCATTTCCTTCCTCCTTTCCAGCGACCTAAGCCTGCCACTCCTCTGTCCTCATCCTCGCAAAGACGGCCCATCGCTTAATGACTTGACTGATGCGCTTCGTGCCCGTGTTCTTCGTCGTGGCCGTGGCTGACCGCCAGGGCGACGTAGATCATGCTCAGCAACGTAAAAACAAAGGCCTGAATTACCGATACCAACGTTCCCATTGCGTAAAACGCCACTGGAATCACCAATTTGGTTAAGCCAATGAACGCTCCGATGACCTCATGATCGCCCATCATGTTGCCGAATAGACGCAATGAGAGAGAAACCGGCCGAAAACCATGGGAGAAGAGCTCTAAGATGAGAAAAAAGCAGACGGAAATTATCAGCACAGGCACGAAAGCCAATTTAGCCACCAAGCTGCTACCGGGCAGACTCGTCATCGGGCCGACAAAGTGCTTGAAGTAGCTCGCCCCTTGTTCGCGTATGCCGATGATGTTGTAGCCAACGAAAGAGCAGAGCGCCAATCCGACGGTGGTATTGAGATTGCCGGTGGGCGCGACGAAGCCGGGCAAAAGGCCCATCAAGTTGCTGAACAGGATAAAAAAGAAAAATGTCGCGAAGAACGGAACGTATTTTCGCCCCGGCTTGCCGATGATTTGATCGCTTTGGCTGACCACCAGCTGAATCAACAGCTCAGCGATGTTCTGTGTGCCGAGTTCCGACGGCGGAACCACCGGATCACTGGCTTTAGCCAGCGACCCGCGAGCTTTAAGAGCGAAGAGGATTAATAGAACTCCTGATATGATCGCAAAGAAGGTGTGGTCGCCGATCAAATGCTGCCATCCATCCGGCAACAAGTTATACCAATTAAACAGATGTTCCATTGCTCGATGCACCTACCTTTACTGTCACGCGAATCGTTTCCAAAACAATGGCGATGATCAACGTCGAAAAGCCCGCGGCAAACGACACCGCGTCAAGCTTAAAACGAAAAAACAGCGTCGATAACAATCCCAAAAAGATAGCAATCTTCAAAATCAGTAAACCAATACCTGTCTTCACTCGCCCTTTTCCGGCCAGTGGCCTCAATATCCAGGCAAGACCGTACGCCAACAGGAAAAAGTTGATGCCCATGAAGACTCCTCCGGCGATTAGCGCCGTCGGATCTAAAAATGTACCTTGGCCGAACGTCGCCAACAGTATCGCAAGCAAGATCCCGTGCCATAGCTCAATTCGCAGGATCATCTTTTTCGCCGCCGCTTCCATTACGCCCATTGGTAAAAAACCTCACCCACTTGATCAGTCTCACGAAGGCGCCGACGAAAGCGAGAGCAGTAAGCGCGATCAGCAACCACGGAGACGTACCGAGGTAAGCGTCAAGAAAATATCCCAAGACCAACCCACCAAGAATGGTCCCGGGTAGCTCGAATGCAACTCCTAAGTATAACCCCGCTCGGCGCAGGAAGGGAGTTTGGTTGTCTTGCTGGCCATTGGGGCGAGCCCCAATTTTCCCCACTGGCCACGTTTTCTAACATGAAGGACCCTAGCGATCAACCGAACGCTGGCTTTTCGCCCATTGATCGAATGCGTCAATTGTCTTTTGCAAATCAGCGCTTGAGTGTGCCAGGGAAAGAAACATCGCCTCGAACGGCGCTGGCGGAAGATAGATGCCGCGTTTGAGCATGCCGTGAAAAAAACTTCGGAATTTTTGCCGGTCGCATGCTCGCGCCTCGTCCGGATTGGTTACTCGGTCAACGCCAAAAAACAGGGTCATCATGGAACCAACACGGTTGATCGCGGCGCGCAGCCCATAGTGTTTAAGTACCGATTTGATGCCGCCTTCGAGCTCTTGTCCCTTGGCTTCCAATTTTTGATATGTGCCTTGGCGGTTCAGCAGTTTTAACGTCGCGATGCCCGCGGCGACCGCCAGCGGATTTCCTGAAAGCGTTCCCGCCTGATACACCGGTCCATCAGGCGCGAGCAAATCCATAATCTTGCTCTGGCCGCCAAACGCTGCCAGTGGCAGTCCACCACCTAAAATCTTACCCAGGCAGGTTAGATCAGGTTTAACCCGGCAAATTTCCTGCGCGCCACCGCGGGCGACGCGAAACCCGGTGATGACCTCGTCAAAGATCAATAGAGAACTGTTGTTTCGCGTAATGACTCTGAGGGCTTCGAGGAAACCCGGCTCGGGTTTGATCACGCCCATGTTGCCGCAGATCGGTTCGACGATGACCGCTGCGATCTTTTTCCCATGCCGCTCGAACATCCGTTGCACGGATTTGATGTCATTAAATCTAGCTGTCAACGTTTCGCGCGCGAAGCCAGGCGGCACGCCCGCGCTGTCCGGTAACGCGAGAGTAGCAACGCCGGAACCCGCCTTGACAAGCAGACCATCGGAGTGACCATGATAACAACCATCGAATTTAACTAACTTTGTGCGTCCAGTGAACGCGCGCGCGAGTCTGATCGCGCTCATGGTTGCTTCGGTGCCGGAACTGACTAAACGTAGTTTTTGAATCGATGGAATGATCTCTTCCACCATCTCGGCTAGCTCAACTTCAGCGGTCGTCGGCGCGCCGAAGGTGAAACCGCGCAGTGCTCGCTGCCGCACCACTTGCACAATCTCCTGCTTTGCATGGCCGAGAATCAGCGGCCCCCACGAACCAACGAAATCTATATAGCGCTTGCCGTCTATGTCGAAGATATGACTTCCCTTGCCGCGCGCGATGAAGACTGGCACGCCGCCGACTGAATTCCACGCTCGCACCGGGCTGTTGACGCCGCCGGGAATTTTACTTTGAGCGCGGTGAAAATTTTTCGCTGATCGCTGCATTAGCTCGGTGAGCGTTGCTAACATCGCACCGCAGCGCTGTCAAGAAATATGCGCAGTCAGAAAAAGATTTTTCTTTCTGTTTTTTTCTTGCAAAGAAATTTGAAAAGGATTATTAAAAATTTTCCTCGAATCTCTGGCGCGTTGTTTTCGAATTCATTTCGCGTGCAAGCATGACAAAATGCCGTATTCAAGATGTCGTCGCAAGACTAGAGCTTGTGTTGCAAATAACAAGACGTTTCTTTCCTTTTACTTAATGATTGTCGAGCGTGTATTTTTGTCTAAACTTGGACAAACCTCGATGGCTCAAAGTTATCCACACCTGTGGATAACTTTGTGTGTAACTCCTGGTCTCGTTTTTGGCAATCTTTCAATTGGTTAGCGGGACAAACTATGGCTGAGTTGTGGACCCAGGCAGTCGTTGAGCTGAAAGAGCTGGTCGGAAAGCAAAATTATGAAACGTGGATAAAGCCGATTGGTTTTGTGTCACGAAGCAAGGGCCAAATTACTCTCGATGTTCCCAATAAGTTTTTTCGTGACTGGTTGACGGAGCATTATCTGACTCAGATGGAGAAAATCTTAAGCTCCCTCGCCAAACATGATGTCAAAGTACTTTTCACCATCAATGAAAAACCCGCGGCTCAAGCAAACTTTGAAAAGCCTGTTATTAAGGACGATCGAGACCGTGATAAGCCTCCGCGTAACAATCTCGTTTCAAAGTACACTTTTCAAAACTTCGTTGTAGGCGCGAGCAATCAGTTTGCGCACGCTGCCTGCATGGCTGTAGCGAATCAGCCCGGCGACCATTACAATCCGTTATTTATCTACGGTGGTGTTGGCTTGGGCAAAACTCACCTGGTTAACGCCATTGGTCATCAAGCCGCCGCGCAGCACGCGGGGTTGAAGATCGTTTATCTGAGCTCTGAGTCATTCATGAATGAGCTCATCGGCTCGCTGCGGCGCGATAAGATGGATGAATTTAAGAAAAAATTTAGAAATGTCGATCTTCTAATACTCGATGATGTTCAGTTCATCGCCGGCAAAGAGCGCACCCAGGAGGAGTTCTTCCATACCTTCAATTCGCTCTACGAATCGCACAAACAGATCGTCATTACCTCGGATAAATTTCCCAAAGAGATCCCCGGAATTGAGGACCGCTTGAGGAATAGATTCGAATGGGGCTTGATTGCCGACATTCAGCCTCCTGATATGGAAACCCGCGTGGCAATCTTACAAAAGAAGGCCGAAGAGGAAGGTGTGAGGCTGCCCCAGGACGTGGGAATTTTCCTTGCGTCGAATATCGACTCGAACGTGCGCGAGTTGGAGGGTTCTCTCACTCGTCTCGGCGCTTTTGCATCGCTGACCAAGGCGACGATTACCGTCGATCTTGCCAAAGACGTCCTGCGCAATACGCTGAAAAGCGCTCAGCGCGAGATCACCGTGGAAAATATTCAAAAAACGACTTGTGAATATTTCAATATCAAGATCGGTGACTTGAAGGCAAAAAGACGTACGCAAAACATCGCCTTGCCGCGTCAAGTTGCGATGTACTTGTGCCGTAAACATACGGAAACTTCCTTTCCAGCGATCGGCGACAAGTTCGGCGGTCGCGACCATTCCACGGTGATCCACGCGTCGAAAACCGTTGAACGCAAGATCAAAGAAGATCCGAACATGCAGACAACCGTAGAAAAGCTCGAACGAAATCTGAACATCAGGAAAAAGTTGTGAACAACCTGTGTTCAACAGGTGTCATCCGCTGTGGATGATTGTGCGGCTAAACGAGATCCGGCTCAAAACAGTTGAAAAGACGTTTAGCCCGATCAAGTTAGTCACAACCCACATCCCCAATTTTTCACACCAAATTGGTTCTTTCCACTTTTGCACAGGCACTACTATTATTTCTTAATTTTTTATATATATAGACGAGTAGGAGTTATGCGGAGGATGTATGGAAATTAAAGCTAAGCGGGACGATCTTCTCGCAACGCTTTATTGGACACAGAGCATAGTGGAACGGCGCAATACCATGCCGATTCTCGCCAATGTTCTAATTGAAGCAAATAAAAGCTCGGTTCGCGTTACGGCCACGGACCTCGAAGTTGGGGTCCGCGGGGAAATCGAAGGTGAAGTTGCAAAAGAGGGAACAGTTACAGTCAACGCGAAGAAAATTTATGAAATAATTCGCGAAGTGCCAAACGAGCAGGTCCGATTGAAGCGTTTAGAGAATGATTGGGTTGAGGTTCGCAGTGGCAAATCAGTGTTCAAAATTGTTGGTATGGATGCGAAGGAGTTTCCTCAATTCCCTAAATTTGACGGCAAAGGTATGTCGACCACGCCTGCATCGACGATCCATGAAATGATCGAGCGGACGATCTTTTCGGTTTCTACCGATGAGACGCGTTACAGTTTGAATGGCGTTTTCATTGAGGAAGGTGAAGGTGGAAAGGTGAGAATGGTCGCCACCGACGGCCATCGGCTGGCTTTCGAAGAAAAAGTAGTTGGCTCTCTCGGGCTGACAAAAGGCGTGATCTTGCCGAGAAAGGGATTATCGGAGCTCAAAAAACTACTCGAAGCCGGCACGGATGGAGTCGTGTCGTTGGGATTCAAGGAAAACATGGGGCTGGTCACCAAAGAAAAAGTCGAGCTTTTTATGCGTCTCATTGACGGTGACTTCCCGGACTACACAAAAGTAATTCCTAAAGGCAACCCGAACATTGCTAAACTGGAACATGACGAGCTTCTCCAAGCGCTGCGCCGCGTGTCGATCTTATCCAGTGAGCGGTATAAGGGGATCCGGATGGAATTCTCTGACGGCAAGGTGTCGATCTCGGCCAATAACCCTGACTTGGGTGAGGCGGTGGAAGAAATCGAAGCCGAGTACAATGGTAAACCACTTTCGATTGGCTTTAACGCGCGCTATTTACTTGACGTCTTGGGAGTGCTTACCGGAGACGGCGAGATCAACATCGAGCTTAAAGACGAACTGAGTCCCAGTATCATCCGCAAAAGTGGCGTCGATAGTTATCTATACGTACTCATGCCGATGCGATTATGAAAGCGGTAAATGCTAAACGGACCATGATAGATCCGCGAATCAAACGTCATTAACTCCGATACTTAGCGTCAAGCGCGTACTTTTCATCGAGGCCGACAATATGATTGAATTCGTCGAACGGCATGAGGCGTTCCAAGATTGCCAGGGTTGAACCGTCGCGTCTGAGCGTGGTGTAGACTTCAGTCAGCGATTGAGCGACCGAATAGAGCGGCGCTAACGGCCAAACGATCAGATCAAAGCCAAGATCCTTCAATTCCTTGGGCCCCATCAGCGGCGTCACACCGCGTTCCAGCATATTGGCTACTAAGGGTCCGGGAACATGTTTAGAGATTTCTCTCATCTCATCTTTTGATTCCGGAGCTTCAATGAATACCGCGTCAGCGCCGGCTTCTTTAAAGGCAAGGCCACGGCTGATCGCTTCATTTAAACCGAGAGCTTGGCGCGAGTCGGTGCGCGCAACGATAAAAAAGTCGCTTCCTAGCCGCGCTTCCGCTGCGGCTTTTAATTTCTTTATCTGTTCATCGAGAGGAATAACCTGTTTCCCCTTCATGTGACCGCAACGCTTAGGCCACATCTGATCCTCGAGAAACATGCCGCCGGCGTCTGCGCGAATCAAATCTTGAACCGTTCTAATCACATTTATGGCATTTCCATAGCCGGTATCGGCGTCGACGATCACTGGGATGTCGACCACCGAGCAAATCCTCTGTGCGGCGCTTACCACCTCGGTCTGCGTGAGTAAGCCAAAATCCGGCTCGCCTAAAAGGGTCGCAGATACACTGTAGCCAGTGATAAATATCACTTCGAATCCGGCGCGGGCGGCAATCTTGGCGCTTAACGCGTCGTATACGCCGGGCATGATCAACTGGCCATGCTCGGTCAACGCCCGCCGGATTAATTGCGCTTTATTCATACTTCGTCTTGCAACAGCGATGTACGCCCCGCTCGAATCAACAAGTCAGCGCCGCGGGGCGCGACTAAAACCGCCGCGCTGCGCCATCGGCTCGGGCTTCGGCGACGCTTTCAGCAACCTTGCTGATTTGAGACCGAGAATATCATCGCCATAGCGAGACTTGTCAAGATGATCGCAACGCGCTTTGATTTTCTGGCGAATTTGGTGACGCCGTACCATATCGCTCTTCGCAGCCGTCAAATCTTCCAGGTCGAGTATGACATCGGCCTCATGGGCACGGAGTTTTACATGAACGGTAAAGCGTGTCCCGAGACCCTCTTTTGCCGTATAGTCGACTCTCTTATCAATGCTGCGGATGATATCTCTGAGCAGGTTTTCTTCGTCTTGAAACACTCCTTTGCCAAACATGTATCCTCCCTTCTGTGAACCAGAAACTAAATCCGTCCAGAACAGCCTAGCAGGACGGGAAAATCTACGCCAATGGCGGGGCACGGTCAACCCGACGGGATCGCCTGGTTTAGAAACTCTCGACGGCAGGGCGAATATCAAGTTCTTGCGACCACGCGGTGCGCGGCTGTCGCAAGCAGGAGATAATCGCATCGGCGATGGCGCTCGGCGGGATAACCGTTTCGACGGCCCGCTTGGGCTCCCGGGACCGGAGCCTGGGATTGTCGATTTGACCATCGACGATGACATGGACGACGTGAATCCCTTTGGGATGAAATTCCCGCGCGAGTGCCTGGCCGAGCATGCGCAGCCCCGACTTGCCAATGGCGAGTGGCGCGAAGCCCGCGCGTCCGCGCAGCGCCGCCGTGGCGCCGGTGAGCGAGATAAACCCGTGGCCGGCTTTCAGCATGTCCGGGATCACCGCTTGAGCCAGATAAACGGCTCCCATCACATTGGCATCGAACGACTGGCGAATCTGCTCGGGATCCATTTCCAGAAAACTGGCGCGCCCGTAACCACTCGCGTTATGAGCGAGGACCGCAACTGGTCCGAAATTGCTATGGATTTGCTCAACCGCGCTTTGGGCGCTCGGGCGCTGCGTGACGTCGGTTGGAACCACCAGCGCTTTGCCACCGCGCGCACAGATCTCTTCCGCCACCGGTCTGCTCGAATCCGCACGGCGCGACAGTAGCCCGACCGCGTAACCTTCTTTGGCGAAGGCGCGCGCGAGCGCCGCTCCCGTTCCCGGTCCGACCCCGGCGATGATCGCTGTTTCCATCACTACGAATGCGCAGCAGGATTGATGAACAGTTCGTCGAGCGACATCTTTCGACCTAAGAGTCCCTGCTCCTGTGAATACTGCATCAGCGTTTCAAGCGCTTTTTGATTGATTTCTCCGAGGCCATACATCCATGGGTCAGTGCCGAGGAGCTCTTCCTGCTCTTCGAGGAAGTGGCGGAACCAAGCCAACGGCACGATGCGCGGGTTTTCCATGCGCTTATAGGCGGCCTTTTTGGATTCCTCGAAGGCCTGCATCAGGTTGATCGGCACCCATGGATATTTGTCAACGATTTCCTGCTTGATCGCAGTGGTGTGCATGATCGGGAAAATGCCCGTGCGCTTGTAATAATCGATTTCAAGGTCGCGATAGTTGGGAAATAGCCGCGCTACTCTTTTATCTTTATCGAGGATCGGTTGGATCACTTCCGGATGAATAAGCGCGTCCAATTCTCCTTCCACCAACATTTTCTCGACGCTCTTTCCCGGCGCGACGCGCTGAATATGCAAATCCCTCGGCGGCGTCCAGTCGACCTCTTCATCGTCCTGTTTGAACCATTGGATGCTGCGATGCGGCAGGCCGTGCTCATGCTCCAGAATGCCACGAACCCACAGATTGGCGGTCGCTTGGAAGTTCCGCAGGCCGACCTTTTTCCCGATCAGATCGGCTGGCTTAGCGATGCCTGCGTTGGCATTGAGAAAAATAAAACCATGGCGAAAACGGCGATGAAGAAAAACCGGGATGGCGATAAAGGGCACACCCGTGTATTTCGCCATCAAGTAATTCGACATAGACAGTTCGGCGACATCGAACTCGCGATTGCGCAACATGCGCCAATGCCGGATATCGGAGGTCATGTCAGTGAGAACCGTGAGTTCAATGCCGTCGGGTTTTACGGTGCCTTCCTTAAGCGCACGAATACTCTCGTAGTCACCCGTCGCTAAAGTAAGGTGAACCTTCCTGCTCATGCGGCCTGTCTAGCATGCTTCCTGAGCCGTGCCAACAAGTTGCAATAAGAAAACGACTTGATACGCTGACGGCTAAAACGATTCGTAAAGGTCTAAGGAGACAGGATGAAATACCGACTTTGGCAGATCGCATTGGCAGCATCATTAGTTGGTTTACTTGCCGGCGACGCCACTGCGCAAAATATCGTGCGCATTAACTGGACGGCAGTCACCGGCGCGCAAAGCGGTATGTTTATGGCTCAACAGGAGAAACTCTTTAAGAAACACGGCTTGGACGTCGAGTTGATCCACATTCCGTCAAGCTCGCGGGGCATTCAGACGATCCTTGCCGGTGAAATCGCCTTCTCGTTTATGGACGGTTCGAATGCCGCCCAAGCAAACCTGAAGGGAGCGAACTTAGCCCTCGTCGCTGGCGCGACCAATCGGCAAGTTTTTTCGCTGATGGCCAAGTCCGACATCAAGAGGATCGGCGATTTGCGAGGCAAGAAAATCGGCATCACGCGGGTGGGATCATCTACGCACACATCCGCCCTTTACGCGCTCGCTTCAGCGGGGCTGAAGACGACGGACTATCAGCTTTTGCCCTTGCTCGAAGTGCCAAATATTTTTACCGCGCTCGTTGCAGGGCAAATTGACGCCGGAGTCGTCTCGCCGCCGACCAACGCGAGAGCAAAAAAAGCTGGCTTCGTCGAGCTGATGAACGTCGCCAAAGATGGCCCAGAATTTGTGTCGGTCGCGGTTGGTACGAGCCGCAGCTATATTAAAGCTAACGAAGATACGGTTCGGCGCGTGGTGCGCGCCTACGCCGAGGGAGTGCAAATATTCAAGACGAACAAAGCCGCCGCGCTAAAAATGATCCAGAACCAGCTGAAGGTTAAAGAGCCCGACATTCAGGAAGATACTTACAACCAATTTCGCGAATACTTGGAGTACCCGCCTTACGTGAGTCGTAAAGGCATGGAAGCGGTGCTTGCAGAAGTCAGCGATCCGGCAGTCAAAAACGTCAAACCGGAAGATTTCCTGGATATGCGCTTTGTTGCGGAGATCGACAAAAAAGGCGGCGGCAAGTAAACCGCGCGTTGGAAGGGTTCTTTAGCTTCATTTCATCTTCCCTGCCGAGTTTGCTCAATCTTAGTTCCGGCATTCCTCTTGCCAATCGCAGTTGCGCCTCACGCCCGCCTCTTCCTTTTGCAGAACCCGTCGCCAGCGCGCGCGGCCTACCACAGCGCTAAGCGAAAAAAAGTTCAGGAGAATACCGCGGAATCGATGAGGATCCTGTCACTATCCGGTGCCTCTTCGATCCTCTATAATGACAGGTAGTCAAGAAAGGCTGCGGGCAGACGCTGCTGCGAAGCATGTCCGCTCGAGATTGAAACTATGGACTCGAAGCAAAATAGTTCGCCGGCGAAGGCGGCACAAGTGGAACAGCAAAATAGAAGTTTGGCGGATCTCGGGGCACAGATCGACGAGTGGCTGCGCGCGCAGAACGACTTCGTCAATGCAGATCAGTTCGCCGGGATATTGCGGACTTTGCTCAAGCTGGCTCAGGACGACGCCGAACGTGGAGATCTAAAAATCTTGAATCGCGCCATGCAGGAGCTGCGCCATGCTTTTAGAATCTTTGCGCCGTACCGGCATCTGCGCAAAGTCAGCATATTTGGCTCAACGCGGGTCCGCGAAAGCGATCCGTACTATCATCTGGCGCGAAGCGTCGGAGCGAGCCTGGCGCAAGCGGGGTGGATGGTGATCACAGGTGCCGGGCCGGGCATTATGCAAGCCGGTCATGAGGGCGCGGGACGAGAGAAAAGTTTCGGCGTCAACATCCGTTTGCCTTCCGTGCAAGATGCCAACCCGTTCATCCGCAACGATCCGAAGCTCATGAATTTTCATTTTTTCTTCACCCGCAAACTCATGTTTGTCAAAGAAGCCGATGGCGTGGTGATCTTTCCCGGCGGCTTCGGCACCCACGACGAGCTTTTAGAGTCGATCACGCTAGCGCAGACTGGAAAGACACAGCTCGTGCCGATCATCTTGATGGACCTGCCGGACGGTACCTACTGGTTACGCTGGCAGGAGTTTCTCCGAGACGATGTGATGAGCCGCGGTTACATTATTGAGAGAGAAATGACTTTTTTCAGAATCTGCACAAGCGCCGAGGCGGCGGTCAAGGAAATCACGCACTTCTACAGCAACTTTCATTCTTATCGCTTCGTTAAGCAGGACTTGGTCATTCGTCTGCATCGCCCGCCTAGCGCAGGTTTGATCGACCGGCTTAACCGCGACTTCGCGGATATCGTCACCAGTGAGGTCAGACAAACCGATCCGCTGCCCGACGAAGCCGACGAGCCCGATAAACTCCACTTGCACCGGCTCCTGATGCATTTTAACCGCGAAGACTATGGCCGGTTGCGCCAAATGATCGACGTGATCAACAGCGACGAATGATTAGTCTGAATAGTTCGGAGCCTGATTTAGTTAGCAATTGCGTGACGTTTGCCGCTAACTAAGGCCACTCCAGAACGGAATGTTGCAGAGACGATCGACTACATCGCCCCCAGCCTGCGACAAACGTTCACGAGATCGTGAGGCTACTGACGTAACGAGTGTTGAGGCACCGGCGTTGAATCTTAAATCGTCACCATGTCGGCGCCGGGCATCAGATCACGACAATGCATCGGGAATCACCGAGTTAAGACTGCCGCCCGACCGAGTCGTACGAAGAAACTGTTACCTTCTGCCCTGCGGGCGTCTAAAGAAAGATGGCCTGGATTCGTCTTTCGCCCCGCCGGACTGTTTCAGCATTCTCGCAACTTTTCTTCCCATGACGTCTACAACATAGGTAGATAGCAAGTGGTCGCGCGTATTCTTGATCTTTTGCCGGATCAAATTCTTGCGCACGTTGTCGCGCACGGCCAGTCGCAGGTCGTCGGTCAGTAGGGAAACAATTCCGTGCCGCCCGCGCGATGACAGCCGCAGGGAGAATCTCCCTTCCTGAGTCTGGTCCATTAAGCTGTAATCGAGCTTTTTGTCGATGCTGCGGATAATGCCTCTTAAGAGCGCGGCACTTTGTTTAACTTCTTCGCGTTCGGACATGGAACCTCCTCGTTTAGGGCCGATAAAAAGCCTCCGAGGTTTGCGAATGTCCTCGGAGCCTGAAAAATTTGGAGCACGAATAACTCAGTTCCAGCGCGTCGGAGAGAGAGCCAGCGGTGGAATCGTGGAAGTAAATCGCTACTCCCCGAAGCATGGCGTCAAGCTGGCGCGTGCAGTGCAAGAAAAGAAGGGGGCAACCCGACCTGTTGCCCCCCCAAGGTAGTTAGCTAGGTGACGAAAAGACTACCAGCGATTGCGTCCACCGTCACGGCTTGCGCCGCCGCCGTTGTCGCGCCGCGCCATAGGCTTGGCTTCGTTCACGGTCAGCGTGCGCCCGTCCAACTGGGTGCCGTTCAGCGACTCAATGGCTTTCTGGGCCTCGCCGCTGGAACCCATCTCCACGAAGCCGAAGCCTCGCGATTGTCCGGTAAACTTATCCGAAATCACGTTGGCCGATTCGACCGACCCGTGCGCTGAAAAGATTTCCTGCAGCCGCCCTTCGGTTACCGAATAAGGCAGACCACCAACATATAATTTAGTACCCATGTTCTCCTCCAATGAGAAAATTGTTGTCTATGACCCTGAGAATTAGACTGCCAGTGGGCAGAACATGGGCTAGTGAATGACTGAAACCACGCTCTGGTCGGAATATCCTGTAGGTATCGTTCGCAAGGAGAGAGACGGATTAGAGGCCTTCAACGTTTGAATCATCCTCTTTCAGAAGGCCTTATACTGAACTAGGAAGTTTACTCTACGTGTTAACCTGGCTACTGTCAAGCAAGCCCGTGATTTAATTATCGGTCGGGTGTTGGCCGAACAGCCGCGGCCTCGGAGTTCGAATGCAGGAGTTGGATCTAGAGTCGGTGACGAAGCCACGATATTTGCCGATTCAGTTCATTTGCCGTATTTTCGATTCATCTCTTCGAAGAAACCCGCGCTTTCGAGTTCCTTAATGAAGCGTGACTCGACGAAGCCTTCCCGACTGGCGACGGGAATGTCCGTCCTGGTGCGGGACAAGAGATACATCATGGATTTTGCGACGTAGGGCATAGGCTTTGACGAAAGGCGCTCTCGATGCTGCGTCGTGTGTGGCGACGTATTTTTTTAAGACGCCGATACTGAATTCGGGATTGGCTTTGAAAAAATACCTCGCTTCGATCCAGGCCTTGAGAAACCTAAGCGTGATGTCCGCATACTTCAGCAGGTAAGAACGTCGCGCGAG